>CANQUA010000003.1 GCA_947626915.1 uncultured Lachnospiraceae bacterium
CATCCGCCGCCCCAGATCCAGTGGGCCTCGATGGGGTAGATGACCACGGAGATCACCGCTGAATAAATGCAGTAGCTCAAAAAGCGGGTCCGTTCCGCCATGGCGCCGGATACGATGGTCGCCGTGGTGGCGCAGAATACCAGGTTGAATACAAAATTGGACCAGTCGAAATTGGCGTAGTCCGTGAAGATTGCGAAGCTAGGCTTGCCGATGAAGCCGCCGATGTCCTCGCCCAGCAGGAGGCTGAAGCCGATGGGCACGAACACCATGCAGCCGATGCAGAAGTCCATCAGGTTCTTCATCAGGATATTGCCCGCATTCTTGGCGCGGGTAAAACCGGTTTCCACCATGGCGAAGCCCGCCTGCATCCAGAAAACCAGGGCCGCGCCGATCAGGAACCACACTGCAAATACTTCGCTGTTAACAGCACGAAAGATTTCTTCTGTCATAATGTTTTTCTCCTCTCATACGTTTCGAAAATCCTATTCGAAAGTCTCTCCGAACCGGCGGCGGAAAGCGCCGGCAGCTTTTCCGCCTGCTCGGCATATAAGAAGGGGCGGAGACACGTTCCTCTTTTGGAAAGCGCCTTCGCCCCACATGCCGGTTTCGGTTATGATCTGACGGGCGTTCGTGCAAACCGCGGCATTCTGCCCGGTTCTGCGGCGAAAAAAAGGGACTATGGTTCAATAACCACAGCCCCTTCGCTCATCATGCACTTTATAATAGCACCGTGCCGAAGTGGTGTCAACGAATAATTTGATCAACGTTTTTTCGCGGAATTGAAAAAAATCTGTGAAAAATTACAATCTTTTTGAGGAAAGGGGTTACATGCAAGTCACAGTTCACTCGTCCGCCAGCCAGGGAGCAGATTCGTGCCTGCACGAATATCTGCTCTTGGCTGGACGGACGGAGGGAGCGCCATTTTATGAGCAAAGGGAGTCGCGAAGCGGCGGAAAGCGCATAAGCGCGGCTTTGCGAATGGCGCGGAGAGAACTGTAGCGTTTTCAATGAGAATTCCCCTGTATTTTTCTGAATCCGGTTGAGGCGCGGCCGGGAGTGTGCTATACTTGTTTTTGGCAAAAAGACGCAAACGGTTTCTGAAACCGCCAAATGAGCAGACAGCGGAAAACGGAGGTATTCATATGAAAGGTTTTACCCACAGCGGCACATTCCATGCGGACGATGTATTTTCTACGGCGCTTCTGCGGCTGATCTATCCGGATTTTCAGGTTACGAGGGGGAATAAGGTGCCGGAAGATTTTGACGGCATCGTCTATGACGTCGGCATGGGAGAGTTCGATCATCATCAGGCGGACGCCAGAAAACGGGCGGACGGTACGCCCTACGCCGCGTTCGGGCTTTTGTGGGAAAAATACGGCGCCATGCTGGTAGGGGAGAAGGAGGCGGCGAATTTTGACCGGCAGTTTGTCTCCGCCATCGACGATGCGGACAACGGCAGGACGCAGTGCGAACTGTCGGTAACGGTTTCCTGGTTCAATCCCGAGTGGGATTCTCCGGACTCTCCGGATGAGCGCTTCGCCCAGGCGGTGGATTATGCGGAAGGGATCCTGCGCAGATACCTGTCCCAGGCAGCCGCCCGGAGCCGGGCTGCTGAGATCGTTGAAAAGGCGATGGCTGAGAGTACGGACAGCGTGGTGATCCTGCCCCGCTTTGTGCCGTGGCAGGCGGTTCTGGTGGATACGGACAAAAAATTCTGCGTTTTTCCTGACGGACGCGGCGGCTGGGCAGGACAGGGCGTTCCGCCGGAATTGAATTCCTTTAAGACCAAGATCCCGTTTCCGGAAGAATGGGCCGGCGCGGACGCGGAGAAGCTGCATCAGATCGACCCGAAATTTAATTTCTGCCACCGGGCCAGATTTTATCTGAGCGCCTCGGACGCGGAGGCCGCCGCCAGGCTCTGCAGGCTGGCGGAGAAAATGGCGAGGGAATCCGCAGAAGCATAGGAAGGTTCCGGGCGATTGCCCAGGCGTACGAAAGCTGCCGCAAACCGGTTTTCGCCTTGCTGTCCGAACCGCTTTGGAGAGAGAGCCCGTCGAAGCGGTTTTGCAGGCAGCGCAGCGTGTCCGGTCCTGCGGCAGCTTGTTTTATAAAACAGAGGGTTACATAGGTTATAAAAAGAACAGGTTACAGCATGGCCCGGCCGGAACGCGCGTTTATTCCCGGCATTCCAGCACATCCTTATAGAACTGGTTCAGTTCCTCTTCGCTGTCGCACAGTACCAGGTACATCTGATTTCCCATGGCTCCGGACAGCGCGTCCGGGATCCGGTCCACCATCTTCATTTTCGCGCCGTATTTGTTCATGATGTCCTCATGGCTCATGACGAAATTCTTGCCGTCCCGGCGTCCAGCGAAAGCGCAGAATGCGTGCTGGCCCACGGGCATCGTGGAACGGTCGAACGCGATCATGTCCGCCCAGATCTTGTAGACGTTGGTGGAGTGAGCGAAATTGATCATGTCGGGCGTGAAACCGCCGCAGGGACGCATATTGACTTCCAGGGCCATGATATCGCCTTTTTTGCCCAGGCCCTCCTGGTCCTGCTGCAGGCGGAAGAACTCGAAGTGGATGAAACGGCTCTTGACGCCGAAGCTTTTGACCGTGGCGCGACCTGCCCGGCGGGTATCCTCCGGCAGCTCCTTGACGATATAATAGACGGAATTGTCCGCATTGTTGACGATGTCCATGATGGAGACGGGAGATACGTTGCCGGTCTCGAACATGGGCTCGCCGTTGGAATCAATGATGGCGTCATAGGAGTTGACCGCGCCGTAGACGAATTCCTCCATGATATACGGCACATCCGGGAATTTCGTATCGAAGAAATGCCGCAGGTCGTCGTCGTTTGCGATCTTGTGCGTGTCGGAAGCGCCTACGCCGTTGTCGGGCTTGGCGACGACCGGGTAGCCCACCTGCTCGATGAACGCTCTGCAGCCGTCCCAGTCGTCCACCAGATGGTAGCGGGCTACGGGAATGCCGGCCTTCTGATAGTATTCTTTCATTTTGGACTTATACTTGATCCGGGAAATGTCGGAAACCTGGAAGCCGCTCTGGATATTGAAATCGGTGCGGAACCGGGCGTCCCGCTCCAGCCAGTATTCGTTGTTGGATTCCAGCCAGTCGATGCGGCCGTATTTGAAAATGAAAAACGCGATAGCCCGGTAAACCTCGTCGCTGTTTTCCAGATTGGAGACCTTGTAATATTCGGTCAGGCTGTCTTTCAGCTCAGAGGTCAGTTCGTCGTAGGGCTGGTCGCCGATGCCTAAGACGTTCATGCCGTTATTTTTCAGTTCCCGGCAGAACTGCCAGTAGTTGGTCGGGAAATTCGGTGAGATAAACACAACGTTTTTCATTTTCATAATCCTCCTCGCGGGTGGTTCCCGCGTACTGCTTTTTTCTTATTGTTTTTTATGCGTATGCTTTTTACGGTTCTTTTTTAAAAGCTGCTTTTTTATTTTTGCTTTTGGCGTATCGTTTTGGCGCGCTTTTGGGTTTGCATTTTATTTGGTCTGTTTTTCTTATTTTCCCTGCTTGGGTTTTTGCCTGTACTTTTCCTGTTTGGGTTTTGAACCACAGTTTCCCTGATTTTCATTCTGGTTCAGCTTCTGCCTGTTCTGTTTTCCTGTATCTTCGCTTTGATGATCGGTCAGGGAGCGTTCATCATTCCCGTTGCTGTTTTTTGCTTAACTACGGAACCGGGTCTTTTCGCGTTTCTTCAGCCCATATCCAGCAGATAGGGTGCGAAGTAGACGACCTGTTTATACCACCAGTCCCAGTCGTGGGCGCAGTCGTACCCCCAGTAGTCCACCCAGGCGTAGATCTCTTTCCAGTCCAGGATGCCGTGGAGCTGGCGCGTGGAATCCGGCATTTCCCAGGGACCCTGTCCGACGCAGATCACCGCTTTGTGGCGGTTGTACTTGGCGATATAAGGGTGGTCGGTGGGCATGTTGGCCAGATAATGGACCGGCGAGTTCAGATAGACCAGGTCGTCCATATAAGCGCCGAAGCCGTATTCCGCGGTGTAAATGCCGCTGAGGGCCAGCAGACGGTCGAACACGTCCGGCCAGCGGAAATAGAAATTCACCGCGTGGGTGGCGCCTAAGCTGCTGCCGAAGACCATGACGCCAGGCTCTTCGCTCCAGCCGTTGCGCTCCATCGCCATATGGCGGATAAAGGGAGCCATCTCTTCCACAACGTAACGGTTCCATGCCTCGTGCCGTTCGATCCGCCTGCGGGGATCTCCGTAGGTATCGGACCAGGTTTCCTGATCCATGGTATCGATGGAAAAGACCATCAGCTTTCCGCGATCGATCCAGGGGGCCCAGGTGTCGCTCATATGGAAATTTTCAAAATCGTAGAAACGGCCGTTCTGGCAGGGAATATAGAGCATGGGCCGTCCTGCGTGGCCGTAAACCTTGCACTCCATGTCGCGGCCCAGGGCCTGGCTGTATTGTTTAAAATATTGAGTTTCCATGATGGTTTGTTTCCTCCTTGCGTAATCAGCGGTTTACAGATCGTACATCAGGGTTTCCATAAAGATCGGAAGCTGCTTTTCCCAGCTGGCTTCGCTGTGGTCCCCGTGCGGTACGATGCGGGAAGTCAGATAAATGTCGCGGTCCAGAAGCATTCCGCAGACCTTTTTAAATTCTTTTGCCATGACGGCGCGGCCCTTCAGTTCTTCTGAACCGTAATCCATGTAAATAACGGTGTTGGCGCGCAGCGCGGTCTTCCGGATCATGTGCTCGACGCCTGCCGGATTGGTCCAGAGGGAGGGGGAGAGCGCCGCGGCCCGGGAAAAGTACCGGTTATAGGCCAGCACGGCGTAAAGGCTCATGAGTCCGCCCATGGAACTGCCTGCGATAAAGGTGTGCTTCCGGTCCGGCAGCGTGCGGAAATTCTGATCGATATACGGTTTAAAGCTGCGGAGCATCCAGCGCATCGTGGTCTTCCCTTTCCCCACGAAGCTGCCCAGCTGGGGATCCCGGAACGAAAAGGGCGAATACTCGCTCAGGCGGCCGTTATCCGGATGGCGGTTGCATTCGACGGCGGCGATGATCAGCTGCGTCTCCGTGAAATCCATGTATTCTGTCATGCCCCAGGATTTGCCGTAGGTGGCGTCCTCGTCGAAAAATACGTTGTGGCCGTCGAACATATAGAGGACAGGATAGCGGTGTTCCGGTTCATGCAGATAAGATTCCGGCAGGTAAATGTAAGCCCGCCGGGGTTCGTCCCCTGTCAGTTCCGGAATCGTTACTTCCCAAGTTTCTACCATAATTGCCTCCGAAAGAAAAATTTACGAGGAATAATATATCATAGCAAATGAAAAATATCAAGGTTTCGTCCGGGAAATCAAAGAAATCCATCTGCGGACGGATCGGAACCGGAATCGAGCCCGCCTTTTGTATGAACAGCGGTCTGTCTGCAGCCGGAGCCGAAGGAGCAGACCGGTATCCGTTGTACGGAAGAGCGCAGAGGAACGGCCGTATATTGCAATTTAGGTACTGCAAATGTGCGGAAGCGGCGGTGGATTTCTGGTCAATTGTATGGTATGATGCTTTGTATATAGAAGAGAGTGATGCAAAGGAGAAAGGAATATGACGCTGCAGGAATTGTATCAGGGAATCGGGCTGCTGCCGGAGGATATCGCAAGGCTGGAAGAGACGGAAAAGACGCTTTCAATGGAAAAGGTTACAGGTTACATAGAGCGGCTTACGAGACCGGAAACGGCGGCAGAGGCGTATCAGTCGCTGAAAGAGTGCCTGGGAGAAGAGGAGGAGCAGTTTGGGATGCTGTACTGCCAGCTGGAGGCGGCGAGGCGGCTCCACCGGAGGTATGCTAAGATGCGGATACCGGATAAGATCTTCTTCGATACGATGAAATGTTTTCCGCGGTTTATGGCGGAGTGCCGGGTGCGCAATAGGAAGCGGTATTTTGACCGGGGCTGGTGGACGATCCGGCAGGTCAGCATGCGTATCTTCCGGATCGGCGCTTTGGAATATGAACTGAAACAAACTGCCGGGGAAGACCGCGCAGTCGGGCTGCATATCCCATCGGACGCGGACTTTTCTCCGGAGTCGGTGGAGCGTTCCCTGGAAGAAGCGAAACAGTTTCTGGCGGAACGGTACCCGGACTTTAGCGGCGCGGATTATGTCTGCAATTCCTGGCTTTTGTCGACGGCGCTGAAAGAACTGCTGCCGGAAGACAGCCATATTCTGTCTTTCCAGCGGAGGTTTGAGATCCGGGGCGTGGATCCGGACGACCGGGGCTATATGAGGTGGCTGTTTGCGGCGCAGGATGACGCCGCGGTCGAGACGCTGCCGGAAGATACGAGCCTTCGCAGAGCGGCGAAAACGTATCTTGCGGCCGGCGGCAAGATCGGAGCGGCCCGCGGGACGTTGAAGAACTCCCGGGAATAGTGTTGTCTATCCCGCGTTTTTCACGTCTTTTAAAAATTGTTCCCACGCCTCGGGGTTTCGTACATAATACCGCGGACATTCTTTTCCGGTGACATCGTAGTGGCGGATCACTGCTTCGCTGCTGTCCAGCTCAAATTCGTCGCACAGCCACCGCACCAGCCGGACCAGGGAATCGTAGGTCTCCTGGGTGAACTGGCCGTCGGCGTCCGGGTGGCAGCACTCGATGGCGACGGTGTCCTTGTTCCGGTGATTGGAACAGTAGGAGATCTCGTTTAGGGGAATGCACTGGATGATCTCCCCGTCCAGCCCTATCACGAAATGGCTGCTGGCCGAGGTGGTCTTCGTTTCCGCCAGACTGTTGAAATAGCTCCGGTTCGCGCTGGCGGAGGTTCCCGGATTGCCCACATAATGGACGACCACCCCTTTTACCTCTTCCAGTGCGGTCTGGGGCCGGGAGTAGGGATTGGGCGTCAGGAAATCCTGGGTAATCCAGTCCGGTACCCGGGCCTGGATCCCGGCAGGGTCGATCTTCGTCTGAGACGGTTTTATCAGCTTAAAGCCCCAAAAGCCTGCCGCCGTCAGCACGGCCAGCGCCGCCGCCAGGAGCAGAACGCGGCGCAGCAGACGCCTGAGACGGCGCTTTTTCCGCTGCTTCATTATGTATGCGCGCCGGCGCTGCTCGTAGCGCGCTTTTTCGCGCCGCTTCCGCCGAAGCTCGTCTTCGTATTCCGCGTCGCCCCAGTCCGGGACTTCTGTGGTTTCCCGGCGCAGCCACGGTTCCGATTCGGCTGCCGGTTCTCTGGATGCAGCTCTGCGCTGGGAGCCGCTGATCCGGCCGCCGCCTGAAAACTCCGGGCATTCCCGGCGCGGCCGTTCGCCCGTCCGGCGGTCCTGGATTCCCGCAGTTCTTCTGTCCGGTATTTCCGCTATTTCTCTGATCTGTTTTTCCGCCATTGCCCTATCCTGCCTTTTTACCGTTCGGTATGCCGCAGCGCGGCCGTCTACCCTAATAATATACCAGTTTCGGCAAAATCTGCCATTACGAAAATATTATAATTCTATTAAGAAGATCATGAGAAATTCAGGATATTTGCCTGCTTCCTGTCCGGGCGGCAGTCTGTTAAAGGCCGGGGAGAAAGGTTTGCGGCGCGCCGGTTCCGCTTACAATAATCCTGCGGCTCCGGGGTCCTGCCGCTGGCATTAGAGCTTATCCCGCAGAGGGAGGCCGGCCGGATCATTCTTTTTTTCAGCCAGCCGGAAAAGAGCATATTGACCGCAAACCAATAAGGGCTCAGCAGAATCAGGTAGATCACCCGTTCCCTGCCCTGTACCATAGTGGTCCGGTAGATCAGCTCCTCGCCCCCGATCAGGCCGGTGACCGATATTTCGATATTCCCTGAGAGAGTAAGCGCAAATAAATAAGCGCCGATGACCGCAGCGGCATCGAACAGGCGGCATTGCCAGAGCGCCCACAGGGTGAGCACACTTTGTATCATTACCACGAGCGTCAAATAGGGAGAGGTCAAAACAATGCGGTTGAGAACGGGAGTAAGCAGCGCTGACAGAACGACCGGCGGGACGATATACCATTGATTATGCCGTCCCCGGAAAGGACCCTGCAGACGGTGGTCAAACAGGATCTCTGCATAATGGTACATGCAGAAGATTTCCGAAAATGTACTTATTATGTCCAGCAGGAAAGACAGCCGTTCCATTCCATTACCTCCCGCCAAGCCAGTATGCTTTAACCTGCCGTTTCAGGCCGGCCAGCCGGTTTAAACGGATCTCCAGCTTGATATTCTCTTTCAGATAAAGGCAGGTGCCCTCGATCCGTTCAATCTGTTGTATGCGCACGATGTGTCCCCTGTCCGCCCACACAAATTCGTCCGCCGGAAGCATGTCGCAGATCTCTTTCAGCGTTTTTCGGATCTTTGTGCAGGTTTTGTCTGTTTTTTCTACATGGGCGTATTTTTCCTTCTGCCATATATAGCGGATATTTCTGACAGGGATCTTCTCCAGGGTCCGTTGGTTCTCCGCAATCAGATAGTTCCCGTCATTGTCTGTGATCAGCTTTATCATATCCGATACTGCGGCGGGCAGCAGCGTTTCCAGGCGGTCTCTGGGAATAAAACGAAACGGCTGTACCCGGAACGATTGATATACATACCGGTCATAGGAACTGATAAAGATGACAGGAGCGGCCGGCAGAGCGTTTTTCAGCCTGGCCGCCAGCTCGAGTCCGTTCATGTCCGGCATCTCGATGTCCAGCAGGAACGCGTCAAAATATGTTCCGTCCTCAATTTCATATAAGAGTTTGGCGGCATCCTGAAACAGTAGTGTCTGGCAGCTCTCAGCCGCCTTTTTACAGCATTCCTGGAAAATGGTTCGGATTTCTTCTCCCAGCGCGGGGGCGTCATCACAGATTGCGGCTCTTATCATTGCTTTTACCTCACATTAAGATAGGGCGCTGCGCTAAAAATCAGCAAGCCCTCCGGACCATATGGATACGCTCCCTTTTCATCTTCGGAAATCACCAGGTATTTTAACATCAGGCTTACAATCATAGAGGCTGCTTTTTTCATACTGCGGCAATTTCTTTTATCTGCGGAACGATTCTGAAGATCAGAAACGTTCATTTGGCGATTGGCTGCAGTATATCATATTTTAAAGGGAATGTATAATCTGGCTTTTAAATAAACAAAATTGTCCTTGGGCAAGGGCGAAATACTATCCTGCTTGATGAAAAGTAAAAATTCAAAGTCAGAAACGGGAAATTCAAGGTCATTTTGTGTTTTGGGATGATTTTGGTGGTAAAATCAATTCGATAAAATGATAAAGACAGAGAGGGGATACCTATATGAGGAGAATCATTCTATGAAGAAAAAGACTCCGTATATTTTTAACGGCTGTACTTATGCTATACATCAGCGCAAGGATGGTTACGGCAGGAACTGAAATTCGGTTGGAAGAAATATCCAGTGAGAGTACGATCCGCACAGATGAAACGGTTCTTGTAATTTCGGGAGATCATTTTTCGTCTGAAACAGAGTATGATGCTTTTTTAAAAAATCAGGGTATTATAGTAGTGCTGCAGGATGGAGGGAAAACCCTTTCGCAGCGCATATAAAGGGCAGCAGGGTGATTGATTCAATTTAAAGCCATAGAATATTCTATATGATGTTTATACGGAAAGATATATTTTACTTATATAGTTGATTGCCATATAATGGATGATAAGATCCATTCGTGAACGATCCTGTACGAGATGAAGGAGGGCATTTTCATGGCAATGAACCTATCGAGGAAGATCCTGTCGGCGCATCTGGCGAAGCCGTCGGAGATGAAAGCGGGAGAGGAGATCTACCTGAAGGTGGATCAGACCCTGACCCACGACATTAACGCGGTCATGACGTATCTGGCGTTTGAGGCCATCGGCCTGGACCGGACGCAGGTGGAGACCAGCGTCAGTTATCTGGACCATAATCTGCTGTATCTGGATCACAAAACGCCGGACGATCACATTTATCTCCAGTCTGCGGCGAAGAAATTCGGAGTACACGTATCCCGGCCCGGCAACGGCATCTGCCACGCGGTGCATGTGGCCCGCTTCGGTGCGCCGGGGAAACTGTCCATGGGTGGTGACAGCCATACGCCCCACGGCGGTTCCATCGGTATGATGTGCATCGGCGTTGGCGGCATGGATGTAGCGACCGCCATGACAGGCGTTCCCATGCGTCTGAAAATGCCCCAGATCATCAAAGTGAATCTGGTCGGGGAGCTGAGGCCCGGCTGCAACGCCAAGGAAGTGATCCTGGAGATGCTGCGCCGCAATACCGTCAAGGGCGGCCTGGGCAAGATTTATGAGTACGTGGGTCCCGGCGTGAAGACGCTGGAGGTGTCCGCACGCGCTACCATTGCCAATATGGGCGCGGAAATGGGCGCGACCACATCCATTTTCCCGGCCGATGAACAGGTCAGGAAATTCATGCGGGCCCAGGGACGGGGAGATGAGTATGTAGAGATCCTGCCGGATGAAGGCTGCGGATACGACGGCGAGATGGAGATCGATCTGAGTGCTTTGGAGCCCTTGATCGCCTGTCCTCATCAGCCGGACAATGTGACGACAATCCGCCAGGTGGAGAAGAAAAAGGTCCAGCAGGTCATGATCGGCAGCTGCACCAACGCCAGCTATACGGATATTGCCAGGGCGGCCCTGGTGCTTCAGGGGCGTCATGTTCATGAGGATGTGAGCTGCACCTGCGCCGTATCCTCCAGGTCGATCTACAAACAGCTTCTGCGGGACGGTTATATCGAAATGCTGATGGACGCGGGCGTCCGTATGCTGGAGATTGCCTGCGGGCCCTGCTGCGCCATCGGCCAGTCGCCGGCTTCCAACGGCGTGGCGGTGCGCACCACCAACCGCAATTTCAAGGGCCGTTCCGGCAATCCGACCGCGCAGGTTTATCTGGTGAGCCCGGAGAGCGCGGCGGCCTGCGCTGTCACAGGTACGTTTTCCACGGCAGAGGATATCCTGGGAGCGGATGTGGCGAAGCTGGCGGAGGTCCGGGAGCCGGAAACTTATCCGGTCGACGATTCCATGATCATCAAGCCGCTGCCGAAGGAGGAGGCCGCGAAGGTGGAGATCGTCCGCGGTCCCAATATCGCTCCGCTTCCTGTGCCGGACGCGCCGGAGCAGCATCTGGACTGCCGGGTCAGCTTAAAGACCGCGGACAATATCACGACCGACGATATCACCCCGGCCAGCGCCGAATTTTCCAGTATGCGCTCCAATATTCCGCTGATGAGCCAATACTGCTATCATCGCTATGATCCGACCTTTGCGGAGCGGGCGAGGGAGCTGGGCAGGAGCGTCATTGTCGGCGGCGAGAATTACGGGCAGGGCTCCTCGCGCGAGCACGCGGCCATCAATCCCATGTATCTGGGCGTGAAAGCGGTCATTGCCAAGAGCATCGCCCGCATCCATAAGGGCAACCTGGTGAACCACGGCATCATTCCGATGATTTTTGCGGATCCGGCGGATTATGACAGGATCGATCAGATGGACGAGTTCGTGATCGACGGCCTGCGGGATCAGATGAAGAGCCGGCAGATTGAGATCCTGGATAAGACGAAAGGCTTTACGTTCCGGGCAAAGCTGGAACTGTCTGACAGCGAGCTGGAGGTTATTCTGAGCGGCGGCCAGCTGCGGTATCTGAAAAATGAGCTGAAGAAAATGGGAGTGATCGGGTGATCCATGACGGGGAACCGCCGGTGAGAGAATCTGACAGATGCGCCCCAAAGCGCAGGGAGCCGTTTGTGGCCCGCCATGCGTTTTGGGGCGTTTGGTTTCAGTTGAATACTTCTGCGTAATAATTCTGGGTCAGGATGAGGCGGGCGTTCTGGATTTTGCCGGCAACGAGACGCTGGACACGGGATACGTATTCGCCGTCTACGGTGATGCCGGCATTGGGAGTAAAGATCCCGGTGCCGGCCTCGTAGGTGCCCGCGGCGGTGATCCAGCTGTTGCCCTGTCCCTTGTTGCTCATAAAGACCACGAGAGGCATACAGTTGGAGTATTCGCCGGCGTTGTAGTTGCGGGCGAAGATATCCCGGCCGGAATAGAGGCGGGAGTCATAGCTCAGCCCGAAGAGATTGGCCACGGTGGGTACGATATCGATCGTGGAGCAGGGAGTATCCACGACGATGGGCGACCGGATGCAGCCGGACCACATGAGAAGCGTGTTGCGGTAGCGGCTGGTGACGAGCTCGGAGTCGTTTAAGCCGGTCAGTTCATTGTAGTAGTCGGTGGTATCGCCGGGAACGTTGTTGCCGTTGCCGAGGAAATAGGGGTAATGATCCGAGGCCATGACGATCAGGGTATCGTCGGCGAGACCGGCGTCTTCCAGTTTCCGGACCAGATATTCCAGAGCCTTGTCGAGTTCTATGTGGCAGGCAATGTACGCCTGGCAGGGCTCGGAGAGATCGGGATACGCCGCCTCCACCAGTTCCCGGTACTTGGAGGACTGGCGGTTTTTGTCCCAGCCCCAGCTGCCGTGGCCGGATATGGTCATGTAGTAGGCGTGGAACGGAACGCCGTCCTGGACGCAGGCGTCGATATAGCTGTCGCAGGTGTACTGGATCATCTCCAGGTCGGAGCGGGGCCAGCCGTCGTAGGGCAGGTCGAGGCCGCCGCCGTTTTCGCCCTTATAGTCGTAGCCGAACGTCTCCAGGTACTGGTTGCGGTCGTAATAATCGTAGGAGCCGTTGTGCCAGGCGGGGGTGGCGTAGCCCAGGCTGCGGAACATGTTGCCCAGGGTCATGGGCATGGAATGGCCGATGGCCGCCCGCGCCGCCACGGTGCTGTTGATCCAGTTGGGAATAATGCCGGTGGTGACGGAAAACTCGCCGCCCACGGTGGATTGGGTCCAGTCCGGCTGGTAAAAGTTGTTGAATACGAAAGCTTCGTGGGTGAGCCGGTACAGGGTGGGGGTGAGCTCCTCGCTGATCACATAGGGCGAGAACGATTCCGCGGTGAGGAGGATGAGGTTCTTGCCCGCGAACATGCCGGTGTACTCATTCTGCTGCGAGGGCGTGAGGGAGCCGAAATATTCGTGCATGGACTTTAACGTTTTATCGGAAGTGTTCTCGGCCAGGGCCGCAAAGTCGATGTCGAGCTGGTTGAAGCCGTAGACGACGGATTCGGACGGTTCCGCAGCCGGGACGATCCTGTTTTCTCCGGAATCTGCGAGAAGCCCCGGTTTTTCATGTGTTATCCCGGAGGCGGACGGCGTGGTTTCCGGCGAAGTTCCGGCGGCGGATGGCATGCTTCCCGGCGAAGTTCCCCCGGCGGACGGCGCGCTCTCCGGCGACGGTCCGGCCTGGGCGGACGAGGTTCCCGGAGCCGGGTTTGCGGATTGGTCTGCTGTGGTTCCCCCGGCGTACGGTGTGTTCTCCGGCGACGGTCCGGCCTGAGCGGACGAGGTTCCCGAAGCCGGGTTTGCGGATTGGTCTGCCGTGGCTTCTGCGGCAGACGGCGTATCCTCCGGCGACGGTCCGGTCTGGCCGGACAGATCTTCCGGGCCCGCGGCAGGAGAAGTTTCCTGCGTTGTTCCCGAGAGGCTTTCCAATGGCATTTCAGGCTGTCCTGACGGCGCCCCGGATGCGTTTCCGGCCGCTGTTCCCGCCGGTTCTTCTATAAAAGAGCTCATGTCCGCCTCCGGCATACCGAAAAGAGCGTACTGAAATTCCAGCCGGATGCCGGTGAAGAGACCGAACTCCGGGATCGCGCCGTTGGTGGTGAAATCATAAGTATAAGCGGCCTGCGCCTCTCCGGCCCGGGCCATGGATACGCCGAGAAACTGTGCGGCGGCCAGCGTGATCAGGACGAGGCCCCGCATGAGCCAGATCCGGCTGCGTTTTCGCGGAGCGGGGCCGTCCGCCTGAGCGCCGGTTTCGGCTCGGAGGGCAGGTCCATAAAGCGGCGCTTCGCCCGCGGGGCCGTCCGCCTGTGCATCGGTTCCGGCATCGCCAGGGCGGGCCGTCTTCCGGTCCCGCAGGACGGAGCGGCGGGTCAGGATAAACAGCGCCAGGGGGAGCAGCGCGAAGAGGATAAACGGGATCAGGCGGACCACAGCCGAAACGATGTCGTCCGCGAAATCGCCCATCGCGTTTCCGGCCACGTTCGCGGCGGAAAGGACGCCGTAGTAGATGGAAAACAGGCTGCGCATGCCCCGTTCCACGCAGAGAACGGCGCTGAACGCGAAGATCAGGACGCCGCCGGCCAAACGGGACACGCGTTTGCAGGGGATCAGGTCGAGGATCAGAAAGACGAAAAGTCCCGCCGCCAGCGAGAAGAGAACGATTCTCGCCAGCGCCGGTGAAAAAAAGACGATATCCCGATCGCAGATCCGCAGCATCAGCTCGTGATAGAGCAGGACGCAGGGAAAAAAGAACACAGAGAAAAACGGGGACTCCGTGAGAGATCGGATCCGGGCCCGGACAGGGTTGGTATTCCCGGAAGGATGGGCCTCCGAAGCTTCATGAGGGGGAAGTTCCTCTTTCCGGGACTCCTCGTGTTCGTCAATACGGTCGCTGTTGTCATTCATCGAAACATATTTCTCCAATCTATGTACTTTACGCCGGGGGTTTCCGCCGGAAAAACGCCGCCATAGGGAAACCATACCCGCCGCCGTGCGGTAATTATGATCAAATCATTCTTTTGCAGATAGAACCGCTGATATTAAAAAAATAACATGTTTGGCGGAGACTGTCAAGATTTCCGATTCTGCACGGGACACGGGCAGGGAGCGGGCGGACAGGCAGGCAGGCAGGCAGGCAGGGGGTCTACTGTCCGCTGCCGTCAAAAGCCCTGGATTCTACGTATTTCATCATCTGATGATGCAGATATACGTAGAATACGATTGCCAGGAGCCCTCCGGCCGTGCCGGTCAGGTACGCATCCGCTCCCCGCAGCCTCAGCGATACGACCAGGACGGCCCAGGAGGCCGTACAGAGGATCAGTTGGGAAATGTGGTCCCGCAGCCATTTCTTTTTATAGAAACGGATCCGTTCCTTTAAAGTAAATGTGCTGGCTTTTAACGCGGCCGTGATGTTTTCCTCCGCCCGCTCTTTAAACTGGTCTTCGTTCAGCCGCTCCCCGCAGAGGATCTCGTTGATCGTGAGCCCGTACAGATCGCTCAGCGCTTTCAGCATCTCTGCCGGCGGCAGGTAGGTCCCACATTCCCAACGGGATACGGTTTTATTGGTTACACCGATTTTTTCTCCCAGCTGCTCCTGCGTCATATGGTTCTGTATGCGCAGTTCTTTCAGAAATCTCCCGATCTTCTGCATATCCATCCGGATCGTTTCCTCCGTTTCCGTTTTTGCCGGCTGTTTCCCGGCAGCCGCCGGCAGGCTTTCTGTGTGCCGGTACGATCCAGTATAAATGATTTTCCCTGAAAAGTCTTTACCATAAACAGCGAATCGGCAGTTCTTTGGACATAGTTCCATTTTTGGCATATTCGACAATTTTCGATTTAATACGATTATACATGACAAACGGAATCATTTCGTGTATAATAGGTACAGTTCGGCGGCGGAGCGGCTGCTTTTGTCATGTGTGCGCGCTGGATGCGTCTGCCCGCCGGAACTTCGGAGCATGCAGGTGGTAGAAATGAGACAACAGTTCGGAAAAAAGTACGCGTGGATTCTGGTTATGTGCCTGTTAGGCGCGGGAGCTGCCAGGGTGAGCGTGGCGGTTGCTGAAACGCAGGAGACGATCGCCAGTTTCGAGGGAAATATAACCGGGGCGGAACAGGCCGGGGACGAGGCAGGGGAAATGCAGGCCGGCCCGCCGGTTATCATGACGGAAACGCAGGCCGGGCTGCCGGGAGCCGTGGATGGATCACCGTCCGGGACGCAGGAAAGCATTGCCGCGCCGGATGACGGTTTGGGAAAAAACGCGAAAGCATTTACCATGAGCGGATCAAATTCCGGGATAGTGGAGCTGCCTGTGGTCCGGATGACAGAGGAAGGGCCTGTGGAGCTCCTGGAGAACAGCATCGCTTTCGTGGGCGATGCCGCAAACCGCCTTTCTGAAGAGCAGAAAGAGATCATCCGCGCTTATCTGGAACGGTATTATGAGGCGGTGGGCAGCCTGGAACGGGCGGACCTGTCGGATCTGTTTGCGCCGTCCGCGGCAGGAGAGAAAGCGTTTAATGAGAAAGCCATAGAGTACGTGATCGGGATCCGCACGATGCAGGATGCGGATCTGCATATAAAAAATTACCGCAGCGAGCTGACGGTTTCGGAAGTTTCAGCGAATGCGAACGGGAGCGTGGAAGCGGAGCTGGAGGAACGAAGCATCTGCCGGTTTGCCCAGAGTCCGGACATGGACTCTGAGTATTCCAAACTCAAACACACTTTTACACTCGTGCGCCAGAACGGGGCATGGCTGATTCAGAAGCATATGCAGGAGGACACTTTTTTCTGGACCCTGCAGAAAGATTACGACAGGCAGGACTTAAACCAGATAAAGAATGCAGAGAGCGTATTTGAAAACAAGAAGAATAAGCTGCTGGACCAGCGCCGGAACGATTTGCCCGCTAGGAAAGAGGACGCCGCGGCCCAGGTACCGGCGGTCGATCATCCTTACGACCGGGAGGCTGCCATCGCTTACGCCCGCCAGTACGTGGGGAGGAGAAACGAAAGCTGGTACGATTACAGCGATGAGGGCGGCAACTGTCAGAATTTTGCGTCCCAATGTATTTTTGCGGGAGGCATTCCGATGGATGTGGCAGGAGACCAGAAATGGAAATGGTACAGCAACGGGGTCAATGGGACGGCAAGCGCATGGGGCTGCTCCCGTTCCTGGCTCAATGTGGATTATTTTTACGCTTACGCCAGAGATAACCGGGGATACGGCATGTCGGCGGAGATCGCCGCGGATTTCTGGAGCGGTCAGCCGGGGGACGCGATCGTGGTGGGGACGCCCAGCGACTGGACCCATACGGTGCTGATCTCGAAGGTAGTAAAGGATGCGAACGGGCGGGTCATAGATTATCTGCTCTGCTCCAATACGCTGGATGTGAAAGATTATCCGCTCAGCGCTTATCCGCAGACAGGCGGAGCGCTGATTCGGATCTTCGGCTGGAATGACTGAGAGGAGGAGCTTTTATGCTGTCACCCGCTAAAATTGCCGAGACCTACGCAGATACGGGAGCTGCCAAAGCGAAGACGCCTGTCCCTAAACTGTTCGCGCTGGCGATGCTGGCCGGCGCTTTCATCGCGTTCGCGGCGGCGTCCACGGTGGCGGCGTCCGCGACGGTGGCGGACCCGTCCACGGCGAAAGTGGTCACGGCGCTTCTGTTCCCGGCAGGCCTTGTGATGGTCGTGCTGGCCGGAAGCGAGTTGTTCACCGGCGACTGCCTGATGGTCATTTCCGCGGCGGCGGGACGCATCACGGCCGCGGAGCTTCTGAAAACCTGGTGCGTCGTCTACCTGGGCAATCTCCTGGGCAGCGTCCTGACGGCGGCGATGGTGGTCTACGGCCACACGCCGGATCTGTTCGGCGGCGCCATGGCCCGGAGCCTGGTGAGTACGGCCGCGGCGAAAGTGTCTTTGAGTTTTACGGACGGCCTGCTGCGCGGCGTCCTCTGCAATGTGCTGGTCTGCGTCGCGGTCTGGATCGCGATCGGCGGTTCCACGGCCACAGAGAAGATCTTCGGCCTCTACCCGCCGGTCTTCCTGTTCGTGCTGGCCGGGTACGAGCACTGCGTCGCCAATATGTTTTACATCCCCGCGGGCATTTTCACCGCGGCCGAATACGGGATCGCGGCGGAGGGCCTGGGCTGGGGCAGCTTCTTCCTGAACAATCTCCTGCCGGTCACGCTGGGCAATATCATCGGCGGCGCGGGCATCGTGGGATTAGGATATTATTTCATCTATCTGCGGGGAAAAGCCCGATGAGGAGGATGCGGCCGCCGGCGTGCTTGCGCACGCGGCGGCTGTTTTGGTTCGCAGGTTAGTTCCATTCACTTCCTGGATGCGATTGCCTCGTTCAAATATCAGTTTCGAGCTGCACCATTTTCCATATGCAGTAAAAGCCTGTAGTGCGTTCATGTCCATTCGGAACGCGCTGCGTTCCATTTTGGAAAAATCATGTAAAATGCTCTCATATTGCGTAGATTTCTTGTATCGACCCCTTTTCCAAATTTTTTGTCAGTTGGCTGGAAAGCTGCTTCAATACAGATTTGCCGTACCCCGTTCTAAGGCTGCCATTCTGTTCATGCTTCACGATCATGTAGTTGATCTGCCAGTATACTTGTACCATTGCGAAATTAACTGTGCTGCTTGTCTGCCTCCTTATTTATTTTTTCATCCTTTGAGGTATTTTCTTCGTCTGTTTCTTCCTCGATGTATTCGTAGTCAGGAATTTTGATGCGGTGAACGGCGATTTTGCCAATGATGGCATCAAATATCATTGCGGGGCAACTTTTTCTGCAAATAACAGATGATGAACTCTGAATTGTGTGGTATGATGATCGTAGTTTACGAATCCAAAATATATTTGGTTTAAAGAAAAGCGGCAGGAGGGCTTAGAGATGAATCTGGTGGATTTTATGAAGAACGTCGATTCTCTGACGGCGGAGTGCGGCAAGGAAAGTCTGGAGCGTTTCATTCATGAGACCGCGCGGACCCTGCCGGAGACCATGCGGGACGATTTTCTGCAGAAATTGAGAACCGTATCGGAAAAAGGGGACGCAGGCGCAGAGGAAGATAACGATGCTCTGGAAAAGCAGCGGGAGAGTCTGAAACTTCAGTATGACGCTATATTGGCCTCCTTGGAGGAGATCGCGTCCGGCGACTGCTATCTGCGTCAGGAATGGAATGAGGAATATGACGACTGGTACGGATCGGACGAGGAGGAGGCGTATTACACGGATCCGGACGGCGTGGCGGAACGGCTGGCCCGTGCCTGCGGATATGTTCACGCCTGTATGGATGCCGGCAATTACGGCGCGGCCGCCGGGGTCGGAAGAGAGCTTTTCGCGCTGCAGATCGCGGCTTACGGAGAATGTGGGGATGAGGAGCTGTCGCTGCGGGAGGCAGCGGGGCAGGAGCTGCTGGACGTGGATATAAAAGGGATCGCTCTGGATACGCTGTATTCCTGCTACAGGATGTTCGGGGAGGAAACGCTTCAGAAAGAGACGCTGCCGGAGGTTTTGTACGAGGTATTCTGCAATTCGGAGATCAGCGATCTGACGCTGGAGGATCTGCTGCAGCATGCGGACAGAGAGCTGGAGCATTTTGACAGCTTTTTGGGTCAATGGATCCGGTATTTGGGCGGAATGAGAGGAAAGCAGGCGGAACGTTTATACGCGGAGGCGGTCAGCCTGCTCCCGGATCTGGATGCGAAACTGCAGCACGCGCGGCGGTATGTGGTGTTTCATCCTGGGATCTATAAGGCGCTGCTGGACGGCGCTTCGGCCGCGGACGCGGAGAAAATGGCGGAGATCGGAATGGACGCCGTCCGGCAGATCGACCCCTGCTGTCTGGTCCGGGCCTGGACGGCGCTGAAAACGGCCGATTATATTCAGATCTCTTCGAAAGACAGCGCGGCCCTGGAGATGTGTTACGCGGCGGCGTTTGAGTCCGATACGAACGCGGTGAATTATCTGCGCTGCCTTTTGAACTGCGGGGATCCGGCCGCGTGCAGGGAAAAGATGCGGGCCGTGATCCGGAAATATATGGGGAAAGCCGCGTCTTTCCGTGAGGAAAACAGCTATATGGGGGAGCGTGCCGTCAATGCGCCCGACAAAAAGACGGTTTACATACTGCGGCTGCTGGACGGGGAGCTGGCGGATGTGCTGCGTGAGGGCGTCAGTGAAAAGGCGGCTTTGGGGTGGACCGGGACGTTCATGAAAGAGGGGCTGGCCTTTTTCCTGTTGTATCTGTACGAGGGGGAACGGATGAGAGCGGGGATGGCGGCGATGCTGGAGGATACGAGGGCGGCATTCGGATTCTCCGCGGAAGAATACGGCAGAGGGCTGGCCGAAAAACCGGATGAGGACGATGCGGCGGCATTTTACGGATGCTTCCTCCGCTGGAAAAATACGGTAGTCACCGACGAGAAAGAGAAAAAGAGGATCCTGGCCCATTTGGAAAAAACGATGCAGAAAAGGGTCGCCGCAATCATGGAGGCGAACCGCAGAAATTATTACGGCGAGTGCGCGGCTTTTATCGCGGCCATCGGAGAGGTAAAGGAATCATGGGGCGACCCCATGGCAAAGCAGCGCGTTATGGAGGAATACAGAGAGATGTATTCGAGAAGGTCGTCTTTCCGGGCGGAGCTGGAGCGGTACGGCTGGAGAAAGAATCGGAAATGATCCGTTCCGCCCGGATGAAAGAACGTCAGATCACATAATCATTGCCATCCTCGCCGCGGCGCATCAGATCGGCGACGGTGACCCCGTCGAGGTAATCGGCGATGCGGGTATTTAATTCCTGCCACAGGGGCAGCGTCCGGCAATAGGACATCCTGGGGCAGGGGGTGGAGTTCTCTTCCAGGCAGGCGACCGGGGCCAGGGTACCTTCGGTGAGGCGCAGGATCTCTCCTGCCGTGTAGGATTCCGGCCGCCGCGTCAGACGGTAGCCGCCGCCTTTGCCGCGCACGCCGGTCAGGAGCCCGTGCTGCACGAGGATCTTCAGGATCCCTTCCAGATATTTTTCCGATATATCCTGTCTGTCCGCCGTTTCTTTTAACGGCACGAATGTGTCGCCCTGGTTCTCGGCCAGGTCGATCATGACCCGCAGGGCGTAGCGCCCCTTTGTTGAAATCAGCATATCGTTTCTCCTTTGGCATATCGCCGGTTCTGCCTGCATATCGTGTGAATGGTCCGGCAACGGGTTCTGGCGTTGCATCATCCTAAATCCTATTATACTATATGGTAAGTGGGTAATCAATAAAAGAGTTCAAAAAAATCCAAAAGAGCTATTGACAAAGTGGGAGTGCAAGCGTATAATCCCCATAAACATATCAGATAAGTAGGTAATTACAGGAGGTAATCATATGAGCCGTATCTACACATCCGCGGATCAGCTGATCGGCGGCACGCCGCTTCTGGAACTGGCGCACATGGAAAAAGAGGAGGGGCTGAAAGCGCGCATCCTGGCGAAGCTGGAGTATCTGAATCCGGCCGGGTCGGTCAAGGACCGGATCGCCAAAGCCATGATCGACGACGCGGAGGCCAGAGGCGTTCTGAAACCCGGTTCCGTCATTATCGAACCGACGTCCGGCAATACAGGCATCGGCCTGGCGTCGGTGGCGGCTGCCAGGGGCTACCGTATCATCATCGTGATGCCGGAGACCATGAGCGTCGAGAGGAGGCAGCTGATGAAAGCCTACGGCGCGGAGCTGGTCCTGACCGAGGGCGCCAAGGGCATGAAAGGGGCCATTGCGAAAGCCGACGAGCTGGCGGCGGAGATTCCCGGCAGCTTCGTTGCGGGACAGTTCGTCAATCCCGCGAACCCCCAAGCGCATCGGGAGACGACGGGACCGGAGATCTGGAACGATACAGACGGAAAGGTGGATATCTTTGTAGCCGGCGTCGGGACCGGGGGCACGATCACCGGCGTGGGCGAGTATCTGAAGTCCCAAAATCCGGATGTGAAGGTGGTGGCCGTGGAGCCGTCCGCTTCTCCGGTTTTGAGCAAGGGCGTCGGAGGTTCCCACAAGATCCAGGGCATCGGCGCGGGCTTTGTGCCGGAAGTGCTGAACACGGGCGTTTATGACGAGATCATCGCCGTGGATCATGAAGACGCGTTCGCGGTGGGCAAAAAAATCGGACGGACGGAAGGCGTGCTGGTAGGCATTTCTTCCGGCGCGGCGGCCTGGGCGGCGATCCAGCTGGCGAAGCGGCCGGAGAACGAGGGGAAAACCATCGTTGTGCTGCTGCCGGACACGGGCGACCGGTATCTGTCTACGCCGATGTTTGAGTAGGGAAGAATCGGAGCATTCGCCTGGGCGGTTTTGCCTGAGCGGGTGAAAAGAAAGTAAAAATGATGCGCCCGGTTCCCGCGGATCGGGATTTGGGGTCCGGGCGTATTAAAGTTACGCCTTTTTCGGGGGAGGCGGCGGATGGAAACGCAGGCCCGAAGAAACGATAAAACACAAGTCAAAATGAAAATAAGAAAAGAGGAAAATCAATATGAGCAAGTATAAATTTGAAACCCTGCAGCTTCATGTGGGGCAGGAACAGGCGGACCCGGCGACTGATTCGCGGGCGGTGCCGATCTATCAGACCACTTCCTACGTATTTCATAATTCCGCCCATGCGGCGGCCCGTTTCGGACTGGCGGACGCCGGCAATATCTACGGCCGTCTGACCAATTCCACCCAGGACGTGCTGGAAAAGAGAATGGCGGCCCTGGAGGGAGGCGTCGCAGCGCTGGCCCTGGCCTCCGGCGCGGCGGCCATCACCTACACGATCATGGCACTGGCGCAGCAGGGGGACCATATTGTTTCCCAGAAAACCATCTACGGCGGCAGCTACAATCTGCTGGAGCATACCTTGTCCCAGTACGGCGTAAGTACCACTTTTGTGGATGCCCATAACCTGGAGGAGGTCGAGGGGGCGATCCGGGAGAATACGAAAGCGGTCTATCTGGAGACGCTGGGCAATCCCAACAGCGACATTCCGGATATCGACGCCATCGCGGCCATTGCCCATAAGCACGGCCTGCCCCTGGTCATTGACAATACGTTCGGCACGCCTTATCTGATCCGGCCCATCGAGCACGGCGCGGATATCGTGGTTCATTCCGCCACCAAATTCATCGGCGGCCACGGCACGACCCTGGGCGGCATTATCGTGGATTCCGGGAAATTTGACTGGAAGGCCGGCGGCAGGTACGCGCCGATCGCCGAGCCTAATCCCAGCTACCACGGCGTGTCGTTCGTGGACGCGGCGGGACCGGCGGCGTTTGTGACCTATATCCGCGCGATCCTCCTGCGGGATACGGGCGCGACGATCTCTCCGTTCAACGCGTTTCTGCTGCTGCAGGGCGTGGAGACCTTGTCCCTGCGTCTGGACCGGCACGCGGAGAATACGAAGAAGGTCGTGGAATATCTGGCGAAGCATCCGCAGGTGGAGCGCGTGAACCATCCGTCCCTGCCGGATCATCCGGACCACGCCCTGTATGAGAAATATTTCCCCAACGGCGGAGCCAGCATCTTTACGTTTGAGATCAAGGGCGGCCAGGAGGAGGCCTACAAATTTATTGACCATCTGGAGATCTTCTCCCTGCTGGCAAACGTGGCCGATGTGAAGAGCCTGGTGATCCATCCGGCGACCACGACCCATTCCCAGCTGTCGGCGGAAGAGCTGGCGGATCAGGGAATCAAACCCAACACCATCCGCCTGTCTATCGGTACGGAGCATATCGACGACATTCTTGCCGATCTGGAAAAGGGGTTCGCGGCGGCCGCAAAATGACAGGATGGCGGCGTGACCGAAAAAGACGAGAAAATGACCGCTGTTTTAGGCTATTATGACTAAAATGTAAATTATTTAAAAAGAACTTAAAAACACTGGAAAAATCCTGCGGGATGCTGTATGATATAGCATGATAAAAACAGGCGATCGATTCCGGCCGCGGGCCGGCGTTTCGGCAAGGAGGACAAGTATCATGCGTATCATTATCAATGGAAACCGTTCCAAAGGAACCATCAGCAAAAACATTTACGGACATTTTGCCGAGCATCTGGGGCGCTGCATCTACGGCGGATTGTATGTAGGCGAGGATTCCGATATCCCGAACGTAAACGGTATGCGCACAGACGTAGTGGAAGCGCTGAAAGATCTGAACATTCCGGTGCTCCGCTGGCCCGGCGGGTGCTTCGCGGACACCTACCACTGGCAGGACGGCATCGGCCCGAAAGAGAACCGCAAGACCATCGTCAATACCAACTGGGGCGGCGTGACCGAGGACAATTCCTTCGGCACCCATGAGTTTCTGGAGCTGTGCCGCCAGCTGGGCTGCGAGGCGTATATTTCCGGCAACGTAGGCTCCGGCACGGTGCAGGAATTCTCCGACTGGGTAGAATACTGCAACATGGGCGGTATTTCTCCGATGGCCAGCAAGCGCCGGGAGAACGGCCGCGAGGAGCCGTGGAACGTGAAATACTGGGGCATCGGCAACGAGGCCTGGGGCTGCGGCGGCAATATGCGGCCGGAGTTTTACGGCGATCTGTGCCGTCAGTACTCCACTTACCTGCGCAATTACAGCGACGACCATCGGATCTTCAAGATCGCGTCCGGCGCGAACGTAGACGATTATAAATGGACCGAAACCGTGGCCAGACAGGCCGGCAGGTTCGTGGACGCGCTGTCCCTTCATTATTATACGCTGCCCAGCGACGACTGGGGCCATAAAGGCGCCGCGACCGGATTTACGGAGGAAGAGTATTACAGCGTCCTGAGGAAGACCCTGTATATGAAGACCCTGGTGGAGAACCATGCCAATGTTATGCGGCTGGCGGATCCCAAGGGCCGTCTGGGTCTGGTCGTGGACGAGTGGGGAACCTGGTACGACGTGGAGCCCGGCACCGTTCCCGGCTTCCTCTATCAGCAGAACACCATGCGCGATGCCCTGGTGGCCGCGATCAACCTGAACATCTTCAACGATCACTGCGATACAGTGGTTATGGCGAATATTGCCCAGACCGTCAATGTACTCCAGGCCATGGTGCTGACTGAGGGAGAAAAGATGGTCCTGACGCCCAGCTACCATGTGTTCCATATGTATAAGGGACACCAGGGCGCGAAGCAGCTGGAGACCTACGCGGAGACCCATCTGGTGGGCACGGACAAGGACAAGGCCCCGAATCTCCATGTATCGGCCAGCGAGGCGAAGGACGGGACGGTGCTTCTGACTGTGGCGAACTTAAGCGGCACGGAAGCGTCTCCCATCGAGGTGATGTGGTCCGGGATCGGCGTCCGCGGCAGCGTAGAGGGCACGGTCCTGACCGGGGCTACGGGCGATTTCAACAGCTTCGACGCGCCGGAGACCGTGAGACCCCAGACCATGCAGGGAATCTGCACGACGGCGGACGGTTTTTCCGCAGTGCTTCCCGCCTGCAGCGTGGCGGCCTTTACGATCAGGGCGGAGCAGTAAGCGGCGGGGATACGGCCGTTGTTTTGGAACTATTTTGGATCAGATTTACAAAAAAGCGGACGGGGAACCCTTGGCTGGCTCCCGGTCCGCTCTTTTATTTTCGCAGGTATTCCGTCAGATCGCGGATGGCCACGGCTTTCTGATCGCTGACGATCTCCCAGATCGGATGTTCAGTCTGACCGCCTTCGAAATAGCGGCGCGCATAGCCGGCGGCGCCGGTTAGATCATCGCTTTCCCACAGATCGTCGTACGCCTGATCGAACAGGCGCATATCGTGCCGTTCCGCGTGGACAGCCGAGAGCTCAACTTCAAATAACCGGATCCCGGCGCGCTCTGAGGCGTCCGCCCGGCCCCAGTCGATCTCAAACAGCTCGCGGCAGGCGGCGACGCTGTCAAAATAGTAATTGCTCTTTAAGCGGCAGCAGCTTTCGGGAAACTCTTTTCTGCGGATGTACTCGAAAACGCCTTCCGCCGCCCACTTGACGTAGTCCGTCTGCATATCCGCCATTCCGAACCGGTTCAAAGCCTCGCTCATAAACTTGGCGGAGAAATAGACGCTGTAAAAGCAGGTTTCGTTTTTCTCTAATGCCTGCACGAACGGCTCGGCCAGCTCCCAGTTTTTCCTGTAATTTGCGGTCAGCTCCGTATTTAAATGAAGCGTGTCGCTCATGTGGTAGACGGTCATTTGCGGTTACCTCGGTTTCGTTATGATCTCCATTTGCCCTGTCTGGCTTAAAATCTTACGGCATCCCCTGCGTAGGGATGTGATTTTTCAAACTCGGCGGCTTCCCGGCTGATTTCTTCGGGCTTTTTTGCATCAAAATATTCTCGCTGCCATTTTGTATAATCAAATCGTTCCCTTATGATAACAGAAATAAATCGTTCTGCTTCGACAACTCCCATATGATCTGTCAGACATTTCATTCCTTTATTCAAAAGTTCAACTGTACTTGCCGCCATCTTAACTCTCCTCTGTTTCAATAATGAAATCAATCGGTGTAACCATTTTTATTTCTTTTGATTGATATTTTAACAGACGCTTGTCTGTGGAAATGAAATATTCGCATCCGGCGTAGATTGCCGATGCCACATGACAGGCGTCCTTAAATTTAACGCCTGTTTTCATGATTTCTGCCGCTTTTTCTTCGATAACCGTTTTTCTTTCTCCCCCTACATATCCAAATGCATTTTTATCAATAAAGTTAAAAATCGCATCTCTTCGCATAGGAAACGGATTATGTTCACATTCATATATCAGCATATAAGATGTGATCAATTCCAGTTTTCCCTCTTTGATCATATCTTAAATATATAATTTTGCCTGTGCCTCCATCGCTGCTTTCATCTGGGTCTGATCATCATATGGTCTGTTATAGCAGCACATATCCAGATAGATTCTAAACATACCGCATCCCCTCCCTCCCCCCATTATACCGCTCCGCCCCAAAAATGTCAAACGGACGCTTGACAACTATTACGTTTAGTGATACATTTATTACAGTAACCGTAATAAGGAGGTATCCGCAGTGCGGGACAATGTAAAAGGCGGCGCGCTGACCGAGGTGACATTTTATATCCTGCTTTCTCTTTATTCCGCGAAACATGGGTATGCCGTCATGCAGTTTATCGAGGAAAAGACGGGAGGACGGCTGTGTTTGGGGGCGGGCACATTGTACGGCGCGCTGAATACGTTGCAGGAAAAAGGCTGGATCGTGCCCTGCGGCGGGCAGGAGGGGCGGAAGAGAGAATACCGGATTACTGCGCAGGGAAAAGAAACCGCAGAAAAAGAACTTGTCAGGCTGAAAGAGCTCGTCCGCATCGCGGATGAAATTGTCGGAGGTGTGCTATGATCAAAAAATGTTATCGTTTTTACGCCGGGGCGCTTGCTTCCCAGGAAAACTGGCTGAACCGGATGGCGGCAGACGGGTACAGGCTGATCCGCACCGGCAAGCTGCTTTACGAATTTGAAGAGTGCGGACCGGGGCAGTATCAGTACTGCGTGGAGTATATCGGGCTGAAATCCAGGGAAAGCGCAGAGGATTACGCCCGGTTCCTGCGGGAATGCGGCTATACCGTGTTTTTCAAGAATATCAATCTGAACTGGAATACCGGGAAAGTCGTGTACCGCCCGTGGGCGGAAAAGGGAGGAAGGATTTCTTCGGACCGCACGACGCTCAACCGTGAGCTGCTGATCGTGGAAAAGGAGAACGACGGGAAGCCGTTTGAACTCCATACGACCTACGAAGATAAGGTGAATTATTATAAGCAGCTGCAAAAGCCCTGGTTTTTTGTGTTCTTTATGACAGCGGTTATGGGGGTCATTTTCCGTTTCTGTTCATTGGCGGGTTTCTGGGTATGGCTGGTCTTTGCCGCCGTCGCCGCGCTGGAACTGATCGTGAGTCAGATCGAGCTGCGGAAACTGAAGAAGCAGGCGCAGTCAAAGGAGTGGTAAAAATGCAAAACGGGTTTGATGAAGTTTCCCGGCTCATAGCCGCCAGCCGGCAGGTTTATATCCGGCAAAGCCAGGTCATATTCATGGGCAACCAGGTTAGCGGCAGCAGCCCGGGCATTGCGGGCTGCTGTTGCTTCGTTTCTGTCGGAAGCAGGATGATAAGCCGGAGACATGATCGTCCGATCCTCATTCAAACACCACGATAGAATCTGCGGAAACCTCGTCAAACGTTTTGTCCGCAGAACCGAGGATTTCGTTAAGCTCTTCATTCAAAACGCCGCGGACATAAGCGTCCCGTGCATTTGGTTTTTCGATCAGCGCCCATTTCAGCTGCTGATAGGAATATTTCGCGAAGGCGAGCCACTGCGGGTAGTTGATTGCCATTGGGTTCTTCGTGAAGTATACTTTTCCGGCGTTTACGGCAGTTGCCGCCGAGTGACCGATGAAAAGCATGGTTGCGAGCTTCGGATGTTTTTCACGGTTCAGAGAAAACGGTATGGATTCCTTTATGGAATGTCCCTCCTTGATTCTCTTGATCCCATACCCTATGCGAGTCACCACTTCGACGATCATCACGGGGATGGAGAGCGTACAGAAATGGATGAAATCATATCCTTCGTAATACATTCCCTGCACGATTTCGGCAATGGTCTGCTCCTCTTCGCCGATGCTTCTGAATTGCAGCAAATTAAACAGTCCCATCAGCGGCGCGGGCAGTCCCATGGAGGTCGTGATATCGGATTTAAAATGAAAGATCTGCTTTGCAATCGCGGCGAAAATATGGCTTTCCTTTCGGCCGGCATAGTTTTCCATCACCTGGGAGACGATTTTTCCCGTCTTGTCGATCGTCGTCATCCGGCCCGTAAGGATATCCGCGACTCCGAAAATAAGGCCGAGCAGGGGGTCGTGTCCCAGCGAAAGCAGCCGGTGATAATAGGATGACAGGCCTTCCACCCAAACTGCGGTATTCCGGTTATCCTGGGCGTCGTAGGGAACTTTGCTGGCTTTGGAAGCGGCCAGCTTTTCCATCTCTTCTTCCGGAAATTTTTGGTTGAACCAGTCCCGGATGTAATTTGCAAGCGTTCCGCCCTTGAGGCCGTCGGGGGTTTTCTGCGGGATGCCGACCAGTAAAAGATCGACGGCGGCGCCCAATAGCCCTGCCGAAGCGCTGATCGCGATATCATATTGATCCAGACGATGGAGGGCGTTGTATTCTTCGTTCAGTTTCCGGATGGCCGCTTGGTTATCTGCCAGTTCTTGCGGCGTAAACAGATCTTCCAGCCGGCAGCCCGTTCCCATGCTTTTTTCCGCTTCGATACATAAGTGTTCCCACGACGGGACAACCATAACTTTCCTGGGCGGCTCCGGGGACGGCTGTCCCTTTGCCTTCTGCAGGGCGTCCAGCTGCGCGCTGTATCCGAGGCTCCGGAGCAGCGCTTCGCTTTCCGCTATCCGGTCATTGACGCCGGACAGGGACGGACGCCGGATCCCGGACAGTTCCTTCGCCTGATAGGCGAGAACGTTGTTCAGCTGCTGTTCCAGTTCGCTGTAATGGTATTTGCTCATGACGCGATCCCCAGATCCTTTCTCAAATCCTTGATTGCCTGCTGCAGGAGAATATTCAGGCTTTGAAGATAATTGATTCTTTCCTGATCCGCGCTGGCTTCCGCTTTCAACGCCTGAATGATGGCCTCGTGTTTTCTGAGGGCCTCTTTGTATAAGCGTTCCTTTTCCTGGCGGAGCTGTTTGTTTTTCAGATGGGACGCAGCGCCTACGCCGACGGCCGCCAGGCCGGCGACGGGCGCGGCGAGAACAAAAATCCCCGCAACCATTCCTCCTCCGACCACAGCGCCCGCGGCCGCGAGACCGGATGTGATCCCGGCGGCAGACAGGCCCACCACGCCGAGGCCATAGAGCGCGGCGAAGGATCCGACGCCTCCGATACCGGCGCCCAGGGCCCCGGCCAATACCTCCGGGATCGCGCTCTCCTTGATGGTGCGGGCTTTGTCATTCAAAGCTTCGGCTGCTTCGTTGACGACATTCACGACGGACTGCATGGATTCAATGCTTTGGAAGTTCATTTCTTTTTTCTTCTTTACATAGGAATCTTTTTTCTTTTCACCCATAATTTTTCCCTCTTTCTCTGTTTGAAATATTCCGGAGTATCCGATGGCCTGCAGCGTTGCCCCCGCAGCTGCAGAGCATGGGATCTTTCCGGGAGCGTCGGATCGTTCGCTTGTGTTTAGTATATCAAATGGGGATGCCATATCGTGTCATTTATAACAAAATTCTATCATCTGGTCAATATTTTATGTGTTTATGGGGATCACCCGCTCTTTTTTAAAAGAAAAATCCCGATTGCTGTGATGATTCATAATTATAATGCAAATAGAAACTTCATTTACCTATCCCGTCCATTAAAATGAAATCAGGAGGATTGCGGCAGATGGCAGATTATGTGGCGTTGGGGAAACGTATCCGGGACGCGCGCAAGGCGCTGAATCTCACACAGGAGGAAGCTTCCGAGAGGTGCGGCATTACGAGTTCCTACTATGGCAATCTGGAGCGCGGCGACAAGAAAATGAGCGTGAAAACCCTGGTAAAGCTCTCGGAAGGTCTGGGCGTATCGGTGGACAGCCTGCTGTACGGGGATGATTCCAGGGAAAAGAAGCCTCTCGCGGACATGGTGGCAAAGGTCAAAAAGGAAGCGGATCTGGGACAGTTTGAGAAATATCTGATGATTATGGAAGCGGTATCGAAGATAGCGGATCGATTATAATTGCAGCAGAAACAGTGGCCGGTGGATCGCACCGGCCTTTTTGTCCCGAACAGAAAACGTCATATTGATGGTTCATATTCCTCTTCCAGGAGACCGCAGATCGCGGCGGCGGCGTCAGCAGGGAGGACCCGACGCTGAGCTTCGATCATCTTTTCCCGCGCAGTCCTGTCCAGCAGCCTGTCGCAGGCGTCTGTGAGTTCATGCTCCAGCGACGTGACGGCAAGGCTCATGCCGTTTTCTGCAAAAAAGTGCATGTTGCTGGTCTCGCAGCCCGGTATAGGTGTGATGTGGATGAGCGCCGTTCCTGCGACGGCGGCCTCGGTAGAGGACAGGCCGCCCGGCTTGGACAGGTACAGATCGCACGCTTTCAGATAGTCCGCCATCTGGTCGGTAAAGCCCAGCACGGTGCACTGCCCGTCGAAAGACTTCCGCACCTGTTCCTCCAGCTTTCGGTTGCTGCCGCAGACCACAACGATTTCCGCGCTGTCCCCGTACCGGTCCAGGAGGATACGTACCGCCTGCTGGATATGCCCCGCGCCGATACTGCCGCCGGCCACCAGAATGACCTTTTTGTCCCGGGGCAGACCCAGCCGCGCCCGAATAACGTCCCGGCATTCTTTGCGGTAAAACGGCGGCCGTACCGGGATGCCCAGCGGGCGGATGCGCTCCCGGTCGATCCCTCTGGCGGCAAATTCCTCTGTCAGTTCCCTGGCGGGGATGATATACCGATCCAGGTCCGTTTCCTCCGTAAAGGGGATGCAGGTGTAGTCTGTGGCGATGAAATACGTCCGCGGCACATTTTTCTCCCGCCGCTTCATGTTGGTGAGAATCTCAGCGGGAAACAGGTGGGTGGTCACAATGGCGTCAAAATGGTGTTCCTCGATATACCGCTCCAATACCGGCTCCATCTGCCGGTTGATCTGATAAACCGGCGACGGGAACGGCAGTTCGCGGTAGGCATTGCCCAGCTTGTAGACCGCGCCGAAAGCAGAGGGCGCTTTCTGGGCCAGCAGGATGTAGGCCTTGTCGATCACCTCCGCTACCTGATCGTTTTTCAGCGTATAAGGATTGAGAGTCCTGACGCCGTGTCCTCTGGCGGCCATGGCCTCAGCCACCGCCGCGCAGGCAGAGTTATGCCCTCCGCCGGTCCCGCATGTGAGCATCAATGCATCCATAAAAGCTTTACCTCCAGTTTCTCCCGCGGTTCTTTGCTCCAATGCAGCCGCAGGCATACCGCCGCCGTGATAAGCGTGAAGCCCAGGAAGACCGGTTTCGCCGTGCTGACGACGGCCATGGCCGTCAGCGTGAGCAGGTAGGCGATCATAGTGCGGTAAAAGGTGGGGTTTACCCGCAGCACCACGGACAGCAGCACAAATACCGCGGCGAACAGCAGCAGCGGCGTATCATAGGGGAAGAACCCCAGCAGGACGCCGAATGTAGCGGCAATGCCCTTTCCGCCATGGAACCGATGAAAGACGGAGAAGATATGTCCGATCACCGGCGCCGCCATCACCAGCGGCAGCGCCCAGCGTCCGGTCAGCGAGGCGGTGTGCAGATACAGATACACGGGCAAAAACCCTTTCATCAGATCTCCGGTCAGCGTGAGCACACCGCACCGGAAGCCGCAGTACCGGAAGGCGTTTACGGTCCCCGGGTTTCTGTCCGCGCTGTTTTGCAGCAGCTGCCGCTTCCCAAACAGCGTTCCGGCCACCTCAGCGAACAGTACGCTTCCGGACAGGTAAGCGATGATTATGAAGCAAATCTGATTCATACCGCCAGGCATCCTTTCTTCGGGTATACACTCATGAAAACATTTCCGCTGCTCCTTCCAAAGTTTAAGACGCACGAAAACTGTGATATGGAATTATACGCTTGCCGGCATCGTCTCACAAGGGACAAACAGACCGCTGTGTCCAAAAAAGTAACAGAGTCTGCGTCGCGTCTTAAATTGGGACGCGCATTTCCTTCTGTCCAATGACCTTTGCGTTTTTTCCTTATTATACTTTGCCTAAAACACAGGAAGGAGGCAATGTGATTCCCGATACCCGGATTGTACCACAGGATGGCTTCCCTGCCAAGAACCAGAAAGAAGAATTTCGCTGCGGGGACAACGGCGTTTCTTGCCCGGAAATTGCGGTCGGGGAAAATAGATGGAATCCATTCAATGCAAAAATGCCTGAGGTAAAATGGTACGAGATTCGTTTGCCGTTTTCCTTTTCTGAGAGAGTGGAGGACAATGTTTAGATTTTTCTAAAATAATTTAAACCGATGTGAAACATACACAAAAACCATGTCGTCTTTTTGTGGAGGTTTCACAAAGTTTCCCCAAACTTCAATTAGATATTGCAATGGTTTAGTGAAAGTGCTAAGATAAGAATTATTAAGCAGATTGACGAAAAACCGGGCGGGAGTTTGTTAAAAAAAATACAAGTCCGGTTCGGCTGGCAGACGAATAAGTGAATTTGCAGTAAATTCTGGAATGTTTTGAGCCATATATGAGCAGATTGCACGATTGTAGTTGCAGCCCTCGAAAGGTTTCTTTTTTTTCATTATATATTTACAAAAATCTAAAATAATTTAGAAAGTTGGTGAAACATTATGAAAAAGCAATGGTATTGGGCAGCGGCACTGATGCTGGCGGCAGGAATCACCGGCTGCGGCGGCGCGGGGACGGGCACGCAGACAGAGGCCGTCCAGACGACGGCCGCGGCGGAGGAAACCACGGCGGCTGCCGCGGAGGAGACCGCGGCGGAGGACGACTCGGTCCCGGAGTTTCTGCGGGGGATCACGCTGAAGAATGAGACGGCGGTTACCTACGATCTGAAAGAGGTGTCGGTCCACGATCCGTCTGTGGTCAAGGCGGACGGGACTTATTACATATTCGGCTCCCATCTGGCGGCGGCCAAGTCCGACGACCTGATCCACTGGGAGCAGATTGATTCCGGCGTCCATTCGGACAACAAGATCATCCCGAACGCGACCATCGAGATGAGCGAGGCCTTTACCTGGGCGCAGACCGACACGTTCTGGGCCCCGGACGTGATCCAGCTGGCGGACGGCAAGTATTATATGTACTACTGCAACTGCCAGGGGAGTATGCCTCTGTCGGCGCTGGGACTGGCGGTTTCCGACGACATCGAAGGCCCGTATAAAAACCTGGGCGTTTTTCTGAAATCCGGCCAGGGCGCGGATATGCCGGACGAGGACGGAGAGGTCTACGACGCTACCGTCAAGCCCAACGCCGTCGACCCTTGCGTGTTCTTTGATAAGGAAGGAAGGCTGTGGATGGTGTATGGCTCCTATTCCGGCGGCATCTACATTCTGGAGCTGAACCCGGAGACGGGGTTCCCGCTGGAGAGCGGCTACGGCAAAAAGCTGCTGGGCGGCAACCATCTGCGGATCGAGGCCCCCTATATCATCTACAGCCCGGAGACGGATTATTACTATATGTTCCTGTCGTTCGGCGGCCTGGCCGCGGACGGCGGCTACAACATCCGCGTCTGCCGTTCCGAGAACCCGGACGGCCCCTATTATGATTCCGAGGGCCAGGATATGACCGGCTGCGTGGGCAAGGCGGGCACGGCGTTCGACGACGGCACGGCCTCCAAATTCGGCGTGAAGCTGATGGGCAATTTCAGCTTCGACTATCAGGAGGGCGAATGGGGCCAGTTCCGCGCGGGCTACGTGTCTCCCGGACACAACAGCGTCTGGTACGATGAGGAGACCGGCGAATATTTCCTGATCTTCCACACCCGCTTCGAGGGCAAGGGAGAGGCCCACAACGTCCGGGTACACCAGATGTACCTGAACGAGGACGGATGGTTTGTTGTATCGCCCCACCGCTACGTGGGAGACCAGACGGAGGAAGTGACGGCCGCCGATGTGACGGGGCCCTACCGGATCGTGAACCACCTCCACAATATCAGCGCCAACATCGTCCATTCCAAGAATATCGTGCTGAACGAGGACGGTACGGTCACCGGCGATTTCGAGGGGACCTGGGAGCTGAAGGACGGCAACACGGCGACGCTGACCTTAAACGGCATCGTATATAAAGGAAAGTTCCTGATCGAGTGGGATCAGTTCGGATTTAAGAATGTGAGTACGTTTACGGCCCTGTCCGATACCGGCATCGCGGTATGGGGCAGCGGTTACGAGGCGAAATAACGGCGTGCGTTAGCGGGCGGGGAGAGGCTTTTTCGGAGGCCGCGCCCGGACCGCAGCAATATATAAAGAAAGAAGGTGGAGGTATGTTTTCAGGCAAGACAAAGCGCAGATGGCTGGCTCTTTTCATAGCCGGGGCGATGACGGCGTCGAGTACGGCGGTCTGGGCGACGGATCTGAAAACAAGTGAAGACGCGTCAGCGGACGGCAAGGTCAATTCGCAGACTGCTGCCAATTATATCACGGACGATAATTTCTCCAACGATATGATTGATAACAACTACACGAAAGTCAGCCAGTCCCTGACCAGCCCCTTCTACGAAGGGGAGACAGTCACGATCGACACGGCGGCGAATTTCACGCCGGTCTCGGGCGCTTCGGTGGCCGCCGACAGCCGCGGCTACGGAAAAGATGCGGTCCAGATGGCGATCCACGATTCCTGCGTCGTGACCGTCGACGCGCCTCAGGCGGGACGCTACTATATCAGTATGGATTACCTCGATATAGGCGACAGCGTGCTGGCCCTGGAACTGTCCATGAAAGTCAACGGCGAGTATCAGTTCTATGAGCTGAGGGATCTGAAGCTGGAAGCCAAATGGCGCGATCCGGCGGAGGCTTCCTACGACCGCTACGGCAACCAGATCGTTCCCGTGCCTGACAAGCTGATGGAGTGGCAGAATAAGTACGTGGGCGACTCCAGCTACCGCTACAGCGGCCCCCTGGCCGTGGAGCTGAAAGAGGGAGAGAATGAGCTGGAGTTTACCCTGATCGAGGGCAATATGCTCCTGGGCGACCTGTATCTGAATCCCGAACCGGTCATCGCGGAATACGCCGGTTCCAAGGACGCGCCGGGGGACGCGCTGATCACGATCCAGGGCGAAAGTATGGACAGCCGGAACGCTTCTTCGATCCGCGCGGCCTGCGAGTATGACATCGACCTGGCTCCCTACGAGGTAGAGACCAAGGCGCTCAATACCATCGACAGCGCCTCGTTCTCCGAAGCGGGGCAGTCCGTTACCTACAAAGTAAACGTGGAGACCGCGGGGACCTATCATCTGGCCCTGAATTACGTGCAGAGCAGCAAAACAGATTTCCCGGTCTTTGTCAATGTGTATGTGGACGGGGAGCTCCCCAACACCCAGTTCCAGAATTATCCTCTGCCTTACGGCTCCGGCTATCAGGTGGAGAAGCTGTCCGACGGCGACGGCCGCGCGCTGAGCGTGGACTTAAGCGCCGGCGAGCATACGATTACGCTGATGATCTCCGCCGATCCGATCCGCCATGTGCTGGAGGCCGTGGACGAGATCATGAACGGCGTGAATAACCTGAACCTGGAGATCACCAAGGTCGCCGGTACGAATAAAGACAAGTACAGGGATCTGGATATCCAGGACTATATTCCCGACGCGATCACCCGTCTGGAGTCCTACGCGGACCGTCTGGACGAGCTGGTGGAGAGCGTGAAGCAGTACAACCCGACCGCGAAAAAGATCGGCGCGTTCTCGTCCGCCGGCGTCGCCAGCAAGCAGCTCCGTTCCCTGGCGGAGGAGCCGGACGACCTGGCTTACCGCGTGTCCGAACTGACGACCAGCTCCAATTCGGTCAACCAGTTCCTGGCCAACCTGGTGGACAGCATCAATGAGAACGCCCTGGGCATCGACCGCATCTATCTGTATCAGGACAGCGCCAAGGTCCCGACAGGATCCGGATTTTTCGCTTCCATCGCGGCCAGCGTCAAGCGGTTCGTGACCTCCTTTACGTCCCAGGCCTATTCTACCAGCGGCAACGACCCGGAGCATCTGCAGGTGTGGGTGAACCGTTCCCGGCAGTACCTGGAGATCATGCAGAAGATGATCGACGAGGATTTCACGGCCAAGACCGGCATCCAGGTCGACCTGGCCCTGATGCCTGACCAGAATAAGCTGATCCTGGCCAACGCCTCCGGCGACGCCCCCGACGTGGCGACCGGCATCAACTACGCGGTGCCGTTCGAGCTGGGCATCCGCGGCGCGATCAAGGATCTGACGGAGTTTGAGGATTTCCCGGAGGTAGCGTCCCGCTTTGAGGAGGGCCTCCTGGTGCCGTCGACGATCGAGGACGGGATCTATTCCCTGCCCGAGACCATGAATTTCTGGGTCCTGTATGTGAGGACCGACGTGTTCGAGAAGCTGGGCCTGGAAGTCCCGGATACGATCCAGGACGTGAGAAATCTGCTTCCCAGCCTGCAGATGCGCGGTATGAATTTCTACTACCCGACGGCCGGCATGCAGGCCATGCGCAACTTCCACGGCACGACGCCGCTGATTTTGCAGAACGGCGGTTCGCTCTACACCCAGTACGCGGGCGACTCCAACATGAACAGCGAGGAGTCCGTCAAGGGCTTTAAGGAGCTGACCGAGCTCTTTACCATTTACAACCTGCCGAAAGACATCCCGAATTTCTACCAGCATTTCCGCAACGGGTCCATGCCCATCGGCATCGCCGACTACGGCGTATACAACCTGCTGCTGAACGCGGCTCCGGAGATCGCCAACAGCTGGGATATCTACCCGGTGCCCGGCACGGTGGATGAGAACGGCAATGTGCTGCGCTACATTTCCGGCGGCGCGGAGAGCACGGTGATGTTCAAATCCGATCCCGAGCGCGAGGCCAAGACCTGGGAGTTCATGAAGTGGTGGTCCTCCGCCGACGTGCAGGCGGAATTCGGACAGACCCTGCAGGTCACCTACGGAAGCACGTTCATGTGGAACACGGCCAACAAAGAGGCGTTTTCGAGACTGCCCTGGAAGACCCAGGACAAGGAAGTGATCCTGGCCCAGGCCGAGTGGATCAACGAAGCGCCCAGGCTTCCCGGCTCCTACATGGTAGAGCGCGAGATCTCCAACGCTTACAACTCCATCGTGGTGGACGGCGAGAACCTGCGCCGGACCCTGGACAACGCGGTGAAGCGCATCAACCGGGAGACGGAACGCAAGCTGGAGGAGTTCGGCTACAACGACGCCAACGGCAACGTGATCACCCCCTACGAGGTGCCGACGCTGGAGAAAGTAAGGCAGATCCTGGGAAAGACGGAAGGAGGAGATAACTGATGAGCAAAGCGGCTGCAAAGGGCAAGAAGAACCAGATCAGCAAGCGCGAGGCGTCCAATCCCGCTGCGCTGGTGTTCCTGGCTCCTTACCTGGTCCTGTTCGTCGTCTTCATCATCGTCCCGATGGTGATCGCGATCGGCCTTTCCTTTACGAATTTCAACACCATTGAGTTCCCGACTTTCGCCGGGTTCATGAATTACATCAACCTGATCACCCAGGACGAGATCTTCATGCAGAACGTCCTGCCCAACACGGTGGTGTACGTCATCATCGTCGGCATCGGCGGCTACCTGCTCTCGTTCATCCTGGCGTGGGTGCTGGCGCAGCTGTCTTCCGTGCCCAGGACGATCCTGGCGCTGATCTTTTACTCGCCCAGCATGACCAGCGGCGTGGCCATGGCCGTCCTGTGGAAGATCATCTTCACCGGCGACCAGACCGGGTACCTGAACAGCATCCTGATGAATCTGGGCATCATCAATGAGCCCATCATCTGGCTGACCAACACGACCTACCTGCTGCCCATCGTCATCATCGTGGCGCTGTGGTCCAGCATGGGCGTCGGCTTTTTGTCGATGCTGGCCGGTATTTTGAACGCCGACGAGGAGCTCTACGAGGCGGGCGCCATCGACGGCATCAAGAACCGGTTCCAGGAGATGATCTACATCACGATTCCGACCATGAAGCCGCAGATGCTGTTCGGCGCGGTCATGGCGGTGGTGAACACGTTCTCCAACGGCGCCATCGGCGTGTCCCTGACCGGCTCCAACCCGACGCCCGGCTACGCGGCCCAGCTGATCGTGAACCACATCGAGGACTACGGCTTCATCCGCTACGAGATGGGCTACGCCGCGGCCGTTTCCGTCGTACTGTTAGGCATTATCTGGCTCTTCTCCACCATGGCGAAGAAGCTGTTTGCCGAGAAAGACTGAGAGGGGGCTTAGATTATGGCATACAGAGGAAGCAATATCAATCCGAAAAAATTTGAGCGCGGTCAGATCAAGCTGATCGTGATCGTAGCCCCGCTGGCCCTGTTCATGCTGCTGCCGATCGTTTACATTTTCTGCCACGCGTTTAAGCCCATGGAAGAGCTGTTCGCGTTCCCGCCCAGGTTCTTCGTACAGAACCCGACGCTGGATAACTTCCGGGGCCTGATGAAAGCGTCCCAGACCTCCGGCATCCCGCTGAGCCGTTACGTATTCAACAGCCTGATCGTGACCGCGGCGGACGTGATCTGCTCGATCCTTTTGTCCTCCATGGCCGGCTACGCGCTGTCGAAGCTGCGCTTCAGGGGCAAGGAAACATTGCTGGAGATCAATAACGCGGCCCTGATGTTCGTACCGGTGGCGGTCATGATCCCCCGCTACCTGGTGATCGACGCCCTGGGCATGACGAACAATTACCTGGCCCATATCCTGCCGCTGCTGGCCATGCCTGTGAACCTGTTCCTGGTGAAGCAGTTCATCGACCAGATCCCCGACGCGCTGATCGACGCGGCCTATATGGACGGCGCCAGCGAGTACGTGGTCTACCGCAAGATCATCATCCCGATGATCAAGCCGGCCATCGCCACCAGCGCCATCCTGGCGTTCCAGCAGGTCTGGACCAACGTGGAGAGCTCCAACCTCTACATGAACGAGGACGGGCTGAGGACTCTGGCGTTCTATATGAATACGCTGGCTTCCTCCAACAACACGGTAGCCGGTCAGGGTATCGCGGCGGCCGCGACGCTGATCATGTTCATACCGAACCTGGTCGTGTTTATTTTCTGCCAGAAGAGCATCATGAACACCATGGCTCATTCCGGCATCAAGTAGGAGGGAAGAACATGAAGAGATGGAAAAAATTACTGCCCGCTGTTCTTTCCGTACTGACCCTGGCGGTCACGCCCCTGCAGGTTTTCGCGGAGGTCCCCTACAAGACTTACACCATAGACGGCTATGGTTATGTTACGGAAACACAGACGGCCTACACTCCGAAAGGATCGTTCAATAAGGTCGGCGACCATTCCCTGGTGAAGCCCACCGATATCAAGATCACGGAGGACGGCTACATCTATATCGCCGATTCCGGCGCGAAGGTAGTCTGGGTCAGCACGCTGACCGGAGACTATGTGGCGACCATCGGCGAGGGCGAGCTGGTCGAGCCCTACGGCATCTTCGTCACGGAAGAGAAGCAGCTGTACGTGGCGGACCGCTCCGGCAAGGTCGTGGTATTCGACCCGGAGGGCCAGGTCATCGCCACCTACACGAAACCCAATCACCCGTTATACGGCAAGGGCGATTTCAAGCCGGTCAAGATCGTGGTCAACGCAGGCGGCGACATGTATATCGTCTGCGAGGGCAACTCCAACGGACTGGTGCAGCTGACCCCCACCGAGGGCGGCACGTTCCTGGGCTATTTCGGCACCAACAACGCCAACGTGACGGTGCTGCGCATGATCCAGGAGGCGGTGTTTACGGACGAGCAGCTGGCCAGGATGGTGAGCAACCTCCCGTCCACGCCGGTCAACGTGGCCATCGACAAGCAGGGCCTGATCTATACGGTCACGCCCGGCCAGAAGAACCTGAGTCTGAGAAAGCTCAATATCGCCGGCACCAACTTAATCGAGCCGGACGCCTACGACGGCAGGGAAGCGGCCGTGGCCGTAGGAAACCATGACAATGTGTTCGTGGCCTCCTCCGACGGCTACATCTACGAGTACAACGCCGAGGGCGACATGCTCTTCGTGTTCGGCGGCCGCGACGACGGACGGTTCCGCATCGGTCTTTCCAGCCGCGTGGAAGCGATCGCGGTGGACGCCCAGGACCGGGTTTACATCGTGGACTCCGACAGCCGCCAGGTGCAGTACTTCGAGGCGACCGAGTTTACGAACCTGCTGCACAGCGCGCTGAACCTCTACGAGAACGGGCGCTACATCGAGAGCATGGCCCCGCTCCTGCAGGTGCTGGAGACCAACAGTCTGTTCGACTACGCCAACGAGGCGATCAGCCGTTCCTACCTGCAGGTGGAGGACTACGCCAACGCCCTGAAATACGCCAGAGTATCGAAAGCGTTCGAGGTCTACTCCGACGCCTTCTGGGAGGTCCGCAACACCTGGCTGCGCGAGAACCTGATCACGGCGGCGGGCATCGTTATCCTGATCTGCCTGATCATCTGGGCGCTGAAAAAGCTCCAGCAGAAGAAAGGCGTTTTCAATCCGGTCATCAAGGCGACGGCCGGTTTCCGCGGCAGCGTGTTCTGGCAGCGCCAGAAATACATGACGTATTATATGAAGCATCCGGTAGACGGCGCCTACGGCCTGCGCTATGAGAACAAGAGCTCCTGGATCACCGCGGGCATCCTGATTCTTCTGACCACGCTGATCTTCGTGATCAACAAGTACTACTGCGGCTTCCTGCTGAGGACCATCCGCGAGGGACGCTACACGGTCGTCAACGACATCGGCACCATCGTCGGCGTGTTCATTGTTCTGACCGCCTGCAACTACCTGATGTGTACCATCAACGAGGGCGAGGGCAGCTTCAAGCGCCTGTTCTGCGGCTTTGCGTTTTCGCTGACCCCCTACATCCTGTTTGAGCCGTTTGTGATCCTGTTGAGCAACGTGATCACCTACAACGAAGTGTTCCTGATCGATTTTGCGCAGATATTCATTTATTCCTGGTGCGTCGTCCTGCTGTTCATGACGATCAAGGAAGTGAATAACTACACGGTGGCGGAGACCTTTAAGATCATCTTCCTGACTGCGTTCACCGTGCTGATCGTGGCGCTTCTGGCATTTATCATTTACGTACTGTTTAAGCAGATCATCGATTTCGTATCCGCGATAGCAGGAGAGGTGGTGTATCGATATGGCAGATAAAAACTGGAAACGTTATTTGTTAAAGAGTTTGACCGGCCTGTTCGCGGGCGTTCTGCTGGCGGCCCCCACGACTGTCTTCGCGACGGAGAATTCCGGCGAGGCGGTGGACGTGGAGGTTTCGGCGGAGGAGAAAAAGGAAGCTCTGGCCGAGGCCATCGTCGCCAATCCGGGAGATACGATCAAGAACCACAAGCTGGTGGCGGAAAACGACGCCCTGCAGCTGTACCTCTACGAGCCGACCCTGTCGCTGATCATCCGGGACAAAAAGACCGGGGCCATCATGGAATCGACGGTAGGGGAGAGCGACGGTACGCTGAACAAGACCTGGGAGAGCTTCATCCATTCCGGGATCGGGTTCGATATCTTAAACGGCCTCAATGAGGAGCGCAGCGACCTGACCTCCGCGGGGGCCGAGATCCAGGTCCATTACACGGCGGACGGCTTTTCGGCGGACGTGAACCTGACCAAGTACCAGATCTCCTTTACGCTGAACGTGGCGCTGACGGCGGACGGTTTCACGGCGGAGATCCCCAATTCCTCCATCGTGGAGGCGCTGGCCGGTGAGGCGACGCCGGTTACCATCGGGAGCATTTACATCTATCCGTTTTTGGGCTACACCTACTCGGCGGAGCGGAGCGGCTATATGTTCGTGCCGGACGGCAACGGCTCCCTGATCTATCTGGAGGACAACGACGGGCGCTTCACCTCGCCCCAGACCCTGAACGTGTGGGGCGGCAACGCCGGCGTGGATGAGACCTACGTGCTGAGCCTGTTCTGGGACGAGTACCAGACCGTCAACGACGGCGAGCCGGTCATGGCCCCGATCTTCGGCATGGTGCATACGGACTCCCAGATGGCGGTCCTGGGCATCATTGAGGACGGTGCGGAGGACGCCAGGATCATGGCGTACCCCAACGGCGCGATCACCAATTACAACTGGATCACGCCCCGTTTCACCATGAGGCGGATCTACACCCAGCTTCTGAGCAAGGCGGCCACCGCTTCCGTCAGGTTGCAGGAAAGCAACCATTCCTCCTGTGACCTGCGGATGAAGTATATCTTCCTCAGCGGCGAGGACGCGGACTACGCGGGCATGGCGGTCAAGTACCGCGAGTACCTGATGAATGAGAAAGGGCTGGGCCAGAAAGATACTTCCTTTAAGATCAAGCTGGATTTCCTGGGTTCCGACCGTGAGAACGGCGTCATCGGCAAAAAGGCCGTGACCATGACGACGACGGATAATATCCGCGACATTTACGACGACCTGGCTTCCAGCGGCGTCACGAGCATCACCAGCGTCTACAAGGGCTGGCAGAAGGGCGGCATCTGGAGCATGCCGATCACGAAATACAAGGCGGACGGCTCCATCGGCGGCACCCACGATCTGACGAAGCTGACGGAGGAAGCGGCCGCCAAGGGCATCGACTTCTATCTGTACCAGGACGCCCTGCGCGCCAACCCGGACACCGTGAACACCACGTTCAACGTGATCAAGAAGCTGAACGAGAGCGTTTACGAGGAGGATACCTACAAGGAGATCTACGAGTATTTCAATTACCAGACTCCGGACAAAGCCGTGGAGCGGATGAACGCGGCCCTGGCTTCCTATAAAAAGAGCGGCATCAGCAAGCTGGCGCTGACCGGCATCACCAACCATCTGTTCAGCTACAACTACAACAGCAAGCTGTACAACCGGACCGACACGCTGAATGTCCTCGAGCCGGCGCTGACGGCGGCCGCGGACAGTATGGACCTGATGATGGAGCAGCCGATCTCCGAATACTGGAGCCTGGCGGACGCGATCATGGGTATGCCGGTGAATACCTCCAACTACATTTTCACCGACGAGGAAGTGCCGTTCTTGTCCATCGCCCTGAAAGGCCTGATCCCGATGTACGCGGATTACACCAATTTCGAGGCGAACCGGAGCGAGTTCTTCCTGGAGCTGGTGGAGACGGGCATTTATCCCTCGTTCTATCTGACCTGGGAGGATCCGGTGGACCTTTTGTATACCAATTCCTCCGACCTGTATACGTCCAAGTATTCGGTCTATAAGAGCGAGATCGTGGACGATTACGAGCGGCTGAAAGAGGTCAACGACGCCGTGAACGGCGCGGTCATCACGGACCACGAGAAGACGGCGGACGGACTGGCGGTCGTCACATATTCCAACGGAGTCAGGATCTATGTCAACCACAGCGATCAGGCTGTCCAGTATGACGGCATTACCATCGACGGTATGTCTTATAAGGTAGGTGAGGTCGGATGAGTGAGAATGTAAAAAAGGAAAAAGCCCCGAAAGCCCCTAAGATTGAGACGACCAAGAGAAAACGGCTGTCCCTGAAGCAGAGGGAGAACATGATGGGGTACATCTTCATACTGCCCTGGATCATCGGCACGGCGATCTTCGTGATCCGCCCGCTGGGCCAGTCGTTCCATTTCGCGCTGAGCAACGTGAGGATGACGCCCATGGGCAGACAGGTCACGCCAGTCGGGATACTGAATTTCACCCAGATCCTGCAGGAGGACGTCACGTTCCCGACGGAGCTGGTCGCCTACCTGATGAGAACCGTGCTGGCGACCCCGGTCATCGTGGTGTTCGCCCTGATCATCGCGCTGCTTTTGAACAGCAAGATCAAAGGGAAAGGATTCTTCCGGCTGATCTTCTTCCTCCCCGTGATCATCGCGTCCGGGCCTGTGATGGAGCAGCTGGTCAGCCAGGGCGCGGGTTCCATCCCGTCCATGAATACCTCGGCGATCAGCAGCCTGATCGGTTTCCTGCCGGATTTCCTGGAGGAAGCGATCATGGGGCTGTTTGAGAACATCGTCATGTACCTGTGGTATTCCGGCATCCAGATTTTGATCTTCCTGGCCGCCGTGCAGAAGATCGACACCTCCCTGTATGAGGCCGCCAAGATCGACGGCGGGTCCACCTGGGAGTGCTTCTGGAAGATCACGCTGCCGACCATCAAGAACATGACGCTGCTGAACGTGGTCTATACGATCATTTTCCTGTCCAACAACGAGCAGAACACGATCATTGAGACGATCAAGGACGCGATGTTCGGCACGACGGGAAGCAAAGGTTACGGATACGCCTCCGCCATGGCCTGGCTGTACGCGGTCATCGTAACGTTCCTGGTGCTGGTCTTCGCCGCGGCGCTGATGCTGAAGAAAGACGCCTACGCGAAGCAGGTGAAGAAAGCGAAACAGGAGATGCGGCATCAGGAGAGGCTGGCGAAGAAATTAAAGAGAAAGGGGATCCGGTATGCAAAGCAAGAAGCAAGACGGGCAGGCAAACCAGTCAAAGCGCAGCGCTAAAGCGGTGGCTGTCCCGAAAAGGAGAATTGACAAGTACGCGGTCAAAAAATGGTTCTTCGGCTCCAAGGATACCCAGGGCGCCGGCAAGCTGATCGCGATCTACGGTCTGCTGATCTGCATCGGGTTCGTGTATATCTATCCGCTGCTCTACATGATCAGCAAGAGCTTCATGCAGCGCGCCGACCTGCTGGACAGCTCGGTCAACTGGATTCCCAGCGTGCTGTATGTGAAAAACTATATCGACGCTTTCACCAGCATGAATTTCGTGAAGACGCTCTGGCAGTCCGTCGTGATCGCCGGCGTGCCGACGCTGGTGAACGTGGTGATGTGCGGCGTAATCGGCTACGGGTTCGCACGGTACGATTTCCCGCTGAAGACCGTGATGATGGGGATCCTGATCTTCTCCTTCATCCTGCCGCCCCAGATCACCATGATGCCCAATTACCTGCTGTATAACGATTTGAAGATCCTGAACTCCCTGGCCGCGTTCATCGTGCCGTCCTTCCTGGGACAGGGGATCAAGTCGCAGCTCTACATCCTGATCTTTTACCAGTTCTTCCGTCAGATCCCGCAGGCTCTGATCGAAGCGGCGAAGATCGACGGCTGCGGACATTTCAAGACGTTTTTCCGGATCGCGGTCCCGTCCGCGGCCCCGGCGATCCTGGTGGTGTTCCTGTTCTCCATCGTGTGGTACTGGAACGAGTCCTATCTGACCCAGCTCTATGTCTGCGGCATCCTGGGCGGCAGCGAGTGGAACACCCTGATGGTGGCCCTGAAAGGATTCAACGACAGCTACAGCACGGCGGGCGCTTCCGTGACCGGAGACGCCATGGGGAGCCTGAACGAGGGCATTAAAATGGCGGCGACGATGCTGTCCATCCTGCCGGTGCTCCTGATGTACTTCGCTCTGCAGAAACAATTCGTAGAAAGCGTTGACAGGACCGGTATCACGGGCGAGTAATAGAAGCGTGTTCTAATCAGATAGTATTGCCCGCCCCGCAGCGGGGCGGGCTGCTATAAAAAACAAATAGGAGGATGAAAAAAAGAATGAAAAAGAGATTATTCAGCGCACTTCTGTGCGCGGCTGTCGTATCGACGACAGTATTGACCGGCTGCGGCGGCGGTGAGACCACAACAACGGCGGCCGCGGGGACGACGGCGGCTTCCACGACAGCGGCTGCTGCAAGCGGAAATGAGGAAACCGGGGGGGTGGAAGAGACCTCGGCGCTCCCGCCTCTGACCACAGATGAGATTACCCTGACCTACATGAACTTTGACAACAAAGTGCTGACCGAATGGCTGGCCGAGAAGTTCACCGAGCTCCATCCCAACATCCATGTAAACGTGATTTACGAGGTAGCGGGCGACGATTACAACAACACCCTGCTGAACCTGGTCAGCACCGGCCAGACCCCGGACTGCTTCATGATCCTGGGCAACTGCGATTTCGCTCTGTCCAACAGCCTGCTGGGCGACATGACCGAGTACTGGGAGAACGACCCGGAGAACGACAACATCCTGCCGTCCATCAACGGCGCGAAGCTGGGTTACTACGGCTCCAACCAGAAGCTGGCGACCCCGATGAAGTTCTTCCCGGATGCCATCTACGCCGATATGGCCGTGTTTGAGAAGCTGAACGTGGCGATGCCTCCGACCGACTGGACCTGGGACGAGATGGTGCAGGCATTCAAGGATGTGACCTCTCCCGACGAGGGCATCTACGGCTTCAACCAGTTCCACAGCATTGTGACCTACTATCCGGTAGCCGCCAACCCCAACGCCATCGGCGAGTTCGGCTGGAACGGCAAGGAATTTGACATGAACGACTGGGCCGTGGGCGTGAACACGCTGGCCGAGCTGATCAACGGCAAGTACCGCGCGCCTGTGACCGAGGAAGAGCTGATCGCATGGCAGGGTACGACCGACTGGGCCGCTTACTCAGGCCGTCTGGGCTTCCAGATCGACGCGTTCTGGACCTACCTGAACCTGTTCGACACCGACGACTACAGGAACAAGGGCATCGAGTTCGTTCCCTATGCGACTCCTTCAGTCGAGGGCAACGATGTGAAGTACAAATTCGGCGTTCTGGATTTCGGCGGCATCTCCTCCGGAACCAAGTACCCGAGAGAGGCCTATGAGCTGCTGAAATTCATGGGCTGGGGCCTGGAAGGCTGGAAGTATAAGATGGAAGGCTACAAGACCCTGTTCGACGAGGCGGCCAATGTGTACGTATGGCAGCAGTCCATGCCTTGCCCGCTGACCATGGACGAGGACATCTGGGCCGATTTCCAGGCGACGTTCTTCCCGTCTCTGCATGACGACGGCGACATCACCGAGAAAGACCAGAAGTACGGTCAGTATTTCGACGACTTCTTCGCAGAGGTCCGTCACGGCGTGGTTCCGTTCGGCGACTGCCAGATCCCGGGCTTCGCGGCGTTCATCGCGGGCGCTTACGCGGGCGTAGAGGATTCCGTATTTACGGGACAGTCCAACGCCAACGACTGGGTGGCTGAGCTGACCCAGAAAGCCAACGAGTACAACCAGCAGGCTATGGCCACCGCTGGACTGACTCCGGCTGAATAAGGACAAAGGAAAAGATCGTAAGGTGCGCGCAGGCCGCGCCTGCTGCAGGAGGGGGAAGCGAGCTTTCTCCTCCTGCGTTTTGAAAAGGAGACGGTCCGGCTTTCGGCGAAGCCCCTGCGGGAATTCCGTTCTTATTCGGCAGAAGAAATGAGAAATTCGTATCGAGAGAAAGAAACTATCCGGAGGTAACATTATGGACCAGGAATTACTATGGAATCAGCCCTGGATCCTGCAGAGGGCCGATCCTTATGTATACCGGCATGAGGATGGGACGTATTATTTTACGGCTTCCGTACCTGCTTATGACAGGATTGTGCTGCGCCGCGCGAAGACGCTGGCGGGGCTGGCGGAAGCGGAGGAGACCGCGGTCTGGCACAAGCATCATTTCGGCCCCATGAGCTGTCATATCTGGGCGCCGGAGCTGCATTTTTTGGACGGAAAATGGTATATTTATTTCGCGGGCGGGGAGATGGCCAGCCCCTGGAAGATCCGGCCCTATGTGCTGGAGTGCGAGGGGCCGGACCCGGTCGCGGATGCGTGGACGGAAAAGGGCAAAATGGGAGCCGCGGCGGACGATCCGTTTTCGTTCCGGGCCTTCTCCCTGGACGCCACCGTGTTTGAAAACCGCGGGAAGCGTTACTACGTCTGGGCGGAGAAAGTGGGCGTAGGGAAGCAGATCTCCAACCTGTATATCGGGGAGATGGAGACGCCCTGGCAGCTGAAAACGGTCCAGGTGCTTCTGAGCACGCCGGATTACGACTGGGAGCGGGCCGGTTTCTGGGTCAACGAGGGGCCGGCAGTCTTAAAGCACGGCGGGAAGATTTTCCTCACCTATTCCGCCAGCGAGACGGGAGCTGCCTACTGTATGGGCATGCTGACCGCGGACGCGGACGCGGACCTGCTGGATCCGCTGTCCTGGAAGAAAGAGCGCCATCCGGTCCTGGCCTCGGCGGAGGAGAAAGGGATCTACGGCCCCGGCCACAATTCCTTTACGACCGATGAGGACGGCAGTCCGGTCATGGTGTACCACGCCAGGACGGAACGGGAGATCGAGGGCAACCCGCTGTATAATCCCAACCGCCACACGATGCTGATGCGGATCCGCTGGGATGAGGACGGCCGCCCCGTGTTCCGGCTCTGACGCGGGATAGAAGAGAAAATACCTGCCCGGCGGAGACTTTACATCCGTCAGGCGATATGTTATATTATTTACCAGTACAGAAAGGAAACGGTTTCCATGGACGGCATTCTGCGGCTGAACGATTATGACTTGGAGAGCAACGCGGCGGTCGGCGCTCACGACCCGTCGATGCTGTGGGATCCCGTGACGCGCAGGTACTATTCCTACGCCACCGACACCTATATGCCGGAGTGCGGCCTGACGGGCAGGATCGGGATACCGGTGCGTTCCTCGGCGGATCTGGTGCATTTCCGCTATGAGGGGACGGCGCTGTCCGAACAGGCGGTCAGGCAGGGGCGGGACAACGGCCCCTATCCCCCGACGCGGGCGTTCTGGGCCCCCTACGTGGAGTATGTGAAGGGGGAGTACCGGATGTACTATTCTGCGACGAGGGCGTTCGGCAGCTCCGAGTCCCGGATCTGGCTGGCGGTCGCCTCCCATCCCCTGGGGCCTTTTGAGAACCGGGGCGTGGTCATGGACACCTGGGGCACGGACGACACCTGTCCCAACGCCATCGACCCGCATATCATCTGGGAAAAGGACCGCTGCTTTCTGATCTACGGCTCTTTCTTCGGAGGCATTTTCATCAAGGAGCTGGACGGCGCGACAGGGCTTCCCCTGGACGGCGACGTGCGGGCGTTCGGGAAATGTATCTCGAAGAAGCATCCCCGGCCGGTGATCGACGGGCCGGAGGGCGCTTCCGCAGCCTACGAGCCGGAGAGCGGGTACTATTACCTGTTCCAGTCCTACGGCTGGCTGGGCGACGGCTACGATATCCGCGTGGGCCGCAGCCGCAGCGTGACCGGCCCGTACCTGGACCGGGAGGGCAGGGATCTGGTGGAGGACTCCATGGGCGTCCGGATCGCGGGCAGCTACCGGTTCCGGGCGTCGGCGCCCCATGCGGGCGGCGCGCGGGCGGACTGGGCCTGGGGCGGACTGCGGGGGCCGGGACACGGAGTGCCTTTTTACGATCCACAGCGGAACGTCTGGTTTTTCGTGCATCATATCCGCGACGGAGCGGCGATCCACCGCAGATATGATCCGAGAGAGCGCCGGGACAGTTACCGGATCCATTATATGATGATCCGTCCCATGTTTTTTGCGGACGGCTGGCCGGTGCTGGGCCCGGAGCCGTATACGGGGGAGGATCTGGGAAGCGCTGTGACGCTGGGGGCCGGGGGACGGGGGTTCCCGGAGCTGCCCGGCGGACGGTGGGAGATCATCCGTTTCGATGAGAACCGGAACCGGATGAAAGAGTCCGCGGAGACGGACGCGGAGGCCGTGAAGCGCATGACGGACAGCGGCGTCTGGTACCGGTGCTGGGACTTTGAAAACAGCCGCCATACCGCCGCCGTGTCGGGCTACGACGGGACCGGCGCGGCATTTTGGGGGAAATACATCGATTCCTGAGACGAGGGGGAAGAAAGGAATGCTTCATATTGAGAAGCTGGACGAAGGGCTGCCGGTCTTCAAGGCGCTTTCGTCCCGGCTGCGGATTCGGATCGTAAAACTGCTATTGGAGAACGGCGAGATGAATATGAACGAGCTGGCCGCGGCGGTGGGAGTGACCAACGGCGCGCTGACCAGCCATATGCGGCTGCTGGAGGAGAGCGGGATCGTCAGCGTGACCGCCGAGCACGGCGGTCACGGGAACCAGAAACGCTGCCAGGTCAAGGAGGAGAAGATCCTCGTCGACGTGGTTTCGGACGTTTCCGGCCCGGAGGAACAGGTCTATCAGACGGAGATCCCGGTGGGACATTATGTGCGGTATGAGGTCTACCCCACCTGCGGGATCGCGACCGGCGACTCCCTGATCGGGGAGGTGGACGACCCGCGCTATTTCGCCCACGCCAGCCGCATGTACGCGGAGATCCTCTGGTTCGGCCGCGGGTATGTGGAATATCTGCTTCCGACGCTGCTTCCCGTCTCTACCAGGATCGATCAGATCGCAATCTCATTGGAGATCAGTTCCGAGGCCCCCGGCGTCAACAACGACTGGCCATCCGACATTTATTTCTATTTAAACGACGTGAACATCGGCATGTGGACCAGCCCCGGCGATTTCGGGGACGTGCAGGGGATCTTCACGCCGGACTGGTGGTTCCCCAACTGGAACCAGTACGGTCTGCTGAAAATGATCGTGATCAACCGCAGAGGCACGTTTCTGGACGGCCTGCAGATATCCGACGTCAGCATCAGCCAGTTCCATCTGGATTATAAGAGCACGGTGCGCTTCCGCCTGGAGGTCCCGGAAAACGCCGCCAACGTGGGCGGGCTGACCATATTCGGCAGCAAGTTCGGCAACTATAACCAGGCCATCAAGGTCCGGATCAGCTATAGTCCGATGTGAGAAATATTTTTGTAACCGTTATCAGAATTTCGGAAAGGAAGAGAGAAGACATGTTAAAGACAAAGCAGTATCAGTTTTGGTTCTGCACGGGGTCCCAGGACCTGTATGGGGACGAATGCCTGGCTCATGTGGCGGAACATTCCAAAATCATCGTGGAGGCGCTGAACGCTTCCGGCAACCTTCCCTACGAGGTGGTCTGGAAACCGACCCTGATCACCAACGAATTGATCCGCAGGACGTTCAACGAGGCGAACACCGATGAGAACTGCGCCGGCGTCATCACCTGGATGCACACGTTCTCGCCGGCCAAATCCTGGATCCTGGGCCTGCAGGAGTACCGCAAGCCCTTGCTGCATCTGCACACCCAGTTCAATCAGGAGATTCCCTATGACACCATCGACATGGATTTCATGAACGAGAACCAGTCCGCCCACGGGGACCGGGAATACGGCCATATCTTCAGCCGCCTGGGCATGGAGCGGAAGGTGGTCATGGGGCACTGGTCCGACGAGGAGGTTCAGAAAAAGATCGGCTCCTGGATGCGCACGGCGGTGGGCGTCGTGGAGAGCAGCCATCTGCGGGTCATGCGCGTGGCCGACAACATGCGCAACGTAGCCGTGACCGAGGGCGACAAGGTAGAGGCCCAGATCAGATTCGGCTGGGAAGTGGACGCTTACCCGATCAATGAGATCGCGGCGGCGGTGGAGGCCGTGCCCCAGGGCGACGTGGACGCGCTGGTGGAAGAATATTACAGCAAATACCAGATCCTTTTAGAGGGCAGGGACGAGAAAGAGTTCCGCGGGCACGTAGCGGTGCAGGCGGCCATCGAGATCGGGTTCGAGCGGTTCCTGGAGGAGAAAGACTATCAGGCCGTCGTCACCCACTTCGGCGATCTGGGCAGCTTAAAGCAGCTCCCGGGCCTGGCGATCCAGCGGCTGATGGAGAAAGGCTACGGCTTCGGCGCGGAGGGCGACTGGAAGACCGCGGCCATGGTCCGCATCATGAAGATCATGACGGCAGGCATAAAGGACGCGAAAGGCACCTCGTTCATGGAGGATTACACCTACAATCTGGTACCGGGCAAGGAGGGGATCCTGCAGGCCCATATGCTGGAGGTCTGCCCGACCATTGCCGACGGCCCCATCAGCATCAAGGAACAGCCCCTGTCCATGGGCGACCGCGAGGATCCGGCGCGTCTGGTGTTTACGGCCAAGACCGGGCCGGCCATTGCCACGTCCCTGGTGGATCTGGGCGACCGGTTCCGCCTGATCATCAATGAGGTAGACTGCAAGAAGACCGAGAAACCCATGCCGAAGCTCCCGGTGGCGACGGCGTTCTGGACCCCGAGACCCAATCTTCAGACCGGCGCGGAGGCCTGGATCCTGGCCGGAGGCGCGCACCATACGGCGTTCTCCTACGATCTGACGGCGGAGCAGATGGGCGACTGGGCGGCCTGCATGGGCATCGAGGCGGTTTATATTGATCGTGATACGACGATCCGCCAGTTTAAGAACGAGCTTTTGTGGAACAGCGTCGCGTACCGGAAATAGGCCGGGCGCGCCGCACGGAGAGGTCTCCGCGGCCTGTGCCCGGAGGGTGTTTCCGCGCCGGAGCCGGGTCCGCAGAACGGCGTTTCCGGTCAGATTGAGTTCCGGCGCGGCCCGGACTCAGAGAGGTTATCAAGTTTCCGCCCCGGGGCGGAGTGAAAAAGGAGGAAAATGAGATGGCAAGCATCAAAGAAGCAATCGAGAGCAGCGTGCTGGGACTGGAGCTGGGCTCCACCAGGATCAAGGCGGTGCTGATCGACGAGTCCCATACGCCCATCGCTTCCGGCGACCACGAGTGGGAGAACCGTCTGGAAAACGGCATCTGGACCTACAGCCTGGAGGATATCTGGACGGGACTGCGGGACTGCTACAGCAAGCTGGCGGCGGACGTAAAGGCCAAATACGGCGTGAAGCTGACCAAGGTGGGGGCCATTGGCTTTTCCGCCATGATGCACGGCTACATGGCCTTTGATAAGGAGGGCAACCTGCTGGTGCCCTTCCGGACCTGGCGCAACGGCATCACCGGCCCGGCAGCGGAGGAACTGACGGAGCTGTTCCAGTATAACATTCCCCAGAGGTGGAGCATCGCGCATCTGTATCAGGCGATCCTGAACGGCGAAGAGCATGTGAAGGACATAGCGTTTTTCACGACGCTGGCCGGGTACATCCACTGGCAGCTGACAGGCGAGAAGGTCCTGGGCATGGGCGACGCCTCCGGCATGTTCCCCATCGACCTGGAGACGAAGGACTATGACGCGGAGAAGATCGCGAAATTTGACGCACTGGTGGCGGACCGGCATTATCCGTGGAAGCTGCGCGATATCCTGCCGAAGGCCCTGATGGCCGGAGAAAGAGGCGGCGTACTGACTGCCGCGGGCGCCCGTCTGCTGGATGAGAGCGGCGCGCTGGAAGCGGGCGTACCGGTCTGCCCTCCGGAAGGCGACGCCGGCACCGGTATGGCGGCGACCAACAGCGTGGAGAAAGGAACCGGCAATGTGTCGGCGGGCACTTCGATATTCGCGATGGTGGTGCTGGAGAAAGAACTTTCAAAGGTACATCCGGAGATCGATCTGGTGACGACGCCGGACGGCAGCCTGGTGGGCATGGTCCACGCCAGCAACTGTACGTCGGATCTGAACGCCTGGGTCGGGCTGTTCAGGGAATTTGCGGAAAGCATCGGCGTGAATCTGGATATGGATACGCTCTTCGGCACGCTCTATCGTAAGGCGCTGGAGGGCGATTCGGACTGCGGCGGTCTTCTGTCCTACGGGTATCTTTCGGGAGAGCATATCACCGGCGTCAGCGAGGGACGGCCGCTGTTCGTCCGCTCGCCGGAGAGCCGGTTCAACCTGGCGAATTTCATGCGCGCGAACCTGTTTACGGCCCTGGGCGCCCTGAAGGTGGGCACGGATATCCTGCTGAAAGAGGAGAATGTGAAGCTCGATTCGATCCTGGGCCACGGCGGACTGTTCAAGACGAAAGGCGTCGGGCAGAGGTTTCTGGCGGCTGCGCTGGATACGCCGGTTTCCGTGATGGAGACGGCCGGCGAAGGCGGCCCCTGGGGCATGGCGCTGCTGGCTTCCTATATGATCCACAAAGACGAAGGCGAAAGCCTGGGCGATTTCCTGGCGAAAAAGGTGTTCGCGGGGAACAAGGGCGAAGAGATGAAGCCGGATCCCAGGGAAGTCGAAGGCTTCGAGAAGTTCATCGAGAGATATAAGAAAGGCATCGCGATCGAGAAAGCGGCTCTGGAGTATCTGAACTGAGCGGCAGGCGCGGGAGCGCGGCGCTCTGAAGTCCCCGCCGGCCGGATATGTTCCGGCCCCGGCAGGGGGAGCGCTCTGCCTTTGGGAAAGAACGGCAGCAGCCGGCGGAATTGCGGCCGGATGTTGGGATAAGGAGGAAATGGTATGCTGGAACAGTTGAAGAAAGAGGTTTATGAGGCGAATATGCTCCTGCCGAAATACGGACTGGTGACGTTTACGTGGGGAAATGTGAGCGGCATTGACCGGAAAGCGGGACTGTTCGTGATCAAACCCAGCGGCGTGGATTACGAGAAGCTGACGCCGGAGGACATGGTGGTCGTGGATTTGAAGGGCAATAAGGTGGAAGGAAAATGGAATCCCTCCTCGGATACGGCGACCCATATGGTGCTGTATAACCGGTTCCCGAAAATCGGCGGCGTGGTGCATACCCATTCGCCCTGGGCGACGAGCTGGGCCCAGGCCGGACGCGGGATCCCGTGCTATGGGACGACCCACGCGGACTACCTGTACGGAGAGGTCCCGTGCGTGCGGAATCTGACGAAAGAAGAGATCGAGGAGGCCTACGAGCTGAATACAGGCATTCTGATCGCGGATCATTTCGAAGAGCACGGGCTGGATTATGAGGCGGTGCCGGCGGTGCTTTGTAAGAACCACGGGCCGTTTACCTGGGGAAAGGACGCCCATGAGGCGGTGCACAACGCGGTGGTCCTGGAGGAAGTGGCGAAAATGGCGGCGCGCTGTGAATGGCTGAACCCGGACGTGAAGCCGGCTCCCCAGGAACTGCAGGACAAGCATTATTACAGGAAGCACGGGGCCAACGCCTATTACGGCCAGGCCAGGTAAGGCCGGCGTTTTTTCATCCGGCGGCTGCAGGCTCCGGTCCCAGGAGAAGCGGTTTGGCCGGCCGGGCCCAGACCTTTTCAAACCTGCCGGAATGACTGCGCCGCTGCGGAGAGCAGAAAGATTTTGGCTGTAAACGTGACAAGGAACCGTGATTCGTCCGGAATCGCGGCGGGAAGCGGCCGGGCGGGCGATATTTCAGCCCGCCGCGCGGCTGCGAAACATGATTTGATAAGAGGAGATGACGAATTATGAAGACAATCCAGGAACAGGCAGTAAACGCAATCCGCGTTTTATCGGCGGACGCGATCCAGAAGGCAAAGTCGGGACATCCCGGACTGCCGCTTGGATCGGCCCCTGCGGCCTACGAGCTGTGGGCCAACCATATGAACCATAACCCGGCGGATCCGGACTGGCCGAACCGGGACCGCTTCGTATTATCCGGCGGACATGGTTCGATGCTTTTGTATTCGCTTTTGCATCTGTACGGTTATGGCAATCTGTCGAAGGAAGATCTGATGAATTTCCGGCAGTGCGGTTCTCTGACGCCGGGACATCCGGAATATAGACATACGGTGGGCGTTGAGGCGACGACCGGTCCGCTGGGCCAGGGCATGGCGATGGCGGTCGGCATGGCGATGGCGGAGAAGCATCTGGCGGCCGTGTTTAATAAAGACGAGTATCCGGTGGTGGATCACTATACCTTCGTGCTGGGCGGCGACGGCTGCATGATGGAGGGCATTTCATCGGAGGCGTTTTCCCTGGCGGGGACGCTGAAGCTGGGCAAGCTGATCGTTCTTTACGATTCCAACCGGATTTCGATCGAGGGAAGCACCGACATCGCATTCACGGAGAATGTGCAGGAACGGATGAGCGCGTTCGGATTCCAGACCATTACCGTGGAGGACGGCAATGATCTGGCGGCCATCGGCGCGGCGATCGAGCTGGCGAAAGCGGAAACGGACAAACCGTCCTTTATCACGGTAAAAACCCAGATCGGCTACGGCTGCCCGGCCAAACAGGGCAAGGCCAGCGCCCACGGCGAGCCGCTGGGCGACGACAATATCCGGGAGATGAAGGAATTCCTGGAGTGGCCGTCTCAGGAGCCGTTCTATGTGCCGGATGAGGTTTACGCCCATTATCAGGCGCTGGCGGACAGCAAGGTAGACGCGGAGAACGCGTGGAACGCGATGTTTGCCGCTTACTGCCAGGAATATCCGGAGATGGAGAAGCTGTGGAATCAGTACCACGACGAGAAAGCTGCGGAGATCTTCCGGGACGACGCAGATTTCTGGAAGCAGTCCGAGAAGCCGGAGGCGACCCGGAACCTGTCGGGCAAAGTGCTCAACTACATGAAAGACAAGCTGCCGAACCTGTTCGGCGGTTCTGCGGACCTGGCCCCGTCCAATAAAACCAATATGTCCGGCGCGGGGGATTTCTCCGCGGCGACGCCCGAGGGACGCAATCTCCATTTCGGCGTCCGCGAACAGGCCATGGCCGCCATCGGCAACGGACTGGCGCTCCACGGCGGACTGAAACCGTATGTGGCGACATTCTTTGTGTTCAGCGATTATACGAAGCCCATGGCGCGGCTTTCCGCCATCATGGGACTGCCGCTGACCTTCGTGTTCAGCCATGACAGCATCGGCGTCGGCGAGGACGGCCCGACCCACGAGCCGGTAGAGCAGATGGCCATGCTGCGCGCCATGCCGAATTTCCATGTGTTCCGTCCCTGCGACGCGGTAGAGACGGCGGCGGCCTGGTACAGCGCCATGACCTCCGTGAAAACGCCGACCGCGCTGGTACTGACGAGGCAGAACCTGGCCCCGATGCCGGGCAGCAGCAAGGAAGCGCTGAAAGGCGGATACGTGATCGACGACTGCGAAGGCACGCCGGATGTGATCCTGATCGCCAGCGGTTCCGAGGTGGAGCTGGCGGCGAAGGCGAAAGCGGTTCTGGCGGAAGAGGGCACGAAGGTGCGCGTGGTGTCGATGCCGTGTATGGATCTGTTCGAGGAGCAGAGTGCGGAGTATAAGGAGTCGGTGCTGCCGAAGAGCGTCCGCAAGCGTGTGGCTATTGAGGCGCTCAGCGATTTCGGCTGGGGCAAATATGTGGGGCTGGATGGCGCGTGCGTGACCATGACGGGCTTCGGAGCCAGCGGACCTTACGCGAAGCTGTTTGAGCAATTCGGATTCACCGTGGATCATGTGGTCGAGACGGTAAAATCGCTGTAAGGGCTTGCCGGGCGGCCGTGCCCGCATTGTGAGACGGCAGAATATAAGCCGTGCAGCTTTATGAACTGCAGCCTGCGATGATGCGGGCTGTAGGTTACAGGATACAGGTTACAGGTTGCAAGGAACAGGATTACCATGCGGCATCGCCGGATATCCGCGCCGCTTGGGACGGGATCCTGTGCGGAACGTAGCGTATCCGGGCCGGTTTGTCCGGTCCGGACATCAGGAAAGGAGAGCATTATGAGATTTTTTATTGATACAGCCAATGTAGACGAGATCCGTGAGGCCAACGCCATGGGCATTATCTGCGGCGTTACCACGAATCCCTCCCTGATCGCCAAGGAGGGTCGGGATTTTAAGCAGGTGATCGCGGAGATCGCTTCCATCGTGGACGGCCCCATCAGCGGCGAAGTGAAAGCGACGACGACAGACGCCGAGGGCATGATCAAAGAGGGCCGGGAGATCGCGGCGATCCATCCCAATATGGTCGTGAAGATCCCGATGACGACGGAGGGACTGAAAGCGGTCAAGGTTCTGGCGGCCGAGGGCATAAAAACCAATGTGACGCTGGTGTTCACGACGGCGCAGGCGCTTCTGGCGGCGAGAGCAGGCGCGACCTATGTGTCTCCGTTTGTGGGCCGTCTGGACGATATCTCCATGCCGGGCGTGGAACTGATCGAGGACATCGCCGACGTGTTTATTACGCATGATATCGAGACGCAGATCATTGCGGCCAGCATCCGCCACGCGATTCATGTGATCGACTGCGCGAGGGCCGGGGCCGACATCGCAACGGTGCCTTACAAGGTGCTGATGCAGATGACGAAGCATCCGCTGACCGACGCGGGCATTGAAAAATTTAAGAAGGACTATATCGCGGTATTCGGCGAATAAAGAGACGGGACAGGGCTGCAGCAGCACGGACGGAGGTTTTCTGACGACAGGCCGGTGTTGCGGCAGCCCTTTTTTGCCGGCGCGCGGCGTGCGGTTTGACATCCTGGCTCTCGGTGACGGGAGACCCGGCAGAACCGAGGCGTTCGCGGCAGCTTTATCAGTTGGGGAGGAACGGATTATGACAAGGAAAGAAATGGTTTTTACCCAGTTATGCTTTCTTTTGTGGTTTGTGGATTTCAATGTGCAGGGGATCGACGTCCTGCCGGATTTTCTGGGAATCATTTTTTTGGCCTGCGCCCTGTACAGCATGGCGAAGAGCGGAAAGATCAAAAAACTGCTGATTCCGCTTCCGGGGCTCCTGTTCGTGGATTTTGCTGCCCACTGGTTCCTGGATTTTGAACTGCCTTACGAGATACTGGCCGTCCGGATCGTGGCCGGCATTATGATTTTCCTGTATTTCGGCCTTATGATGGAACGCCTGCAGGAGCTGAATCCGGGGATTGCGGCAGGGGTCGAGGTCTGCCGGATGGCGTATCTGGCGCTGCTGATTCTGGATTACGTTTCTCTGGTGCTGGTGATCTTCCCGCTGATGCTGGCGGAAGTAGCCGGGGGCTGGATCATCACGCTGGCGCTGGTCATCCTTTTGTGCCGGGCGAAGCCCGCGGGAGCGAAGAAGCCGGCGGCGTGAGGCGGGGGTCTGCTTATGGGTGGGATCCTGCGGGGAGGCCGTTCCTGTTTTATGACATAAGCGATGGTGAATTTTACGGGAGTACCGAGGCCCGCCTTTACAGCGCCGTCGTTTCGCAGCCGTTGAAAAGACGGCGGGAGAATAGAAGTATGCAGAATCGTTCAAACAATGTATCCCGGCGTTCGGACTCATCCCAGCCGGCGCAGTCCGGGGACCGGCAGCTGCGGTACTGCCGCCGCTGCCTGCTCAGCGAGATGGCGGGGCAGGAAACCCTATATCAGAGCGTCCAGCGCCTGCGGGCCGCGATGCCGGAGAGAGAACGGGCCTCCGACGCGGAATACGAGGCGCGGCTTGCGGTGTGCAGGGAATGTCCGTCCCTGGATCACGCCTCCTGTATGCAGTGCGGCTGCTACGCGGAAGTGCGGGCGCTGAAGCGGGCGGTTCACTGTCCGGTGAAAAAATGGTGAGTTTGCTGTCTGTTTAGGCTTTCCGTCCTGTTTTTGAAATTCAGCGGTCATAACAGGGCATGTATGCCGCCCTGTAAGTATACCGGCAGTCAGGCGGGAATCATGCACTCTTTAAAACAGGCGCGGTTAATTTGCGGGGAATTGTTGAGAAAACAGAGAACGTCCGGCTCAGCCGGGCGATTTTTTATGGAAAGAAAGATTTCATCCATAAAAACAGGGGGCGCCGTGCGTATCATAAAAGAGAACCAAACAGGGAATCAGCAGGAGGAGGTTAATTATGAGACAGAGAAGACTTTATCTTGCCGCGCTGGGGTACATGGTATTGCTGGCGGCGTGCAGAACCGGTTCCGGCAATGAGACGGCGGAGAGTATTCCGGGCGGCTCCGCTGAGAAATCTGCGGCCTTGCTGTCAGAAACAGAGAGAACGCCGACCGGTTTTGCTGCGGAGGACAGCTATGTATTGGAAGAGGTCACGTTCGTGTGGGAGAAAGTCGGGTTTGGCGGCGACTGCATTGTCACACTGGAGCCGTTTAACATGTTCCGGATGAGCGAAGGACCTTTGAGCAGCACGGTCTACAGAGGATATTTTGATGTGGACGGGGATACTGTCACGCTGAGAGATTCCGCGTCGTCAGATGGATACAAGAATTTCCGGTTCCGGATCAATGACGGCAAGACGGAACTGACGTTTATAGCGGACGGTTCGGACAACCTGCCGTTTGTCAGTCTCGAAGACGGCGATCGGTTCAGTACGGAGCTTCATCATGACGCCGGCGAATACCGGGAGGCGGAATCGGGGACGGATGCCGGCGGAGAAACCGATGTGGTTCCGGCAGTTATGGTGGACGGTGAGCTTTATTTTTCGACCGGAGAAGAGAGTACGGTCAGCGGACGCTGCGGCAATATGGACGGAACGATCACATCGACGGTAGACGGTACGGAGTATCCCACCGAGGATAATCAGTCAAACTTTGGGGCCGGAGCCGGTTATCAGTACGGTCCGGCTGAACATACGATCGAAGTCTATATGGCAGAAGGAAGCAGTGAGAAGCGATGGATCGTGTTTAAAAAGCGTACTCACAGCGAAATGGCGCCGGAGGAACTGGAAGGAGTGACCATGGAGGTGACTCATGTAACGGACAGCCTGGTTACGGTGGTTTTTGAGAATGATACGGATAAGGAGATTGAGACAGGGGATTATTTCTGGCTGGAGCGCCGTACCGGGAATGGGTGGGAGGCCCTTGACCCGGTCATAGATAACTACGGATTCAGCGAGATCGCCTATTTCGTTGAGAAAGACCGGCCGCTGAAACTGGAGGTACGATACGACTGGCTGTTCGGAAAACTGGAGCCGGGCGAATACCGGATCGTGAAGCAGGTGGATGATTTCAGAGGAACGGGCGACTTTGATACTTATAAATACCGCGCGGAATTTACCGTTGACAGCGATATCTGCCGGATCGATTACGGCGCATCGGCGCTTTATGCTTCCAATGACATGAATCAGGCGATCGCAGTCATTCTGGATGAATTCAGCGGATGGGAGGAAAAAGGCTGTGTCCTGCATAATATCCGGTACACTTCCGATGACTGTAACAGTAAAGAAAATCTGGAACGGATGAATGAGCTGGCGCAGGACGGAACGGTTTACACGCAATGTATCGAGTTTGTAAGCGATTATCATTCCCCTGAAAATGAAGCGGACGCGGGAGCCTGGAATCCGGACTTTGAGTATGAAGACTGGCAGTGGTGGTTGGCGCGGGAAAACGGCGGTCCATGGGTACTGGTGACCATGGGATACTGATGACGGCAGCGGGAAAGGATGACGATTGCAATATCGAAAAGTCTGAAACACTCTTCTTATAGCTGCAAATTACCGGATGCTTCTTGCAATCCATAATGGATTATGGTAAAAAAGGATTAGCAGAACCTGTATCTGCAAAACATTTACATACAAGGGGGATTTACTATGCGTTACGAAATAAGGGGAGAGACGCTGCCGGTGGTGATCTGCTATCTGGACAATGGGGAGAGGATGGTTACGGAGCGCGGCTCCATGAGCTGGATGTCTTCGAACATGAAGATGGAGACGACGACCAACGGCGGCATGGGCAAGGCGTTCGGCAGGATGTTCGCGGGCGAAGCAATGTTCCAGAATATTTACACGGCGCAGAACGGGGAGGGAATGATCGCATTCGCTTCCAGTTTCCCCGGCACGATCATGCCGGTGGAGATCGGGCCCGGCAGGGAGATGGTGGTGCAGAAATCCGGATTCCTGGCCTCGGAAATGAATGTGAACCTGTCCGTATTCTTCCAGAAAAGGTTTGGGGCGGGTTTGTTCAGCGGCGAGGGATTTATCCTGCAGAGACTGTCCGGGCAGGGCGTCGCTTTTCTGGAATTTGACGGCCATATCGTTGAATATGACCTGCAGCCGGGGCAGCAGCTTTTAGTGGATACCGGTTATCTGGCGGCCGTGGACGCGACCTGCTCCATTGATATCCAGAAAATTTCCGGCGTGAAGAATATCCTGTTCGGCGGCGAGGGCCTGTTTAATACGGTGATCACGGGGCCGGGCCACGTGTGGCTGCAGACCATGCCGATCTCCGCGGTGGCTTCCGAGATCCTGCGGTTCGTGCCTTCCGGCAAATAGGATCGGGAACGGGTTCCGTTTGCCGGTACGGCGGGATGGAAAGACAGGGGGAGACATGAGCGGAAGGAAGAGACAGGGACGGAGGTATCTTTTATCGGCGGCGGTTATGCTGGTTCTGGCGGCGGTTCTGGCCGGAGGGCTGATCGGGAGCGAGCACGGCCGGACGGCGGAGCATACACGGTATGCGGAGGGCGGAAGCAGTTTCCGGAGCCAGGCGTCTGAGCGGGAGAATGACTCAGCTTCCCGGCCGGTTGCGGATCAGTCTGCGGCTTTGGGGGAGACGGTCCCCCGAAATACTGCCGCGCAGCCAACGGAAGCAGCCTCGGCCCCCGTTGTATTGACGACGGCGGGGAGCGAAACGACGGAAGCGGAGCCGGCGGAGAGCAGTTCTGAAAATGAGGAGCCGGATGGAACGGAAGAGGAATCCGGCGATATTACGCTTTTGTTTGCCGGAGATGTATATTTTTCCGATCATGTGATGAATGCCTATGACCGGGCAGGGGATATCGGCGGCGTGCTGGACGAAGGGATCCGGGCCGAGATCGAGACCGCGGACATTTTTATGGTGAACCAGGAATTCCCCTTTACCGACCGGGGTACGGCGGCCGCGGACAAGCAGTTTACATTCCGTGTCCCGCCGGAGAAGGTTTCCCTGCTCCGGGAGATGGGCGTGGATATCGTGACCATGGCCAATAACCATATTCTGGATTTCGGTCCCGAGGGGATCACGGACAGCCTGACGGCCTTGGACGGCGCGGGGATCCTCCACGTGGGCGCGGGAGAGAATCTGGAGCAGGCGAAAAAACTGGAGATTCTGGAGGTCAAAGGCAGGCGGATCGGGTTCCTGGGAACCAGCCGCGTCTATATGGCGGCCAGCTGGGCGGCAGGGGACGGACATCCGGGCGTGTTTTCCACTTACGATCCAACGCTGCCTTTGGAGGAGATCCGGGCGGCGCGGGAGGAGTGCGATTATCTCGTCGTATATGTGCATTGGGGGATCGAGCGGAACACAGAGCCGGAACAATACCAGCGGAACATGGGACGGCAGTACATCGACGCCGGGGCGGATCTGGTAGTCGGCAGCCATCCCCATGTGCTGCAGGAGATCGAGTATTACAACGGAAAGCCGATCGCGTACAGTCTGGGCAATTTTGTATTCGGCAGCAGCATCCCGGAGACGGAGCTTTTGAAAGTGGTGTTAAAAGCGCCGGAGGATCCCGGCAGTGAAAGCGGGGGCATGAAAGAAAGCGGCGGCGCTTCCGGACCGGAGGTTGTCGGTGCTTCCGGGGAGACGGCGGATTTTATCGTGGAAGTTGCGACGATTCCCTGCACGTCTTCCGGCGGGTATACGCGGGTACGGGGACAGTGAGTACAGGGGAATGCCGCGGTTTGTCTGCAGCGATTCGGCGCGGCACAGAGATGTCCGGCAGGAAAACCCGGGTGCGGTTTGGAGGCGGCCGGCACAAAACATGATGCAGGTTCATATGGGTTCATCGATATACGGAGACGCAGGCGCGGATGGAAGGATAGACGCGGGGGCGGAGCGCAAAACGGAACTTGGCTTGCTGTTTATCTGTTATTTGCCCGCGAAAATGAATCTGACGGCATATTACAGCAAATATTCGTGCAAAGTATTGCTTTTTTCGTGCGGATGGAATATACTAGAATCATCAGCAGAAGATGCTAAGGTAAGTAGCAAGCCGAGCAGAAGATGCTGACCAATCCGCAGCATCTTAAACCGTAAACCGTACAGCACAGAGACACGGAAGAGGGCCTGTAAACACTATTATTTTATATAATATGAGGAGATGATTATATGGCTGGCACTACAACGAATATCAGCATCCGCATGGATGCCGATCTGAAGGCACAGGCCGATGCCCTTTTTGCAGAGCTGGGCATGAACCTGTCCACTGCTTTTAATATTTTTGTCCGTCAGTCGCTTCGCGAGGGCCGGATTCCGTTTGATATCTCCCTGAACGCGCCCAACAAGGAAACGGTTGCCGCCATGCTGGAGGCAGAGAGGATTGCAAAAGACCCGTCCGTGAAAGGTTATACCGATCTCGACGAGTTGTTTGCTGACCTGAAAAAATGAGGAAAACTAAGTATATTGTCAAACCCACCACGCAATTCAAAAAAGATTACAAGCTGGCAATAAAGCGTGGATTAAAAATCAGCCTGCTGGAAGAGGTTGTTGCTGCTTTGGCCATGGGCGAAACGCTGCCGGACAAGAATAAAGACCATCCTCTGACCGGAGACTGGGCGGGACACAGGGAATGCCATATCCAGCCGGATTGGTTGTTGGTTTACCGCGTGGAAGGGGATGTGCTGGTGCTGACGCTGGCCCGCACCGGGACGCATAGCGATTTGTTCGGAAAATGAAATGCCGCCGTATGGGGCTGGAACCCTGTACGGCGGTTTTCTTCGGCTCAGATTTCTCATGTTTCTTTTCATCAGGTTCGTCCCTGGCAAACTATCCGGCGGCATTTTTCAGATTCTCCATGATTATACAGCTTCCCGCCCGGAACTAGAGTTTCATATGCGGCGTACTGCCTGACGGGGTTTGTCTGAAAACTGGGCTTCATCCGCGGCATACCGCCGGAGGAGACCAAGGTGTTCCGGGACCCGGAACAAGCCCATCATCCGGCTTTCTCACTGAGAAAATCAAACTGCGACATATAAAGCTCGTAATAAGCCCCGCGCTTCTCCAGCAGCTCCTCGTGGGTCCCGCGCTCCACGATCCCGCCGTTGTCCACGTACAGGATGCAGTTTGCGTTCTTGATCGTGGAAAGGCGGTGCGCGATGATGAACGAGGTCCGGCCTTTCAGCAGTTCCGCCAGGCCTTTCTGCAGCAGCAGCTCCGTTTCTGTGTCGATGCTGGAGGTCGCCTCGTCCAGGATCAGGATCCGCGGGTCGGCGAGAAGCGCTCTCGCGAACGAGATCAGCTGTCTTTGTCCCGCGGACAGGCGGCTGCCCCGCTCGTTGACTTCCGTATTGTAGCCGTTCTCCATCTGCATGATGAAGTCATGGGCGCAGACGGTCTTCGCGGCCTCGATCACCTGCTCGTCGGTGGCGTCCTGGTTGCCGTAGCGGATATTGTCCATGATAGTTCCCGCGAAGATGAAGCTGTCCTGCATCATGACGCCCATCTGGGTCCGCAGGGAGCGGATCGTCACCTGGGAAATGTCCTGGCCGTCGATGAGGATCTGGCCGGAATCCACATTGTAGAAGCGGCTCAGAAGATTGACGATCGTGGATTTGCCGGCTCCGGTGGGGCCGACGATGGCATAGGTCTCGCCCTGGTTGACCTTGAAATTGATCCGGTGCAGGATCTCGTGGCCGGAATCGTAGCTGAAACTCACGTCCTTAAATTCTACGTCGCCGTGGATCGGCGGCATTTCTTTCGCGCCGGGCGCGTCCTTGACCAGAACCGGTTCGTCGATCGTCTCGAAGATACGCTCCAGGTAGGAGATCGCGGTCAGGAGGCTGTTGTAAAATCCGGCCAGCGTGTTGATCGGGGCCCAGAACCGGCTGATGTAGGAGGTAAACAGGATCAGGGTGCCCGTGGTCAGCGAATGGTCCGGTCCCAGGATCCACTGGATGCCCAGTACGTAGATGAACGCGGTGGTGACGGCGGAGATGATGTCCACGCTGGGGCCCATCGCGAAATTGAACATGACGGCCCGCATCCAGGCTTTCCGGTAATTGCTGCTCAGGCGGTTGAAGATGCCGGTATTTTCATGCTCACGGACGAACGACTGGGTCACGCGGATGCCGTTGATGCTCTCGGCGATGTAAGCGTTCAGATTGGACTGCTTGTTGGACTGGATCTGCCAGGCCCTGCGCTGCCGCCGCTTGATGAAAATGATGACCGCGGCCAGTACGGGCAGGCCGCACATGCACACGCCGGTCAGCCGCACGTCGTTGAACAGCATGAACGCGACGATGAAGAACAGGTTGCAGAGGTCGGTGATCGTGTTGACGATACCGTTGCTCAGCAGGTCGCTCAGGCTGTTGACGTAGTTGACCACGCGGACCTGGATCTTGCCGTGGGGCCGGTCGTCGTAGTAGGAGAACGGCAGTTCCTGCAGGTGGCAGAAGATGTCGGAGCGGATCGTATGGATAATGCTCTGGCCGATGACGCTCATGGTCCGTACCTTCAGCCGGGTGCAGGTGGAGGAGTAGACGGCGATCACGAGGGTGAGGACGCTGACTAAGATCACGCCGTTCATATTTTTGTCGGGAATATATACGTCCATGATCTGCTTCAAAAACATGGGAATGATCATGGTCGAGGCGCTGGCGCTCATCATCATGAAGATCACGGCGGCCATTTTGCCGGTGTGCGGTTTGATATAGCGGACCAGCCGCTTCAGCTGCTTGACATTAAAGCCTGTTTCCAGGACTTCATCTACGTCGTAACGATTGCGTGCCATTTCGGATTACCTCCATTCCTTGGATTCGGCTGCCATACCGAGCTTGGCGCCGGAATTGAAAGAGACGGACGTCTGCGGACCGGCTGTGTTCCGGGAACCGGTATGGGAAGCGGCGTCTGCGGCCCGTTCCTGCAGAAGATCGTAGGGGATCTCGCCGTACTGGTTGCGGAACGTGGAAGCGTAATAACCGCCCTGCCGCAGCAGTTCCTCGTGGGTCCCCCGTTCAATGATGCGTCCCTGGTCCATGACCAGGATCAGATCCGCGTCCTTGATGGAGGAAATGCGGTAGGCGATGACGAAGACGGTGCAGCCCTTGGCCTGCTGGATATTCTTTAACTGCTTCTGGATGTAGCTTTCCGTTTCCATATCGACCGCGGAGGTGGTATCGTCCAGGATCAGGATGGCCGGGTCTTTCAGCAGGGCCCTGGCCAGGGAGATACGCTGTTTCTGGCCGCCGGAGAGACCCACGCCCCGCTCGCCGACGATGGTGTCGTAGCCGTCGGGCAGTTCCTTGATGAAATGATTGGCGTCCGCCATGACCGCGGCCTGGTGGACCGCCTCAAAATCACAGTCGGGACGGCCGTAGGCGATATTGCCCTCGATCGTGTCGGAGAACAGGAACACGTCCTGCATGGCCATGCCGATGTTGTCGCGGAGATTGTAGAGGTCGTGCCGGCGCACGTCCATGCCGTCGATCAGCACCTGGCCCGATGTGGTGTCATAAAAGCGGCAGAGCAGGTTCATCAGCGTCGATTTGCCGGAACCGGTGGTCCCGATGATGCCGACGGTCTGTCCCGGTTGGACCGAAAAATTGATGTCCGTCACGATGTCGGCGCCGTCCGCCTGGTAGGACACGTTTTTAAATTCCACGCTGCCGCGGAGTTTCTCGTGGATGCCGCCGATCCTGGGGGAAAGCACCTTGGGCTCTTCGCTGTAGGTGGCGTAGATCTTCTCGATGGAGGCCAGGAAATTCTGCACGTCGTTGACCCACCATCCGGCCATGCGCAGCGGGTTGTTCAGCATCCACAGATAGCCGTTGACCTTCACCATGTCGCCCAGGGTGATCTGTTCCTGGATGACCATGTAGCCGCCGCAGAGCATCAGCACCACGTTCAGGGCGTAGGACAGGATCTCGAAGTTGGGCACGTATTTGCTCCAGATGCGGGACGCGCGGACCTGGCAGTCGCGGAATTTGTCGTTTTCCACGTTGAATTTGCCGATCTCGTAGTCTTCCTTGGCGAACGCCTTGACGACGCGGTTGCCGCTGATATTTTCCTGGACGAACGCGTTTAAGGAAGAAAAACATTCGCGGTTTTTGCGGAACGCGGGGCGGACCCGGGTGGCCTGCATGTAGGTGTTGACTGCGGTGAAGGGCAGCACCACCAGCATCATCAGCGCCAGCCTGGTATTGACCGTGAACACCATGATCAGGGCGAAAATGAACAGCAGCACGTTCTGGTAAATGGTGTAGATGATCAGGGCCACGAAATGGCGGATGGCCTCCATGTCGCCGGTCTGGCGGCTCATCAGGTCGCCGGTGCGCTTGTGGTTGTAGAAGGAAAAATCCTCCAGAAGAAGTTTCCGGTACACCGTGTCGCGCATGTCGTAGAGAACGCCCTGGGAAGCGGTCTCAAACACGACCTGGTAGAGGAACCGCAGCACGCCGATGACCAGCGTCACCAGCAGCAGGCAGGCGACCAGTCCCGGCAGCCGTTCATAGTTGCCGGCCTGGATCACATCGTCGATGATAATGCCGGATATGTAAGGGTTGACGATGGAGAGCGCCGCGATCACGGTCGTCATGAACAAGCCGAGAACGATCAGGCCGCGGTACTTTTTCAAAAAAGACAGGAACCATTTCAGGGGTGTCATAATTTTGTTACCTCCGTGGTAAAACGTAAATTTGGAAGGATTCCCATTAAATGTTTTTATAAATTAATCGATAATGGAAGAAAAAGAAATGGAGTATTTTGTGCAAAGGATGGTTTTTCTTGCAATGGCGAGGGACGCTGCGGGGACATGAGAGCGGTACCTGCGGGCATATGTTGTGGTTCGGTTGGTTTTTAAGGGCGATGTATTGGGAGGGCGCGATAAGAGAGGCGGAGGGAGAGAATGAAAGAGAAATGCAGCCGGCAGAACATCACAGCTGCCGGACTGGAGAGGCGGTTCTGCCTTCCTTTTTCCGGCGGCTGCAGAGAGTTTGGCCCGGCTCAGATGACGGTCAGCGAGCATTCGCCGCCCGTCAGGGTCAGGAGCGTGCGGTAAATGCTTCCTGTCCATGCGATTCCCAGGCGGGGATCCGTGATCGGCACCTCTTCGGTTTCGGCCCGCGAGACGCCGGCCATGCGGCAGACGGCCAGATCGCCGATCTCCATGAGGAATCCGCCGCCGTCCTGCCGGAGAACGGGCCGTTCGCAGGTAATCAGGGACAGAACCGCGGTCATTGGCTCCGCCAGGCGGAACCGGTCGCGGATCACGATCTGCTTCCCTTTTTCCAGCCGCGCCGTCCGGACATAGGAGACGATCCGGGGATCCGGGTAGGCAGGGGCAATATCCATGGAAATGCAGGATACAGTTTCTCCCAGGTTATAGGTTACATCGGACGCGGCGTACTGAGGACCGTCTTTCTGCATGATTTCTCCGAAAGTCGGGAGGTTGTGCCAGGCGGACTGCATGGTCCAGATCTCGTAGCGGCGGGAGGAAAAGGTCTTTTTCGTGTAGGACTCCACGCCCAGGTCGATGAACAGGGGCCGTCCGTCCTTGTAAATGATGAAGCTGCCGGTATCGTTGTGGTTGTGGCTGTCGTCATTGTCGCCTGCCTTGACGGCGAGGCAGTAACGGCTGTCCCCGGTGATAAAAAGGCCGACGCTGGGGTAAAAAATATCCCTGGTATCGTCTGCCGGTTTGCCGGTATCCGCAGGCCGGTCTGCGGCGCAGGCCATCATATCCCGGTGCGTAAAAGCGGACTGGACCCGGTAAAACAGGTTATGTTCCTCCGGATTCAGCCGGGCTTCCATGCCGCACTCCCGGTAGTCCCGGGCGGCGAACGCGGCCAGTTCGGGATCGCCGGTCCGTTTTCCGAACAGGTATTCCCGCGCGCCGCAGCGTCCGGCGATAGGGGAGCAGTCCGCGAAATTCAGATAATAGGGACCGGCCACATGCACATGTCCGATATAGGCGGCCATATTGTAAAGCTTCGGTTCCCGGTACACCTCTGAGAAGCGGCCGCCGGTGATATCATTCAGTATTTCCACCGCCTCAAAGAACGTCAGGGCCGCGTGACGGTAATACTGGGCTCCCTCGTCGCAGCAGCCGTCCTCTCCGTAGGACGCGAGAAAATAATCCAGGCTCCGGCTGGCTTTGCGGAAGATGCGCTGCCGGTTTTCCTGCCATTCCGCGGCGCTGTACGACATGCCCGGAAGCGCCGTGCGCCCGTCGGAACCGCAGCCGTGCAGGGCGCTGTCCCTGGTAAAGGCGGCAAGCAGCACATTCTGGGTACACCAGGAGGTCCAGTTGTTCATCGGGGATTTGCCGTCGCCCATCCACCAGAAATGCTGTTCCAGGTAGGGCCGGAAGATCCGCGTTTCCAGATGATGGTTGACTGCCTTGGAAATGAACGGGCTGACCCGTGCGAATGCGTCCCGCAGCAGGTATTCGGCCACGGCCAGGATGGCCCCCGCTTCCGCCGCGAACAGATCCAGAACAGGGCGCGTCACATCGGGCAGGGGCTCCTGGGAGGCGTCCCGTTCGTAGGAATTGTGGGCCGGGAGCTGCCAGGCGCTCTCTTCGCAGAGCAGGAAGACGCCGTTTATGATATCGTCCAGGAAGCGGCCCCGGTATTCCGCACATTCAGCCAGGACCAGCGCGTCCAGGGCCGTCATGCGGGAAAACAGTTTGTCCTCGTAATGGACCCGGTTGCCGGTGCGGGAAAATTCCATGAAATCCGTCATCGTGACGGACGCGTAAGGGCGGCCCAGGTACTGTTCGCCGGCTTCCACGAGGGCCTGCCTGTAATCTCCGGGCAGATTTTCCCAGGCGCCGCGGTCGGCGGCCGGGGGGCAGCCGCAGAAAACGGATGGGTCCGCGGACGAGACGGCCGTTCCCCCGGGGGAACAGACAGAGGGTTCCCCGCAGGACAGACAGGCGGAAAGCGGCTTCAATGTGAGTTTTTCGGCAATTTCAGAAAGCATGGCGGTTCTCCTTTTTTATAATTCAGAAAATGATTCTTTATTCGCATGCAGGGTCTTCCGTCCGACAGAGGCGGGCCGGGCAGGGAGTGATCGCCGAACGAACGGCGTTTTTCTGCAGGAGACATTATAGCATAAGAGGAAGAAAAACGCCAGAAGGAACCCGGGCAAGGTCCTGCCGGACGGGCGGCGCAGATTTTTGACATCCGGCCGGGAAAATCCGTTTCTCCCGAACCCCATTGTCTGGTAGTGGATTTCTGCATCATTCTGATGTATAATAAGCGGGAGGCAGGAGAAAGTCTGCCAATTTGCGGCTGACGGCGCAGGCATATGAAGGATCGCGCCGCAGGCCGCCCGGAAAGGACGACATTATTTTCATGGGAACCAATACTTTGGGAGAGATCATTTATAATTTACGGAAGAAAGCGGGACTGACCCAGGAAGCGCTTGCAGACGGTATTTGCTCCCCCATTTCGATCTCGCGCATTGAAAACGGGAACCAGATGCCGTCGAGCAAGGTCCTGGAAAAAATTCTGGAGCGTCTCGGTACCGGGACGTATCAGCTCTGCAATGTCTATTATGAAAACGAACAGCAGGCGTCCCTGCGCCGTTCCCTGGATGAGATCAGCGCGCAGGTTGCTTCCGGCGATTTCGCATCGGCGAAAACCGCTTTGCAGGAACTTTCCGCGAAAAAGATGGATCCCGCCAGCCTTCAATATACAAAAATGCTTTTTGCGGCGATCCATATGAAAGAGGGCGCGGCCGGCGACACCATAGAAACGGAATTGGAACAAGCCTTGCGCCTGACCAAACCCGGCATCGATCTGAGCGACTGCCGCAGAGAATTGTTTTCCCCCACGGAGGCCAATCTTCTTGTCATACTGGCGGAAGCCAAATATGCGGCGGGAAAAACGATAGAAGCCATCCGTCTGAGCGAAGAGGTCTTGTTTGCGCTGGATCGAAACCAAAGCCGCCTTTCCGAATTTAATGTTTCTCATATCAATCTCGCGCATAATTTAAGCCAGTACCTGCTGTCAGAAAACCGCTGTGAGGAGGCGCTTCTCTACGCGAGAAAGGCAGAGGAACTCAGTATCCGGGGGACAGAGCAGTTTATGCTGCCGGAAATCGAATTCGGCATCGCGCAGATTTTGGACAGTCTGGGGAAATCCGAGGAGAGCCGCGCACGCATGGAAGCTCTGATCCCTTATATGAGGCTGATCGGAAAATCCCGGATGGCAGACCTGGCGCGGGAATATCTGGATCATGCGAACCTTCCGCTAAACGAGGACGCCGAATGGCGCGAAAAGGAGCACCGCGAAAGCCTGATTTACATTTTTAACTGAAGAAGTATAAAACTTATCAAATGACGTAAGTTGAAATTATACATAGAGCGATATGGAAATGCCGCATTTTTCCGCTATACTTCCCATTAGGAAGCAAAAAGGAGGGGATGCGGCATGATTGTTTTCCGCTTCGGAACGAAGCCCGTTCCTGAGGATCCGACATAACGGAACCGCCCCTCCCATCCAATCAAAATCAGCCGAGGAGGAATCGTTATGAAGAAACTAAAATGGGAATATATCCCGCTGTTTGTTTTACAGCTTCTTGCAAGCGCGGCGTCCGTGGGCATAGCAATCTTATTGAACGCTTTGATCGATGCCGCGGAGGCGTCCATTGTCAGCCAAAACGCCGGCAATCTGCGAAATGTCCTGATCGTCAGCGTCCTGTATGCCGTCTGCACGGGACTGCTCATCTATCTGTACGGGCGCTACAAAGCTTACTTTATCCGGAAGTCTCTGCTTCAAATGCGGAACGCTTTGGCGAAGGGCACGCTTGCGACAGGCATTGCCGATTATGAAAAAACGGGCAGCGCGTCCTATGTCACAGCGTTCAATCAAAACTTCTCCATTATCGAGGAAAAGGTACTGCAAAACCGCATTGCTCTGCTGGACTCTATGATCCGCATCGTCTTCGCCGTCATCGTGCTTATCCGGATGAATCCGGTGATCGCGGTGATCTCCATCGCGGCTATGGCGATCCCAAGCCTGCTGCCAGGTCTTTTCTCAAAGGCGCTGGGAAATGCCCAGGAAACGGTCCTGGAATCGACGACCGCTTACAATGAGAAAGTCAGCGATCTGCTGAATGGCTTTGAAGTGATAAAGACCTGCGACGCCGCCGGGGAGATGCTTCCTCAATTTTCGGAAAGCGCCAAACGTTTGGAAAGCAGCAGGGAGCACCTGTCATCGCGGATGGCTCAATTGTACGGCCTGACGAATTTCGCGTCGATCGCGGTGCAGTTTGGAGTGATGGGCCTGGCCGGATTTTTCGCGGTCAAGGGATACATCACCATCGGCAGTATCGTGGCGGTCACGCAGCTTACCGGCCAGGTGATCTCTCCCGCTTTCGAGCTGTCGGCAATGATCAGCGAACTAAGATCCGCAAAACCCGTGCTTGAAACGCTGCGCAATTTTTCCAATCCGAGGGTTTCTGAAAAAAGCGCGGCGCGTCCGATGAAAGAACGCCTTTCCCTTCGGGATGTAAGTTTTCGATACGGGGACAGAATGATCCTGAAAAATGTGTCGGCTGTGTTTGAAAAAGGGAAAAAGTATGCGGTCATCGGGAAAAGCGGAAGCGGAAAAAGCACGCTGATCAAGCTTCTCGCAGGGTACTATCCTCCGTTTGACGGCAGGATCTGCACCGATGAAAACGAGGCCCTTCCTGACGGCGTCGCCATGATCCATCAAAATACGTTCCTTTTTAAGGACAGCATCCGCAATAACCTTACGATGTGGAAATCCTATCCGGAACAGGAGATTCTGGAGGCTGTCAGCCAGGCGGGGCTGACGGAGCTGATCGCCAGGCTGCCGCAAGGGCTGGATACCCTGGTCGAAGAAAACGGAAGCAACTTTTCCGGCGGCGAATGTCAGCGGATCGCCATTGCCAGAGCCTTGTTAAGCGGCAAGGATATATTGCTGATGGACGAGGCGACCTCCGCTTTGGATGAGCAGACCGCCAACGCGGTGGAGCGCAGCATTTTATCCCTGGAAAATGTCACCTGCATCAGCGTCACGCACCGCCTCGCTCCCGAGACCATGAAACAATATGCGGCAGTATTCACCATGGAAGCGGGACAGCTTCATCTGTCAAACGGACTGTAAGGACCCGGCGTTTCATGATGCGAGCGCGGATGACGGGAAGCAGGAACCATAAATGCGCGGCTCCCCGTCAAGAGGAAAATACAATATATTTCCGGCCGGCGTTTCCGGGCCTGGCGCCGGGGGCTGTGCTGGCCGGATACGCTTATCAGAACAATAAAATGATGATCTATGCGGAACGCCATCTCTGCGGTTGACGCGGTCGGTTCTGAGACGTTTAAGGACCGCCGCCCTTCAGGCAAACGGGAAAACCGGGGGAAATCTTTCCTTATTGAGAATTATTTTCAATAAAACCTCGTAAAAACACTTGACAATCCCCGAAAGTTAGCGTATGATAACTAAGAAAATGATAATCAATTTCAATAAGAAAGGAAATGAGATTATGCCGTTAGCGATGGTCATGGAGGGAGAGACGAGGACGATCCGTGAATTCAAGGGAACGGAAGAGATGAAGCGTCACTTGCAGGATCTGGGTTTTACCAAAGGAGAGCGGGTTCGCGTGATGGGAGAGAATCCCAGCGGCCTGATCCTGATGGTAAAGGGCGTGAAGCTGGCGCTGAACCGGGGCCTGGCGAACCGGATTATCGTGGAGGACTGAAGCATTTTCAGACGAGATACGGAGAAGCCGGCGGAAGGGACAGACCGGTCTCCGTGGAAAGGAGAACAGGATGACACTCAGGGAATTAAAACCCGGCCAGCAGGGCAGGGTAACCGCGATCAGTACGACCGGTACGATGAAGCGCCGGATCATGGATATGGGCGTGACGCCGGGCGTGGAGGTCAAAGTGATCAAGGTTGCGCCTCTCGGGGATCCGATCGAGGTGAACGTGCGGGGTTATGAGCTGAGCCTCAGAAAGGACGAAGCGGCGCAGGTTGTCGTTGAGATGTAACCTGCGCTGGTGAAACCTGCGGCTCATAGGGCGCGTATATAGGAAAAGGTTATGCGGTTGGGAATGGAATATGCGGGGCAGCGGCCGGATATGCGGGGAGGCACGGAAAGCCAGCCCATTTTTTTAGAAGAAGGGTTAGCTATATCTAACCAAAGATCTATAAAAAGGAGAACGAATCATGAACTTAACAATCGCCCTTGCGGGCAACCCGAACTGTGGCAAGACTACATTGTTCAATGAGATTACCGGGGCCAGACAGCATGTGGGCAACTGGCCCGGCGTCACCGTCGAAAAAAAGGACGGCGTCTATAAAAAGGATAAGAGCGTGACGATCCTGGACCTGCCGGGAACCTATTCCCTGTCGCCGTATTCCGCGGAGGAGATCATTGCCAGGGACTGCATTGTGAAGGAAAGACCCGACGCGGTCATCAATATCGTGGACGGCACCAGCATCGAGCGCAACCTGTACCTGACCCTGCAGGTGATCGAGACCCGGATCCCGACGGTCGTGGCGATGAATATGATGGACGAGGTGGAAAGCCGCGGCGATAAGATCGACTGCGCGAAGCTGTCAAAGATCCTGGGCGTACCGGTGGTTCCGGTCGTAGCCAGGAGCGGCAAGGGCCTGGATGAGCTGATGAAAGAAACCATTTCCGTGGCGAATTCCAAAAAGCAGCCGAATCAGCTGGACGTGTTTGACAAGGGCCTGACGGACGCCATCCACGCGGTGGCGGATGCGCTGGGCGATGCGGAGGATGAAGAGAACCAGTGGAAAGCGATCAAACTGGTGGAGAACGATGAGATTATCACGGCGGCGGTTCCGGCAGAAAAGAAAGCCGCGGTGAACGCCCTGGTACAGGCGGCCAATAAAAACGCCGGCGGCGACGCGGAAGCGAAGATCGCCGATTACCGGTATCAGTACATATCAAAGCTGGTGAAGGACTGCGTAAAAAAGAGTGTGAAGGGCAGTCAGGAGACCACGTCCGACAAGCTGGATAAGATCCTGACCAACCGGATCCTGGCTTTGCCGGTCTTCGCGGTGATCATGTATATCCTGTTCGCCTGCACGTTCAGCGAGAATTTCCTGTTCATTCCCGGACTTCCCAGCCCCGGCGTGTGGCTGGCCGGCATCGTGGAAACGGTCTGGGGGATCCTGCAGGACGCTGTGGTCGGCTTTGTGGAAGGGCTTGGCGCTTCCGATTGGGCCGTGGGACTGGTCAGCAGCTGCCTGGACGGCATTGGGGCCGTGGCCGGGTTCCTGCCGCTGGTGCTGGTATTGTTCCTGCTGATGTCGTTCCTGGAAGACAGCGGTTATATGGCCCGCGTCGCCTTCGTCATGGACCGGATCTTCCGTCATTTCGGACTGAGCGGACGTTCGTTCATCCCGATGCTGATGGGCTTCGGCTGCTCCGTGCCGGCGCTGATGGCCTCCCGGACGCTGGAGAGCGATAAGGACCGCAAGATCACGATGATGATCACGCCGTTCATGTCCTGCGGCGCCAAGCTGCCGATCTACATGATGTTCGCGACCACGCTGTTTGTGGACAACAACCGGACGCTGGTGGTATTTTCCATCTACATGCTGGGCATCGTCGTCGCCATCATTGGTGCGCTTTTGTTGAATAAATTCGCGTTCAGGGCGGAGACCTCCAACTTTATCATGGAGCTGCCCCAGTACCGCATCCCGACGCTCAGAAGCGTCCTGATCCACGCTTGGGAGAAAGTGAAAGGCTTCGCCATCAAAGCCGGTACCGTGATCTTTGCGTCCACTGTGCTGATCTGGTTCCTTTCCAGCTTCAATCTGAGCGGTATGTGCGATATGGAGGAGAGCTTCCTGGCTTCCTTCGGCAACGCGATCAAATGGATCTTCGCGCCGCTGGGCTGGGCCGACTGGAGAGCCAGCGTAGGCGTGGTGACCGGGTGGATCGCGAAAGAGAATATTGTGGCGACCTTCGGACAGCTGTTCGGCGGCGTTAGCGACGAGGCGGTGGAAGCGATCATGGCCGGCGAGGAGGCCCTTCCCGCCATCAGCGAGGTGTTTACCAAGGTTACGGCGTATTCCTATATGGCGTTCAACCTGCTGTGTATGCCGTGCTTCGCGGCGGTCGGCGCGATCCGGCGCGAGATGGGTTCCTGGAAATGGACGCTGCGCGCCATCGCGTTCCAGATGTGCACCGCTTACGTGGTAGCCCTCCTGATCAATCTGATCGGAAGCCTGCTTTTCTGAGACATTTACAATATTTGCGCCATAATAAACCTTACATGTACGGAAACAGGGCTATTGCAGAACGGCCGGGAGCCGGATCTGCAGCAGCCCATTTCCGGTATCAGGGGAGTGCGGGAGAGCGCCGGGGCAGGAAAGCGGCGCGAAGCGGCGGCCGGCGGACCGGATGTTATTATTGTAGAAGAAAGGGGACGGGAGGTCCATGTCTTTGCAGGATAAACGGGAGTACATTCTCGGCCATTTAAGAAAGAACGGATGCCGCATTACAGAGCAGAGGAAGATCCTGATCGACGTCATCCTGGGGAACGAATGCTGCAGCTGCAAGGAGATCTATTATAAGGCCATGAAAAAAGATCCGTCGATCGGCCTTGCTACGGTTTACCGGATGGTGAAAACGCTGGAGGATGCGGAACTGATCTGCCGGAAGAATCTGTACCGGATCGAAGTGGAAGAGGGGTAAGAGGGAATTGTATATAAAATAAAAAAGCAGCCGCGCCGTGCGATCCGGGCAGCTGCTTTTTGCGTTTGGTTCGGTCCGCTTTACTGCTTCGCCGCCAGATATTCCTGGATCATGGCCAGTACCTGGTCGGCGTCTAAGCCGTGTACCGCGCACGCTTCCTCCAGGGTCTCCTGGATGGAAGAGGGGCAGCCTACGCAGTGCATGCCCGCCTGCATCAGGATATAAGCGATCCCTCTGTTATATTCCAGCATTTCGCCCATGGTCGTCTGTTTGGTGATCTCCATCGCCGTCAGCTCCTTTCTTCAGTTCCTGTCGGATAATTGATTTTTCTATGGGTTACTTTAGCACGGATCGCAAAAAAAAACAAGACGGAACTTGTCCATAATCCTCCGAAATACTGGACAAAGCCGCCGGTTTAAAGTATAATAAGACACAGTTGGGCCGCGGCGAAACCGGGGGGAGACAAGCGGCGGGCGCGGCGGAACGAAACGCGGAGGGGGAGATCTTATGTACGAATCGGGAGAAAATTACCTGGAAACGATCCTCATGCTGAAAGAGAAGCAGGGGGTCGTCCGCTCCATCGACATCGCCAGGACGCTGAATTTCAGCAAACCCAGCGTCAGCCGCGCGGTAGGCATCCTGAGAGAAGAGGGCTACCTGGTCATGGACCGGGGCGGAGAGCTGGAACTGACGGAGAAAGGAAAGGAAAAGGCGGGGGCCATTTATGAGCGGCACAAGCTTTTGACTGAGTTTCTTCGGAGAGTCAGCGGCGTGTCGCCGGAGACGGCCGAGGAGGACGCCTGCCGCATGGAGCATATCATCAGCGAGGAGACGTTCCAGGGGATCAAGCGGTTTATGAAAGAAGAAATGGAAACGCAGGCCTAAGGGGCGGCTCCGGGCGGGCCGGAGGCCGGACGCCGGGATATGGGAATGTTGGAACTTCCGGTAAGCACAGGAGGAAAAAGATGGACACAAATGACAATGGTTTAAGCTTGCTGAAAAAAGGACAAAAAGGGTTTTTCTATGCGGTATTCAGCCGCGTGGGCATCATGATGGTGCTGCTGGTGCTGCAGGCGCTGTTTTTGTTTATGGCGTTCTTCCGTTTCGCGCAGTTTTTGCCCCATGTATTGGGAAGCACCGCGGTATTTACGGTATTTATGGTCCTGTATCTGATCAACAGCCGCATCGACCCGACCGCCAAGATCACCTGGCTCATCGTGATCATGCTGCTGCCGGTCTTCGGGGCGCTGCTGTTCTGGTACACTCAGAGCGAGGTCGGGCACCGGTCGCTGCGGAAGCGCCTGGAGACGCTGATCGACGAGACGAAGGGCAAGCTGGTGCAGGATCCGGAGGTGTGGGAGGAACTGGCACAGGAGTCGCCCGGCGAGGCGTCCCTGGCCCGCTATATCCGGCGCAGAGGCAGTTATCCTGTCTTCTCTCACGCGGAAGTGACGTATTTTCCGCTGGGCGAGGATAAATTTGAGGAAATGCTGAAGCAGCTGAAAGCCGCCCGCAAATACATTTTCATGGAGTACTTTATCATTGGCGAGGGGCTGATGTGGGGGAAGATCCTGGAGATCCTGGCGCAGAAAGTCAAAGAGGGCGTGGAGGTCCGCGTCATGTACGACGGTACCTGCGAGTTCTCGACGCTTCCTTATAATTATCCGGAGAAGCTGAAAAAGCTGGGCATCGCCTGCAAAATGTTCGCGCCGGTATCCCCGTTTCTGTCCACCCACTACAATTACCGCGACCACAGGAAGATCCTGGTCATCGACGGCCACACGGCGTTCACCGGCGGCGTGAACCTGGCGGATGAGTATATCAATCATATCGAGCGCTTCGGTCACTGGAAAGATACCGCCGTCATGATCCGCGGCGAGGCGGCCAGGAGTTTCACGCTGATGTTTCTGCAGATGTGGAATATCACGGAGCGGGCGCCGGAATTTGACTCTTATCTGCAGGTGGATATGCCCGCGGAGATTGGCCGGGCGGACAACGGCTATGTGATCCCGTTCGGGGACTGCCCGCTGGACGAGGACCGGTTGGGCGAGCGGGTCTATATGGATATCTTAAACCGCGCCGGCCGCTATGTCCACATCATGTCGCCGTATCTGATCCTGGACGGCGAGATGGAGACGGCCCTGAAATTTGCGGCGGAAAAGGGAGTCGACGTGAAGCTGATCCTGCCGGGGATCCCTGACAAGCCCATGCCCTATGCGCTGGCAAAGACCCATTACCGGGCCCTGATGGATTCGGGGGTGGAGATCTATGAATATACGCCGGGATTTGTTCACGCGAAAGTGTTTGTGAGCGACGATATCCGGGCGGTCGTGGGGACGATCAATCTGGATTACCGCAGCCTCTACCATCATTTTGAATGTGCCTCATACCTGTACCGGACCGGGTGCATCGGACAGATCGAGGAGGATTTCCAGAATACGCTGGCGAAGTGCCGGAGGGTGACGCCGGAGATGGTAAAGAAAGAAAAATGGACCGTGAAGCTGCAGGGCTTTTTGATGAAGACTATTGCTCCGCTTTTGTAAAAAACGGCGGGCATGGCGGAGTACCGGGTATAACCGTATGACATTATAGTAGGTTGCGAAAGAGAGGTTATAACGATGGTTGAATATACGTTGTATGAAGTCGTGTTTTTCCTATTCCTGTACGCGTTTTTGGGCTGGGCGGTGGAGGTCTGTTTTTACTCCATCCGCGACCGGCATTTTGTAAACCGCGGCTTGGTGAGCCTGCCGTTCCATCTTCCGTGCGGGATCACGTTTGCGCTTTTGATTCAGATCCTGCCGACGCTGGGGCGGAATTTCGTCCTGCAGTTTATCGCGATCTTTGCCGTGATGACGGTGGTGCAGAGCCTGGCCGGTGTGTTCGGACGCCGGATCAGCCGGATCGCCCGCTGGGAGACGGAGGCGGAGCTCTCCGGCAGCGGGAGAGACTGGCTGGAACGGTCGGTCAGAGCCGCGGTGATCCTGCTGGTCTATCAGATCGTCCATCCGGTGCTTTTGACCGTGACGGCGCTGCTTCCGCCGCTGTTGATCCGGATCGTGGTCTGGGCGGACCTGGCGCTGATGCTGGTGGATTTCTCGGTCATGGTGTACGCGATCCGCTTCGGCAAAAGGCCGGCGTCGTTCCAGACGACGATCGCGGAGGGATCGGAAAAATGGACGCAGCATCTGGCGAACCGGATCTCGGCGCACATCTGGCGGCGTCTGGAAAAGGCGTATCCCGGGATCGAGGCGGAAGCACAGGGGAGCGAACGCCCGGTGTTTGCAAAAGGATTGTGTCTGGATAAGCTGGTCTGGGTGTTTTTGATCTGCGCGCTTCTGGGCGATATTATTGAGACCTTTTACTGCGGTCTGGTGAACGGACAGTGGATGAACCGTTCCAGCGTGCTCTACGGGCCTTTCAGTTTCGTCTGGGGCATCGGCGCGGTGGTGCTGACGATCACGCTCCACCGGCTGGCGGAGAAGTCGGACCGTTATGTGTTTGCGGGCGGTTTCGCGATCGGCGGCGCTTATGAGTACCTGTGCAGCGTATTCACGGAGATCGTTTTCGGGACGGTCTTCTGGGATTACAGCGATATGCCGCTGAACATCGGCGGGCGCACCAACGTGCTGTTCTGCTTCTTCTGGGGCCTGCTGGCCGTGGTGTGGGTGAAGATCCTCTATCCGCGGATGGAGCGGGCGATCGAGAAAACGCCGCCGCTGGCCGGCAAGATCGCCACCTGGATCGTGATCTTTCTGATGACCTGCAACGGGCTTCTGACTGCGGGGGCCATGCTGCGCTACGGTTCCAGGGCCGTGTCCCCCGAGCCGAACGGGATCGTGGAGGAATTTCTGGACAATATGTATGACGACGCTTACGTGGAGCACCGCTGGCCGAATATGATCGTGACGGAGAAATGACCAGGCAGGCGGGTATGTTTCAGGGCCCTAAAGAATATGAACCCAAAATACATGACAGGTTCTGATGTTCGCATTTCATAACAGCAAAAAGCCCGGCGAGGGGTATATCGCGAAGGACCAGTGCGATGCGAAATGCGGCCAGGAGATCGTGGACGCCCTCGTCTCCCGCAATCCGTTCATCATTTCCGCCCATCGCTTTATCTACGAGGGACGGCAGTACGACGCGCTGCTGGGGCAGCCCGAGGTGATCGCGCTCCATAACCGGCTGAAACAGCAGAGAGGACAGGCATAGTTATCTATTGACTTTGCGGCAAGTTTGTGACAAAATAAAAAACTAGAAAATATTTTAGCAAAGAAGGTTGAGGAACATGACAAAGATTGATATCGTCTCCGGATTCCTCGGAGCGGGCAAGACTACATTTATTAAGAAGCTTCTGGAAGAGGCCATCGCGGGCGAGCAGGTCGTTCTGATCGAGAATGAGTTCGGGCAGATCGGCATCGACGGCGGATTTTTAAAGGACGCCGGCATCGAGATCCGGGAGATGAATTCCGGCTGCATCTGCTGCTCTCTGGTGGGCGATTTCGGCAAGTCTCTGGAGGAGGTCCTGACCAAATACAAACCGGACCGGGTGATCATCGAACCTTCCGGCGTGGGCAAGCTCTCCGACGTGATGAAAGCGGTGCGCGATGTGGCGGCGACGGTGGAAGTGACCCTGAACAGCGCCGTGACCATTGTGGACGCTTCCAAGTGCAGGATGTATATGAAGAACTTCGGCGAATTCTTCAATAATCAGATCGAGAACGCGGGGACGGTCGTGCTGAGCCGGACCGATGTCGTGGACGCGGCTAAGGTGCAGCAGGCGGTAGAGCTGATCCGCCAGCTGAACCAGACGGCCTCCGTGGTGACGACGCCCTGCGCCCAGCTGACCGGCGCGCAGCTGCTGGAGATCATCGAGAAGCCGGATACCATGGCGGAAGATCTGATGAAAGAGGTGCAGGAGGAACGTGCGCGGATGAAAGAGCAGGAGCATCATCGCCATCATCATGACGAGGAGGACGAGGAATGCTGCTGCGGCCATGACCATGAGCACGAGCATCACCATCATCATGATGACGATGACGAAGAGGAGTGCTGCTGCGGCCATGACCACGACCATGAGCATCATCACCATGATCATGACGAAGACGACGAAGAGGAGTGCTGCTGCGGTCACGACCACGATCATGAGCACCACCACCACGACGATGACGACGAAGAGGAATGCTGTTGCGGTCACGACCACGACCATCACCATCATCACCACCACGGCCACGACGCTGACGAAGTGTTTGAGAGCTGGGGCATGGAGCATGTGGGCCCCTGCAGCAAGGAAAAGCTGGAGACGATCCTGGATGAGCTGGCCAACGGCAACGCCTATGGCGACGTAATCCGCGCCAAGGGCATGATTCCCAGTGAGAACGACGGAGAGTGGTTCTATTTTGATATTGTGCCGGATGAAATTGAGATCCGTACCGGCGCGCCGGATTACACCGGAAAGGTGTGCGTGATCGGGGCGAAGCTGAAGGAAGAGGAATTGAAGAAGGCGTTTGGCAGGAGTTGACGTTATGGGACCGATGATCGAGGATGATATGATGCCATTGTTTGTGATCAATGGCTTCCTGGAGGCAGGCAAGACCCAGTTTCTGGAGTTTACCATGAGCCAGGACTATTTTCAGACCGACGGCAGGACCCTGCTGATCGTCTGCGAGGAGGGCGACACGGAGTATGATCCGAAGCTTCTGAAACGCACCCATACGACGATGATTACGGTGGACAGTCTGGAAGAGATTTCCCCGGAACGGCTGACTGCGCTGGAGCTGAAGCACCGGCCGGAGCGGGTGCTGCTGGAATGGAACGGCATGTGGAACCAGGATGAACTGCGTATCCCGAAGAGCTGGACGGTCTATCAGCAGGTTACGATCATCGACGGTTCTACCTTCGATCTCTATGTGAAGAACATGAAGCCGCTTCTGGGGGCCATGGTGCGGAATTCGGAGCTGATCATCTGCAACCGCTGCGACGGCGTGGAGGATCTGGAAGGTTACAGGCGGACGCTGCTGGCGATGAACAATCAGGCGGAGATTGTGTTTGAGGGTGAGGACGGCGAGATTTCGGAGATTTCCGAGGCTGATCTGCCTTACGACATGTCGGCCGATGTGATCCGGATCGCGCCGAAAGATTACGGCATCTGGTACATTGACTGCATGGACAAACCGGACCGTTACCGGGGACGCGTGGTGGAATTTACCGGCATGGTGCTGAAATCCCCCAAATTCCCGAAGAATTATTTTGTGCCCGGGCGGATGGCCATGACCTGCTGCGAGGCGGACATGACGTTTCTCGGCTACATCTGCAAGGCGCGGGAGGCCAGGAACCTGGAGACCCGTCAGTGGGTCCGCGTCCGCGCGCGCATCGAGTACGAGGAGTGGCAGGATTATGACGGAACCGGTCCGGTGCTGTACGCGGAGAGCGTGGAGAAAGCCGAGCCGATCCGGGATATTGTGCAGTTTTAAGGATACGGCCGGCGCTTTCACGGAGCTGTGTCATTCCATTTCCGATGACCGCAGAACGAAGCCGCGTTTTAAGAATACGGCCGGTGCTTTTTCGGAGCTATGGAAAGGGTTTGATACATTCCGGCTGCGGAACGGCTCAGCGGTTTGGGCGTCAAGGCAATGTGAATTTTGGGGTGCTGTGCCATGCGGCCGCGCTGGTTTGTCTCAGGAAAAGCATTCCGGGACAAAACGCGCGGCAGACAGGAGCAGCATCCCCTTTTTTGTCATAGGCGGCCGTTTGGGAATGTGCAGGACGAACAAGGGCAGGATGATCGCCGGCAGGGCAGGAGAACGGGCGTTGGAAGCTTCGCATCCTGTGAAAAACGGGACGGTGCCGGGAGTCCAACCGATTGAAAAGAAGGAGAATACAATGAGTCTGAAGATCATACTGGCCTCCGCTTCCCCGCGGCGGCAGGAGCTTTTGCGGCAGGTGGGCCTGGCCCCGGAGGTTCTGCCCAGCCGCGCGGATGAGAGCGGCGTGAGCGGGACGCCGGAGGAGATTGTAAAGGAATTGTCGCTGCGGAAGGCGTCAGAGACAGCGAAACGCCTGGAGCCGGAGAGGTTGACGGACGAAATAAGGCGGAAAGCAGACAACGCCCCGGAAGCGGAAATATTGCCCGATACGGAACGTCCGGCAGGAGATGCTCCGGCAGCGGGCAGTCTTCGGAAATCGTTTCGGGAAAGTCCGGCGCCGGGAGGTTTGAAGCGCAGTGAAAAGTCCGGCGCAGGTTTGGGGCAGGACGAAACAGTCCTTCTGGCGGCCGACACGGTCGTGGCCGTGGAGAACCGGATCCTGGGGAAACCCCGGTCCGCGGAGGAAGCGGTCTGCATGATCGAATTGTTCCAGGGCCGGAGTCATCATGTCTATACCGGCGTTACACTGATCTTTTTGTCATCCGGCGAACGGGTTACTTTCTCAGAGGTTACAGAGGTTACGGTTTATTCCATGACGCGGGACCAGATTAAGCGCTACGTGGATACCGGCGAGCCCATGGACAAAGCCGGGGCTTACGGGATCCAGGGCCGTTTCGCAGCCTATGTCAAAGAGATCCATGGCGATTACAATAATGTGGTCGGGCTTCCCGTGGCGAGAGTCTGCCAGGAATTAAGAATCCGCGGTCTGTTATGACCGCGGAGCCTTTTTAACGCACTTGTCTTCTGCTTTTTCTTCCTGATCTGCAATCGTCTGTTCTATTCCCAGACCACCGGTGTCGGCCGGTTGGGCGAGAACACATCTTCTGCCATAAACAGGTCGTCCAGCTTCCGCTTGGCCTCCCGTTCTTCCGCGGTAATGTCCATCCACATCCGGTAGCCGTCCAGATTTCTGCGCCCCTGCCTCAGATAATCGTCTCCCAGCTGGACCCAGTACTGGGTCGAGTCCACATTGCAGAAATAGTCGAAGCCCAGGGATTTCAGATAATTGAATCGCTCGTTGTCATGCTTGTAGGCGTGCCAGTCGTGAATATCCGCGCCGAACGGATAGAGGATGATGTCGGTGGGCCCGATCAGGGACTCCACTTCCGTTTCCCATTTATCACAGTCGGCCTTAAAATTCTCATAGGAAATATTTCCCAGGTCCCGGTGCCCCCAGCTGTGGGAAGCCAGTTCCCAGCCGTTGTCCCGCAGGCACTGGGCCACTTCCGCGGCGGTCTTGCGGTCCTGCTCGTAGGTAGGGGATTCGCTGTAAGAGGCGGCGGTCCGGTAGCCCAGGATTCCCTGGTAGCCGGTGAACGCGATGACGGCCCTGGCCCCCTTGTAGGAAAAGTCCGGGTGTTCCTGGATATAGTCTTCCAGGATCGGCACCAGATCGTAGGAACCTGTGGACACGGAACCGTCGTCCATCACCATCTCGCAGGTCGGCTTGCCGTCCTCTCCGATGATCATGCGGCTGGCGAACCCGTCGCCGGTCATATATTCATAATAGCAGACGTCGTCCTGGGACATGACGAACGCTTTTTTGCCCGGCGGCAGCAGGATCGTGCCGCGTTTCATATGGGAGGTCCCGTCCTCTCCGGCCGTCATGGCTGCCAGATCGTGAAGGCGCACCAGCACGTAACCTTTCTCGTACATGGAATCCAGGATCTTCAAAAATTCATCCTTGGTGGTCATGACCTGGTTGTAGCCGGACTCGTCCTCGTCCCCGTCGAACGCTTTGGACTCGTCGATGACCAGGGAGTGGAAGAATACGTGGGTAACGGTCGTGATGTCCACCGGCTGCAGAGTCGCTTTTGTGTTCTCGTACTCCTGGATGGCGGCGGCGATCCGTTCGTCCTGCGCGTAATATTCGGAAGTCTGCAGCATCTCGATGGCAGCGTCGTAATCGTACCCCATCGCCAGCAGATTCGCGGCGGCCAGCAGGGCGTCCACCCGGGCGGAAACCGCTTCCGTCGTCTCTTCCGTGGTCGGTTCCGTTTCCGGAGGCGCGGTCTCAGACGGCCCCTCAGGCGGCGCGGCATCGGTGCTGGTCCGGACCTCGCCGGGATTCAGCACTTTCTTCGCAGCCAGGTAAATACTCCCCGCCAGAAGTCCTCCCAAAAGCAGGATCAGCAGAACGAATGGGAGCATACGGAAAAAACGCTGGCGTCTCCGGCGTCTGAGTCTCTCCCTCCGATATTTGCTCCGGCTCCGGTAAGCGTTCTGCCGGTAGGTATCTCTTTCATAATGATCTCTCTGATAAGTATCCATGATAAACTCTCCCCATTTGCGATCGGCCCGCCGCGTCCCCGCTTCGGTATAGGCCGGTTCGATTCAGACGGCCTGCGGTCTGTGAGATGATTTTAGCACACCATGTCAAAATCTGTAAATGGGGATGGGAAACTTGACAGAAAAAGTTAAGATTACCGTTACAGTTCCTGCCTGAGCGGACGACGGTTTGGCGGAAGGGGATTTTGTGCCGGTCCGCCGCAATGCACCGGTCTGCGCCGCGATGGCGGGGAGCGTTTCCGCGCCGTTTTTCCCGATGCGGAAAGTTGTGGGCATAGCCGGGAACCGGCGCGCTATACATTAGTAAGAGATATTTCCTTCGGAGGATAATGAAATGAAACGAAAGGTGAAGATCGCGGCGGCCTGGTTTTTGACGGTTCTGTGTCTGGCGCAGGCAGGTTCCGCAAAGGTTTGGGCTTATGGAGAAACCGGTTTTCTGCTGCGGCAGGAGGAATCGGTGCGGGAAGCGGAGCCGTCCCTGACAGCGGGCAGCCGTCTGGTGCAGGCGGTGACTGCAATGACCGGCGGCCCGGAGATCGCCGCGCCGTCGGCGGTATTGATGGAAGCTTCCACCGGCCAGGTCATTTACGAAAAAAACGCCGACGAGCAGAGAAGTCCGGCCAGCATCACGAAGATCATGACGCTGATTCTGATCTTTGACGCGCTGGAAAGCGGAAAAATTAAAATGACCGATGAGGTGGTGACCAGCGCCTACGCCAAATCCATGGGCGGCTCCCAGGTATTTCTGGAGGAAGGAGAGGTGCAGACCGTAGAGACTTTGATCAAATGCATCGTGATCGCCTCCGGCAATGATGCCAGCGTAGCGATGGCGGAATACATTGCCGGGGATGAAGGGACCTTTGTGGGGATGATGAATGAGAGGGCCGCGGGCCTGGGCATGACGGGAACGCATTTCGAGGATTGCTGCGGCCTGACCGAGTCGCCGTCTCATCTGACGACGGCCAGGGATATCGCCCTCATGTCCAGGGAACTGATTAACAAATACCCGCAGATCCACAATTATTCCACGGTCTGGATGGACACGATCACCCATGTGACGAAGCAGGGAACTAAGGAGTTCGGCCTGGCCAATACGAATAAGCTGCTGAAAATGGCGACGAATTTTACCGTGACCGGACTGAAGACCGGCTCCACTTCCATCGCCAAATATTGCCTTTCGGCGACGGCGGAAAAGGACGGCGTGAGGCTGATCGCGTCGATCATGGCGGCGCCTGATTACAAGGCGCGGTTCAATGACGCGGCGGCGCTTTTGAATTACGGCTACGCCAACTGCAGGCTGTATACGGATCCCAAACCGCCCGGGCTGGAACCGATTGCCGTCGCCGGGGGCGTAGAAGACCGGACGCCGCTGACCTATGGCGGAACCTTTTCTTTCCTGGGCCTGAACGGAGAGGATTTCTCGGCGGTGGAGAAACGGCTGGTTTTGCCGGAAAATCTGGAAGCGCCGGTGGAAACGGGACAGCAGGCCGGCGTCCTGGAATACTGGCTGAACGGCGCGAAGCTGGGAGAAATTCCGGTGCTGACGGCCGGGAGCGTCCGGAAAGCCGGGTATCTGGATTATCTGAAGAAATTCTTTATGGCGTACAGCGAATTTGGCGGCGGTGCGGAGGAAGCCCGGACAGGAGCGGCGCAGGAAACGGAAGAGGAAACGGTGGGGGAAACGGCGAGGTAGGAAAAAGCCGCGGCCGGCCCTTCCCATGAACTGGGGATGAACGCCGCCGCAGGCGAAGAAGGAGGAACAGCAGGGGAACGAACGAAAAACGGCGCCGGAACCGCCACATATCCCGAAATCATGAAAACCCGCAGCCAGCCCCAGCCGGGCAGACCGGAACGATCCGAATCTTTCAGAGAGAGCGATCGCGGTTCTGCCCGGACGGTCCTGCGGGTTTTTGGCCGGAGTGGCGGACGGAAGCGGCGTTATTTTGCCGCTTCGGAAAATTGGGTGGTTACCAGATCCTCATAAGGCACGCGTTCGGACAGTTCTCCGGCTTCTTCCAGGATATTCTGCAGCAGGTCGAAGCTTTCCTTTTCAAAGACGGTGTCGGTCTTCCAGCTGTCCTGGTCTTTATATCGCCCGACAATAATCGTGATATTCTCTAGCGGCGTCTCTTCAAACTGGGGCTGGATCGTCTCGGCAATCTCTTCGGCCGTGTGGGAATTGACATAGTCCATGCCCTTTTGGATCGCGTTGGTGAATTTCTGAATGATCTCCGGGTTGGCTTCCAGGTAGCTCTTTTTCGCACTGTAGGCCGTGTAGGGCACATAGCCGGAATCAGTACCCAGGGAAGCAACCACATAGCCTGCGCCTTCCAGTTCCAGGCTGGTGGCAAACGGCTCGAATTCCACGGTATACCCGGCGTCGCTGTTTACGAAAGCCGCCGCCGTCAGGCCGAAGCTGATGCTCTGGTCGATGGTCAGATCCGTTTTCGGGTCGATACCGTTTTTCTTCAGGATATACTCAAAAACCATCTCCGGCATACCGCCCGGCTGACCTGCGATTATGTGAAATAACGTTTATTGCTGCCGGAAAGTTTTCGGAATTTTGCCGGATCCATTCCCCGAGCTCTTCCGGCCGCATGAGGATCCGGTAAGGCGTCCGCTTATCGCCGGAGCGTTCCAGCAGACCGGCCTCAATAAACGAAGAAAGCAGGACGGCGATCTCCTGCCTGGACAGAGTAATGCCTTTTTCCGCAAGGCGGGACCCCAGGGCCCTGGCGGAGGTATATCCGCGCGGATCGTCCCGGATCGATTCCAGCGCGGCGAGAAGGATACGGTCGAGACGCTGCGACATTTCCCGGACGACGGCCGGCCGGACAGAACCGGAGAGACCGTATTTCAGGCGTATTTCCGTGGAACCGGACGCGTCCACCTCGATCCGTTCCACCAGCATTTCCATTTCCGCCCGCCCGATTCGTCCGCCGGCGATCCAGGCGTCGATGCGATCAAAGGCGGAGAAACCTTCCTGCCGGTCCTCTGTCCGGTTCTGTTCCAGGCGGTCTTCCTCAAGCCGGCGCTTCAGTTCCAGCAGACGTTCGGACAGTTCCTGCTGGACCGCGTCGTAGCTTTGGACCAGAAATTCCGCCGCGTCCGGATGAAGGGCGATGTCCCGGACCTTCTGCGCGGTCAGCACGTTCAGCTGCTTTTCCGCCTGCCTGATTTGTTCCGGGACGCCGGGATTCTTTTTCCGCGGCGTTTGGAGACCGTCCGGCGTCTTGGGAAGGTCCATTTCGCTGAGCGCGGGGCGCAGCGCGTCTTTGCAGGCGGAGAGATAATGCAGAAGATGGTCCGTCAGCTGTTCCTCTTCAATCAGGTGCGACCCTGCGCAAAATTCCCGGCCCTTGGCGTTATATAAACTGCAGATGTAATAGTTTTTAATGCTGCCGTTCTGCCGGCGGTGCACGGGCGTCATCTTGTGCCCGCAGTCCTTGCAGAACAGACAGCTTCCGAAGGGACTGGGGTTCGCGGAGGCGGTCCCCGGCCCGTGAGAACCTTTATAACCGCTCTTCGTCCGCTTCGTTTTAATTTCCTGTACCAGGTTATAGGTTGCCTGGTCAATGATCGGCGGGTGGTGGTTTTCAAAACAGATCTGCTCCTGTCTGGGGACCCGCAGATCTTTTCCGTGCACGGTGGGGCGCGCCCGTTTGTGCAGGCGGCAGACGCCCGTATAGAAATCATTGCCGAGAATCTCCCTGACCATGCCCTCAGACCACGCGGCGGCGGTACGGCGGCGGCTGATTTTCCCGTCAGACAGCGCCCGCTCCCGCTGGACCATGGACGGCGTGGGGATCTGGTTCCGGGTGAGGTACGCGGCCAGCTTCCGGTAACCGAGGCCCCGGATATACAGGGAAAACAGATCGCGGATCACGGCGGCCTCCTGGGGAACGATCTCCAGGCCGCCGTTTCTTCCTCCCGTTCTGCGGTAGCCGAAAGGCGGGAGCGTGGCGAGGGAGCCGTCCTTCTGCTTGGCGCCGATCACCCGGCGTATTTTTTTGCTTACATCTTTGACGTAGCGTTCGTTGAACCAGGTTTTGATCCCGATGATGTCGTCGTCGCAATCGGCGTTGTCATAATTGTCGTCGATGACCACCAGGCGTTTTCCCCGTTCCTGAAATTCATCCAGCAGCAGCAGGATCCTGGCGTTGTGGCGGCCGAGACGTGAGAAATCCTTCACATATACCGCGTCGATCTCCGTTTCGAGATCCGTCAGCAGCTGCCGGAAGCCGGGACGGTCGAAAGCTGACGTTAGATAACGATACTTTTGAAAACACTGGAAAATCAAGGTTTTTCGAGCGACGGACAAGCAGGGTA
>CANQUA010000004.1 GCA_947626915.1 uncultured Lachnospiraceae bacterium
TGGTGGGTATAGCGCAGTTGGTTAGCGCGCCAGATTGTGGCTCTGGAGGCCCAGGGTTCGAGTCCCTGTATCCACCCTCCTTTGAAAATGGGCCGGCGACGGCTTTTTTTCTTACGAAGAATCTTACTTTGTGTTATGACAGCAGCTGCTGAGAAAACAGATGAACGGTGCGAGATGATCTCGATGAGATACATGAGGACCTGCATTTTGGGCTATCGCCAAGCGGTAAGGCACAGGACTTTGACTCCTGCATTCGTTGGTTCGAATCCAACTAGCCCAGCTGATAAAGTATCAATATAGGGTTATTGGTACTTTATTTTTATCCTTTTATCCCGGCTGTACCGTATAGTTGGGACGCCGGATGCGTTTGCCGCGGGCGTCCGGGGTATGCGGGCGGCAAACGTGTGGGGTTTGGGCGGACGCCGGACGGCGGGAGGCATCCCGGGGACCGGCGGAAAATAAAACAGGACGCGAGGAGGGAAGCGTATGAAGTACACATCGGCGGAAGCGGCCAAATTGCTTCGCAAACTGAATGAAGAAAAGAATTCCCTGATGAAACGGGAAGAACTCAGCAGCGTCTTTATCGCGGCGGTAGGCGAGAATGTGGAAGACGTGCGGCCGGAGTATGATTACCGGAAAACGCAGGACGGACTGGAAGAACTGGACCGAAAGATCCGGGTGCTGAAGCATGCGCTGAACGTTTTCAATCTCACTCAGACGGTGCCGGGATTTGATATGACCATCGATCAGGTCCTCGTCTATATCCCGCAGCTTTCTGCGCAAAAAGCGAAACTGTTCGGGATGGCGTCCCGTCTCCCGCGGGAGCGGATGGCCGCGTACGGGCGCGGTTCGAGCAGCATCATCGAATACAGCTACGCCAATTTCGACATCGCGCAGGCCCAGGCCGATTATGAGAAAGTGTCGGAAGAACTGGCCAGGCTCCAGACCGCGCTGGATGTAGTCAACAATACGGAACAGCTGGAGCTTCCGTTTTAAGCGTTTTTCATGAACGGGCCGCCTCTTTCCGGGGCGGTTTCCCGGGACGGAACAGGCATTTCCCAAAATCTGAGGCCTATGGCAGAATACGTTCAGGGTTTACGTTCGGGTTTTCCGTTATTCCTTTTGGTTATACGTTTATGTTCAAAGACTGGGGAAACGCTGATTTGAATCCGGATCGATGCCGTTTTGTCCGAAAACTTGCCCGCCTTGTGCGGGCGGCGGCCGAAGTACGGTTACAGGCCGCCGGTTTTTGTCTCTAAACAAAGGTTTTTATTGAAAAGCCTGCCGCAATTATTTATAATTGATAGAAAGGAAGGTGGCGATGATCTTGTATCCGGTGGTTCAGAATGAAATAGGAGAGTTCACGGCCTTGGTGAAGGAATGCTTTGGCGGGAGTCTGGAAAAGATCATCCTGTACGGTTCCTATGCCAGAGGGGATTATGATGAAACTTCTGATATCGACATCATGGTGCTTGTATCGCTTCCTGACGAAGAGATCCGGCGAAATGAAAACCGTATTTATGACGAGGCATTTGAGCTGGAACTCAAGTACGGAAAAGTCCTGTCGCCGGTGATCCGAAATCAGGACTTTTTCGAGTATTGGTCAGACACGCTTCCTTTTTACAGAAATGTCAGAACGGAGGGAGTGGAGATCGCATGACAGAGAAACAGAAGGAATTGTGCAATTACCGGCTGGCTCAGGCAGAAGAGACATTGCGGAGTTCAAAACTGTGTCTGGAAAATCGTTTTTATAAGGATGCGCTCAACCGTTCTTATTACGCGGCGTTTTATGGGGTAAAGGCGGTTTTAGCTCTGGCAGATATTGACTTCAAAAGACATAAGGATGTGATTGCATATTTTAACCAATATTATGTGGCATCCGGCATGTTTGAGAGTGCGGTGGGGAAACGTCTTGCGCGTCTCCAGAAAAAGAGGGAAAGCGGTGACTATGATGATTTCTTCATCGTATCTCGGGAAGAAGCGGAGGAGCAACTCCAGTCGGCGGAAGCAGTATTGAAAGCAATCCGGCAATATCTGGGAAAAGAATAGGAGGTCTCTTTGACGTGTGGCCATTTGAGAAATTTAGTGTTGCACGGATGGAGAAAATAGTGTATAATTCGGTTACATCATTGATCATGGCATCATTACCAGATATGCGGCTATGGTGGAATTGGCAGACACGCCAGATTTAGGTTCTGGTCCGAAAGGGTGCAGGTTCGAGTCCTGTTAGCCGCATACATTGTTTCAATCTGCTATAAAAATTCAGTTGTTCTGATATATGATAAGAGTCATAGTACTATGTCTGACTTGTCCGTTCCCTAATCGCTGTCTGTGAAATGATTCGTATAATAGATACGATGGAGGTCTAAAGGTAACCTACTGGAAGTTGAACTGTCGACGGAGTGCGTTTTCTAGCGGCAAGGCGTTGCTGAAAGAGATGTACTTGTCAATGTTTGAGACAACGAAGAAATGAATAATGTTAATCTGGGAGCAGGGAGCAGTATATGGGGGCTGGGCATCATGTATGAGAGTTGGTTGCCAGTATAAATCCAAGGGAGCAAAGAACAAGCGATTTTTCTGCCTACGCTTAACATTCACAAAAATGAAGTACATATAAAGCAAAGAAAGGGAGCCTCAACGGCCCCCAGTCTCCGAGAGTTTGCCGGATTCCATGCGGCAGCGCAGGGCGATTCCCTTTGTGCGGGCGTACGCCGCTGAAAGCGGAGAGAACCTGCCCTGTCTGTCGGCGGAATGCGATGATGATACGAGAATTGGGCAGCTCCCCCTGTTGTTTGACAAACCTCTGTATGGGAAACGAAAGGCCATTCTGACGGAGGAAATGAGCCGGTTTCTTGAATGGTTGAATTTTGATGTTTCTTCTCTTATCGCGGCCGTTTCTGAAAATATACGGAATGCCCTTTCCGGCGGGAATGGCAGAGCGTTGGAAATATTTGCCCTTTACGTCCGGGGGGAAACGCCGGAATCGATAGGGAATCGTTATGGAATTACGCGGGAGCGCGTCAGGCAAATAGAGAAAAAGGGCGAAGAAATATTCTGGAATATATATAAAAAACAGAAATACGATCTGATCATGCTCCTCTATGCGTCGCGCAGCGGAGACAGCGTCCTTCCTTTCAATGAGGTCAGGGAAGCAGTAGGGGATACGCTCGCAACGGTTTTACGGACTTTTGTCCGGTATAAAGCGAATCACAGCCTTTATGATTACGTAAAGGAACTTGACGCCATTGTGATAAAAACGGGTGAGACAGAGGACGGATAGAACGAAAGCGGGGCATCTGAAACCAATCGGATGCCCCGGCGTTGGTCTACCCTTCCGTCGAATCTCTGTAGATCAGCTCTGTCTCTGTATACATGATCCGGTAATGCAGCGACGGTTCTTTGATGCGCGACAGCAGGAGCTGTACGGCCGCGAAGCCCATGATCTGGCTGTGGATATGGATCGTGGTCAGGGTCGGCGTCATGACCCGGGACTCCGGGGAATCGTCGAAGCCGCAGAGCCAGACATCCTTCGGAACAGATTTGCCGAGCTTCTTCAGCGCCGTGAGAGTGTCGATCGCGACGAAGTCATTGGCGCAGAGAAATACGTCCGGAAGCCGTTTGAGTTTGCGGAGCTTTTTTTCCAGGTAACCGAGGTAGGCGTTTCTGTCCGGAGAAACCGTGCCGTCCGAGGCCCGGATGAGGCAGCAGTCTTCATCGACCGGCAGTCCCAGGGTATACATGGCATTGCGGAACGCCATATAGCGCTCATAGAAGGACTGGCAGTGAAGGTATTCGCCGATGAAGCCGATCCTGGACTTGCCGCGGATGGCCATTTCTTTCACGAAACGGCCGATCTCGGTCTGATTGTCCATATACAGCCGGTCTGCTTCCAGCGGGTAGTCGAAGCAGCCGGCAGGCGTATCGATGAAGAGAACCGGGAGCCCCTGGCGGCAGAGCATATGGCTGTAAGCATGGTCGAAAATTTCCACGCATACAATGCCGGCGGTCCTGGAAGGATTAAAGGAGACCGGCAGACGGCAGGCGGGCCGGTCCTCGGGGGAGACCCGGTGCAGAGTCAGGCTGTATCCTGCCTGGGTCAGCTCATGCTGGAGCTTGTCCAGGATCACGGAAGCCACATGGGAGCTTCCGAGGGCGGAACCGGTCAGCAGAGCGATCTCCCGCTTATCGGTGGGCCCGGGGGAGGCCGGAGAGGTTCTGGCCGGATCGGCAAGCGTCATGTAGGAGAATTGTTTGTAGCCCATTTCCTGGGCTTTCTTAAGTACCTTTTCCCTGGTCGCATCGGCCAGAATCCCCGTATTGTTAATTGCTTTGGATACGGTATTGCGCGAGATGCCAAGCGCGTCCGCAATATCCTGTATCGTGACCCGTTCCGCCATGAAAGTCCTCCTTTGCATTCCGCCAGCGTGCCGTCCGGCTCCTGCCGTTTGTCCGGACACGGAACCGTTTTCTGTCAGCTATTATTATAATGCACAAACGGCGCTGTGCCAAATACAAAATGTAAAAATTTCATCCTAATTACAGAAGTAATCGGAACTGTATTTTTACATATGCACAAATGGCTCCGGCTGCTGCTGGGTTTCCGCTCCGCTGTCCGGAATCCGCCATACCGTCGATACTTTGAACAGATCGTCGTCCAGCTGGATCTCCAACCGCCCGCCCTGCAGCTCCGTGAAGCTCTTGGCGATGGCCAGTCCCAGACCGCTGCCCTCTGTGTTGCGGGAGGCGTCCCCGCGGACAAAACGGTCGGTGAGTTCGGAGGGATTGACGTGCAGCTCATCGGCGGAAATATTTTTTAATGTGACAGTCAGTTCCCCGTCCGCGACGGTACCGGTGACGTAGACCCGCGTACCGGCGAGGGCGTATTTGGCGATGTTTCCGAACAGATTCTCGTAAATCCGATAGGTTTTCTGGCTGTCCAAGGGCAGGATCACCTTCTGCTCCGGCAGGTTCATCCGCATGTCCAGGCGGGCGGCGGTCAGCTGGTCGGACATTTCGATGGCCACCTGCCGGACCAGGTTTAAAATATCCACATCCATGATATTGAGCTGGACGGTGCGGGAGGTGGCCTTGCTGATCTCAAACAGGTCTTCGATCAGAACTTTCAGCCGCAGCGCCTTGGTCTCCAGGGTATCCAGATATTTGATCCGCTGTTCCGCCGTGGTTTCCTTATCCTTCAGCAGACCGATGTAGGTAATGATGGCGGTCAGCGGCGTCTTCAGGTCGTGGGAGACGTTGGTGATCAGTTCTGTTTTCATCCGCTGGCTCTTGATCTCCTCATCCACGGCGCGGCGGAAGCCCTGCTGGATGCGGGTGATCTGCTGCTTGAAGGGCTCGAAAATGCCCAGATCGGCGGTGATGGACACGTCCAGATTGCCGTTGGCGATCTCGTTGGTGGCGACCAGGATCTGGCGGTACTGTTCCTGGAGGTCGCCGGCGTATTTTTTCAATATGAAATAGAGGATCACTGAGTAAGCCGCGATGAACGGCAGGGCTTTGCTCCATAAAAAGCGGGAGATCAGCATCAGCACCGCGTTGGCGGCGATCAGGCGCAGGATTATCATGTGGACCGGCCGGGTCACGTCTAAATGGGTCAGGGTCTGGTAAAAGCCGAGGGCTTTCGAGTATGCGAACGGGAAAATGCGGAAGACGGAGCTGTGTTCCCGCAGATAGCCGCGCAGTCCCAGGCGCCACACCGGCCGCAGCAGGCTGCCCGCGCACCAGGCCAGGAAAAACAGGAAAGACAGGAGAGACAGGTACACGGCCGCGGCTCCTATGGACAAGAGGCGGCCGGAGGCGCCGGAGAGCATCAGGATCACGTAATGGACGCTGGCGAGCAGGCCCAGAAGCAGCGCCGCGGCGATCTCAGCGGCGTATCCTGGGACCGCGGGAAATTTCGGCACGAAAGGCAGAAACGCGCACAGGAGCACAGCCAGGCAGGCCAGCACATAGAACCGGTCGACGCCGGCCCGCATGAATCCGGAGTACTGTTCCCGGTACAGATTGGTGTAGGCGCCGTACTGGAGAGAGAGCCCGCCGCTGAAACGGTGCATTTTTTCCCAGGTGGAGAGGCGCAGGCCGTAGACGATCCGGCAGTTTCGGATCGGGGTCTCATGGGTATAACGGTTAAAGATCTCCATGGAGAGGTTTTCATAGGTGATGACGGAATCGCTGGGCAGAGCGAAATCGCCGGTCAGCTGGGAGGCGTACCGGAATACAGTCTCGCTGTCCGCGGATGTGCCGCGGGCGGGTTCCATTGTGAAGAAATCATTTCCTGCGGTATAGGCGTCGTATGCTTCGGATGTGCCGGCAATGGTGTAGGAGTCGTTTACCGTGGCCGCGCCGACAGAGGAATATCCGTTTTCATCGAAATCAAATTCCAGCAGAAGATAGTAGGGGGATCCGTCCGAGGGGAAAGAGGCCGTGCCGGAGTTGGTCAGGACCGCGTCGCCGTCCGGAGGGCCGATCCAGTAGTCGTAGATGATGCTGAGAGCGCTGAAAGAGGATTCCAGTCCCGAAAAATAATCGCTGAGATTCAGCAAGGCGTCGTTGAACGAGTTTAGGAGCAGGTCCGCGTCAGCGTAGGAAGCGCTGCCGTCCGAATATTCTTCCGGATATTCGGAATCGTCTTCCGCATCGTCTGCCCGGTACTGCCCCTGCAGGAGCTGATCGACGGGAGAACCGGCGTCGATCGGATAATACAGGTCCGTGTAGCTTAATCCGGAGGCGTTCCGGAAATTGTAATAGTTTCGGTACAGGATCTGGTTGAACTGATAAAGGGTCTGGATGTTTTCCGCCGATGTGACGGGGTTCGTCATTTGGGCTTCCGCCTGCGACCGGAACCAGCTGAGACGCGACAGGAACAGCAGGCCGAATGCCAGGCTGACGGCGGCCCCCGTCAGGAGCCAGGGAAGAGCTTTCCGTTTTTCTTTCATGGGTCTATCCTTTCTAATGTTTCTCGATCTTGTAGCCGACGCCCCATACAACCTTCAGATATTTGGGATTTTTCGGGTCGATTTCGATCTTTTCCCGGATGTTGCGGACGTGGACCATGATCGTGTCGGTGTTGACGGCTTTTTCGTTCCAGATGCGTTCGTAGATTTCTTCGGCGGAGAACACGCGGCCGGGGTGGCGGATCAGCAGATGGACGATCTTAAATTCCAGCGGCGTCAGCTTCACCGGCTCGCCGTCCACCGTCACTTCCACCGTATCCTCGTTCAGCTCCAGTCCGCCGATGGTGTAAATGTGGTCGCTGGCGGCGGGACGGCTGGTGGCGGACAGGTATTTGGAATAGCGGCGCAGATGGGAATTGACGCGCGCCAGCAGTTCCAGAGGTGTGAAGGGCTTGGTCACGTAATCATCCGCGCCCATGTTCAGGCCCATGATCTTGTCGACCTCCTCGGATTTGGCGGAGAGGATGATCACGGGAAATTCCCGGTCCATGGCCCGCAGCTTCATCAGCATGGTCACGCCGTCCATGACCGGCATCATCACGTCCACGATGGCTAAGTGGATCTCTTCTCTGGCGATAATGTCCAGCCCTTCCTTTCCGTTTGCGGCGGTAGAGACCTGGTAGCCCTGGTTTTTCAGATAAATCTCAATGCCCTCGCGGATCTCTTTGTCGTCTTCGGTTACCAATATATGAAAATCCTGGTTCATCTTGTTTTCCTCACTGTAGTCTGAAAATATTCGCGGGCACCGGAGGCGGCTGCCCGGCGTCCCGGGCCGGCTGTCCGCGCACGGCGTGTCCCGGACAGGATTGGTCCGGAACGAACGTTTCGCGTCTCATAGGGTGAACTCCCATACGCCTGCGCCCGGCCGCGTCCGCTCCCGGCGGTATTGCGCGATACTCTTATTATAAAGTCGGATCGCTTTTCTCACAACTGCTTCTTCGCGAAAATCTTCGGCTGTCCGGCGGGCCTGAGCGCGGAGGCGTTCCTGCAGCCGCGGATGTTCGGTGAAGAAAAGCAGCCGCCGGGCCAGCGCTTCTTCGCTTTCCGTTTCCGCGCAGAGGAGACCGTTGACGCCGTCCGTTACCAGGTCCCGGACGCCGCTGCCCGCCAGAGCGACGACCGGCGTGCCGCCGGCGAAAGCTTCCGGGATCACGATTCCCTGGGTTTCGGTCCGGGAGGCGAAAAAGAACGCGTCGGCCGCCGCGTAGTAGGGAGTCAGATCCCGGTGGGGGAGCTGTCCCAGGAAGAAAACCTCCTGCGTCAGTCCGAGCCGGCTGCGGAGCGCTTCATATTCCGTCCGGTCCGGCCCGTCGCCGATCAGGAGCAGCCGGAACGGGCGGGCGTAAAGCTCCTTGAAACAGGCGGCGCTCCGCAGCAGGAACGGAATGTTTTTCTCGTGGGCCATGCGGGATACCGACAGGAACAGGGGAATTTTTTCCGCCCGGAACCGTTTCCGGATCTGCCGGACCATTTCGGCGTCCGCCTGAAAGCACGCATCCTCGATGCCGGTGGGCAAAAGCGCGACCCGGTCCGGGTCGTATCCGCAGGTTTCGGTCAGGTAGTTCCGGATGCCGCCGGTGGGGGCAAAGACCTGGCAGCAGTTCTGGAGGAAGAGATGCAGGTAAAGGGGGACAATCCCGTCGCGGATGCCGGAAAGGGCCGTGCGTTCCATGCGTAAGCGGAAGCTGCCGGTTTCGCCCGCGTTCCGCTCCAGGCGGCGGACGCTTTTGAAAGAGCAGAGATACTGTTCGTAGCGGGTATGGTACGTAAATACCAGCGGCACGCCGTATTTGCGGGAGAGGGAAACGGCGGTGTTGCCCAGGACCACGGGATGGTGGACATGGATGAGATCGTAGCCGCCGCGGGCAAATGCCTCCTCGATGCGCGGGTCCAGCGGATTGGGAACCACCGTTCCGCCGGGGAAACGCCGGGCGAACGCGGCGCAGCGGAAGACGGGGACGGCCGGGGCGGGCGTGCTCGCAGGGATGCGGCTGTATCCGGCTGCGGGAATGTCCGGCGAGGGCTGCGGGCAATTTTCGGGATGCGTGGGGACCGTATTTTCGTATTTTTCCGGATATTCCGGCGCGAATACCGTGACCCGGTGTCCGGCCGCCTGCAGTCCCTGGGCCAGCAGTTCGACGGAGATGGGCACGCCGCCGACAAAGGGTTTATAGTTGTTGGTCATGAGCGCGATGTTCATAAGCGCCTCCTTATCCTCTTCCGAGCAGTCGGAAGACTTGTTCTCCGCAGGCGTAGCCGGCGCCCACAAACACCAGGTTCCAGACAATGATGCCCAGGGCGGAGCTGATTACGTACTGCGTCAGGTCCATTTTCAGGATGCCGGCGGGGATGGAAACAATGGTGCGGGCGGCGGGGAAAAGCTTGGCGATGAAGATGCCGAAAAAGCCCTTTTGCCTGATCCAGTCCAGTTTCGTTTCCAGCTGACGGCGCTTGTCGGGGTGACGGTCCATGTAGCGCTGCAGGATTCTGCTTCCTCCGAAACGGCCGATCCCGTAGAGGATCATGCTTCCGATGAGGCCGGCCGCCACGGTGACGGTCATGACGCGTAAGAAGCTGATCTGCCCCCTGGCCGCCATGACGCCGGACAGCGGCATGACGACGCCGGCGGGGAAACCGGGCAGGTTCATATATTCCAGCAGTACGATGGTAAAGATAGCCGCTTCGCCGTAGCGGAGAAAGTATGCGGTAAAAGTTGTGATGTCCATAATGTCCGCCTCCTTTTCCCTTATCATAAAAGGCGAAACTAAAAATGACCGGCAGGAAAAATGAAAGAATTTCTAAAGAATCGCTGTGTTTTTTCGCAGGTGCCGGAAAGGGATACGCCGCGCGCGGGGCCGGGTAAATTTCTCTTGGGAAAATTTCTCTTGCATTTTTGGCGAGGGATTATATAATAGAAGTAAGAAAAAAGAAAGGCGCTGCGGCGCAGGGTGAGGAAATGACCGGGAGATAGTTGTATTTCGATGAAGCAAATAGCGGCGGACCTATGGAGATAGGTTTATTTGCATGCACCGAAATCGATTATCTCACAAACGGCGGATCCTTTTTCTGCGTCCGGTTGGGCGGAAAGACAGGATTTGTTTGTGTGAGTCTGTTTTCGGTGAGAGAGCAGGCTTTTTTGTTGTCCGGAGAAGCGGCCGGATACGGTTTGGAAAGGCAGCCGGGGTAATGTTTGGAGAGCCAGCCGGGAACTGCCTGGGGAGCTGCCCGGGTGCGGCTGTCTGAAAAGGCAGCCGGGTAATGCTTGGAGAGCCAGCTTTGCAGTGCTTAGAGAGGTAGCTGGGGGAGTTGACTGGTGCGGCTGTCTGGAAAGGCGGCCAGGTATTGTTTGGCGGGCCAGCCAGGAGCTGCCTGGGGGGGAGTCGGCCAGGTACGGCTGTTTCCGGAAAGGCAGCCGGGTACTGTTTGGCTCCTCAGCCAGGCATTATCCGGAAAAGCGGCCGGGTTTCTCCTGGCGTGGGGCCTGCGGGTATGGAATGTCATGGAAGTTTTGAACGAAGGCGCGCATGTGCGGCGCGCGGATTGACAGGAGGGGTTTATGGTGCAGATCAAACATCTGACGATTACACACAGAAAGGACCTGCGGGTGATCCTGCGGGATTTTAACTGCGTATTGAATAACGGCGACAAGGCGGTGATGATCGGCGAGGAGGGCGACGGCAAATCGACGCTGCTGAAATGGATCGGCAGTCCGGAATGGATCGACGGGTACTGCGAGGCGGAGGGGGAACGAATCCTGAACGGCGCCCGCCTGGGGTATCTTCCCCAGGAATTGTCCGCCGCGGAAGGCGCAAAGAGCATCTGCGAATTTTTTGCGGAGCAGGAGAGTTTTGCGGATAAGACGCCGCGGGAGCTTTCGCGGCTGGCGCGGGAATTTCAGCTGCCTGCGGATTTTTATTATGACGGGCGGCGGATGGACACGCTGTCCGGCGGAGAGAAAGTGAAAGCCCAAATCCTCCGGCTGCTGCTGGACGAACCGGACGTGCTGCTGCTGGACGAGCCCTCCAACGATATCGACGTGGAGACGCTGGAATGGCTGGAACGTCTGATCCTGGAGTGGCCGGGGATCGTGCTGTTCATTTCCCATGACGAGACGCTGATCGAGAGGACCGCCAATATGGTGATCCATCTGGAACAGGTGCGCCGCAAGACCGAGTGCCGCCATACGGTGGCGCACGTCCCTTACCTGACGTATAAGGCGGAGCGGGAGGCGCGGTTTGCAAAGCAGGCGCAGCAGGCGGAGAGCGACCGGCGGGAAAAGCGGCTGAGGGATGAGAAATACCGCCGGATCTACCAGAGCGTGGACCACGCCCAGCGGGTGATCTCCCGGCAGGATCCCGGCGGGGCGAGGCTGCTGAAGAAAAAGATGCACGCGGTCAAATCGCTGGAACGCCGGTTCGCGCGTGAAGATGAGCAGATGACGCGGATGCCGGAGGAGGAGACGGCGATCTATTTCCGGCTGGGAGAAAAGGACGCGGAGGTTCCGGCCGGGAAAACGGTGCTGGAGTATTCGCTGAACAGGCTGGATACCCCGGATGGCGCGAGGACGCTGGCGCGGGACATTTTCCTGCGCGTCCGCGGGTCGGAAAAGCTTTGTATTACCGGGAAAAACGGCTGCGGCAAGACCACATTGCTGCGGAGGATTGCGGAGCAGCTGCTGAAACGGACGGATATCCGCGCCGAATATATGCCTCAGAATTATGAAGAAATGCTGGAGCTGGAGATGACGCCGGTGGATTATCTGGACCGGACGGGCGATCAGGAAGAACGTACCCGCATCCGCACATATCTGGGAACGCTGAAATATACGGCGGATGAGATGGAACACCCGATCGCGGAATTATCCGGCGGGCAGAAGGCCAAGATCCTGCTGCTGAAAATGAGTCTGTCGGGGGCCAACGTATTGATTCTGGACGAGCCGACCAGAAATCTGTCGCCTTTGTCGGGGCCGGTGCTCCGGCAGATGCTGAGAGATTTTCCGGGCGCGATCCTCAGCGTTTCCCACGACCGGAAATATATGGCGGAGGTTTGCGGGAGAGTGCTCCGGATGACGGAGACAGGGCTGAAGGCTATTGGCTGAGCCTTGTCAGAAATCAGCCCCGGCCTGCGCCTGGCCGGTCAGTCCGAGCCGTACCGCTCCCAGGAGCTGCACGTCTTCCTCCTGGTGGGTCGAGAGCAGGAGCAGTTTTCCGGCAGTTTTCTCTTTCATATAGGAAATGACGGAAATCCGAGTCTCTTCGTCCAGTCCCGTAAACGGTTCGTCCATCAGAAGCACGTCGAAGGGAGCCAGGAGAGCCCGGCAGATGGCGGTCCGGCGTTTCATGCCGCCGCTCAGGGTAGAGACGGGGCGCGAGAGGGATTCCGCGGGCAGCAGGCGGCAGAGTTCGGCGCATACCTGCTTTTCGGAGAGACGTTTTCCGGTGACCATCATCACGTTTTCTACGGGCGTGAATGCTTCGCAGAGCCGGTCTTCCTGGAAAACGGCGGAGAAGCGCGGGGTAAAAGTGCCTCCCGGCCTGCCCGCGTCCCAGCGGATCTCGCCGCCGTCCGCCGTCTCCAGACCCATCAGGATGCGGAAAAGCGTGGTTTTGCCGGAGCCGGACGGGGCCATGAGGCAGTAGATGCGGCCGCTTTCCAGCTCCATGGAGACCCCGGTCAGCACGTCCAGATTGCCGAACGATTTGCGCAGGTCACGAACGGTCAGTTTCATGGACAGTTCCTCCGTTTCTCTGCAGTTTGGAAAGCGCCAGCAGGAAGAGCCGTTCGAACAGGGCGCTGATGACGATGATCACGAAGGTCCAGGCGAACAGATCGGACGTGTCCAGGTAGATCTTGGACATGTAAAGCTGTTCGCCGATGGAATGATCCGGCACGCCGATGACCTCCGCGGCGACGCCGGATTTCCAGCTCATGCCCAGGGCCACCCGGCAGCCGCTCAGCAGATAGGGCAGCAGGGCAGGCATGTAAATAAAGCGGATCTGTTTCAGGGCGGGGACACGGAAAATCTGCGCCATTTCCAGCAGCCCGGGATCGGTGCTTTCCAGGCCCGCGAGGGTATTCACGTAGATCATGGGCAGCACGACCAGAAACGCGATAAAGACCGCCAGCATCCGCGAACCGACCCAGATCAGGGCCAGGATGACGAAGGACGCTACCGGAATGGATTTCAGCAGAGAAATGACAGGGGCCAGCAGTTCCCGGATCAGCGGGAAACGGTAGGCCAGGCTGCCGGTCAGCAGGCCGCCGGAAAAGCCCAGCAGGAACCCCAGGCTGATCTTGGCGAAGGAATGCGCGATCGAGAGCCAGAATTCCCCGCTGGGCAGCAGGCGCAGAAGCGCCAGCGCCGCGTCAATGGGGCCGACCAGGATAATGTTGTTGCGGATCAGCCGCGCGGCGGCCTGCCAGACCAGCAGCCAGAAAAGGATGATGGCGGACCGCCGCAGCGCGGATGAGGAAAGAAACGGGTTCATGGAATATCTCCTGTGCGGGGCGGATGCGTTTACCGGGCGAAATAGAAGGCGTCGTCGGGAAGCTGTCCGCCTACCGAAGTCGGATCCATTTCATAAAGGACGTTTAAATAACCGCTCAGCATCTCCTTCATCTGGTCGCCCTCGATGCAGACGATGCTGCAGTAGGGAAGCGCTTTCTGGGCTACCGGGGCTTTCTCGATGATGCCGAACTGGGCGACCAGTTCCGCGGCTCCCGCCACGTCGTCATTGGCGAAGCCGGCGGACGCGGCATGTTCATCCATGAAAAGCTTCACGGCCGCGGCGGAGGCTTCGTCCGCCAGCAGTTCGCTGCGGACTACGGTAACGCCGGTGACCAGACTGCCGCCGCCCTCCTGTCCCTCCTGGGCCTTGTCCCATTCCGCGGTCAGATCCAGGACGATCTTCAGGGCCTCATTCTGGGCCATGGCGACGGTGACGAAGGGCTGGGGCAGCAGGCCGATGGCGTCGGCCTGTTCCTTTAAGACGGCGGCGACTTCCGTCGGCTCGGATTTATATTCAATGGTCAGATCGTCCGCGGACATGCCGTTGACGGCCAGCAGATGCTGGAATACGTAATCGGGCGTGGTGCCTTTGCCCGTCATGTAAACGGTTTTGCCCGCCAGATCCGGGATGCTCTGGATGGAATCGTCGGCTGCCACCACATACAGAACGCCCAGCGTATTGATATTCAGGACGTTGACGCTCTGGCTGGTGCGCTGGTAGAGGATCGAGGACATATTGGCCGGAACCAGAACGATGTCCAGATCCTTGCTGACGACCTTGGCCACCAGTTCGGAGGCGTCGGATACCATCGTAAATTCATAGCTTCCTTCGGCTTCGCCTTTTTCCGCCTTGTCCATCAGGGATACCAGACCCATGGAGGTCGGGCCCTTGAGGGAGCCGATGCGCAGCGTTACGGGCTCGGACTGTCCGGGGCCTTCCAGGCTGACTTCCGCGGCGGTCGTCTCCGCGGCCGTGGTGGTTTCCGGCGCAGCAGTCGTTTCCGCGGCCGTGGTGGTTTCCGGCGCAGCGGTCGTCTCCGCGGCGGTGGTTTCCGGAGCGGCGGTGGTCGTTTCGGCTGCGGTTGTGGTTCCTGCGGCAGTGGTTTCAGAGGTGGATGGGCCGGAGCAGCCGGATAAGAGGGCCGCCCCCATGGCGAACGCCATCACAATAGAGAGTGTCTTTTTCATAATTCATTTCCTCGCTTTCTTTTCTTCTCTGTCAGGAAATACCTTTCAGATGAGTATACCCTAAAACGGGAGGTCAGCGGTCGTTTTGCCTCTGTCAGGTATAACCTTTCAGGTGAGCATCAGGCGGACCCGGCGTATCCCGCGTCCGGACCGACGGGATGAGTATAGCACATAAGAAGCGTTTCGTCTAGTGGCAAGTTTTACAGGATTGCGGTGCGCGATCTCTTAATTTTATGAAAATGCGGTAGAAATCGGCGTTCGGATATAGTATACTGAGTATGACGGAGGCGGGGCCGGCGGATTGTTTTCTCTGTGACGGAGACGCTGACGGAGGATCGCAGCGGTTTGGGTACAGGAGCGGCCGGACTGCTGACAGCGTATTTTATAGAAAGAAAATGTACCAATCCGCAGGATCTGAACCGGCATGGCACACAGATCCCGGAGAGGGCCTGCAAACGCTACTGCTACATTATTATAAGGGGGATATGCATAAGATGAGTGCAGCGACCGTAACATGCACCGCCGCGGAGGCGGTTGAGAAACTGAAAGAAGGGAACGCGCGTTATCTGGATGCGGCGAAAGGGGAGGGCGACGTTTCCCGGCAGCTGCGGGAGAAGACCTGCGCGGAGGGCCAGGCGCCTTACGCCATTGTGATCACCTGCTCCGATTCCCGGGTGATACCGGAGAGCATTTTCAGCGCGGGGATCGGCGATCTTTTCGTGATCCGCGTGGCCGGCAATGTGATCGACAATCACCAGCTGGGCAGCGTTGAATACGCCGCCGAGCATTTAGGCTGCCGCCTGATCGTCGTCATGGGCCATAATCACTGCGGGGCCGTGGACGCCGCGATTCATCACGATCCGGAGGGCTACATCAAATTCATCACGGACGAGATCCGCAGGGCCGTCGGGGAGGAGACGGACGATTATAAGGCATGCTGTCTGAATGTGCGGCGCAGCATCCGGGTCATTGAGGACAGCCTGGAGATCCGGCAGGAGGAAGAGCGGGGCCTGCGGGTCGTTGGGGCGATGTATCATCTCGAAGACGGCAGAGTGGAGTTTTTGTGAGCATTTCTGAGGAATGTCCGCGCCGGGGAGGCGGGTCCGAATACCCGCTTCGGCGACGGCGTACAGAGGGTGGAAAATCTTTGGCAAAACCGGAAAATTTTTGTTGACATTCGGGGGGGTAAGATATAATAATAGATGAAAGGGAACGATTTTTTTACATGGCGCTGAATGTGAAACGGCTAATCGGAAAGGAGGCAACAGATTTATGAAGAAGAACGGAAAGAAGCTGTTGTCAATGTTACTGACGGCGGCGCTGGTGGTTTCGGGGGGCGGAACAACGGTTCCCGCGCTGGCGGCCGGTTCGGGCGGAACGGGACTCTGCGAGCATCATCCCGCACATACGAAGGAGTGCGGCTACCGCGAGGCGGATCCCGGCGCGCCCTGCATGCATGAGCATACGGAGGATTGTTATGCGGTGATTCCCGAGGCGACGCCCGGCGACGCGAGCCCGAGCAACGCCGATGCGGGTGGGGAAAAGGTGCTCATATGCCCCCATGCGCGAGGGATACATGACGAGACCTGCGGCTACCGCGAGAAGGATCCCGGCGCACCCTGTACGTTCGTCTGCGAGGAATGCGGCAGGGTGTCCTACATGGATGAAAACGGGGAGCTCCGCTATGAGCAGGTCGGCAGCCTGCAGACGGTATCTGCCAAAGAAAACCGCTGGAAGAGCGAAGGCGGTGAGCAGACCTGGTATTATCTGGATCGGAGCGTTACGTTTTCGGGCGATAACGCGCGGATCCTGGTGGAGGGCAACGTAGCGCTGGTCCTTGGCCGGAACGCGGTGCTGACGGCCGGAAGGGGCATCGACGTGCCCGAGGGCTCCACGCTGACGATTTACGGACAGAGTGAGGACGGCGGCAGGCTGATTGCCGTGAGCGATTCCATGGGCGCGGCGATCGGCGGCCCCAGCAACGGAACGAAGGGCGCGGGCAAAATCGTTATCAACAGCGGTACGGTGGAAGCCACGGTCAATGGCGCGTTTGGAGCCGCGGGCATCGGCGGCGGCTATGCGAGCAACAGCAGCGCGCAGGTCGAGATCAACGGCGGCGTCGTGAAGGCAACCGGAGGTTCCGGAGGGCCGGGCATCGGCAATGTAATTGATTTTGCAGAGAATAGCGTCACGATCACAGGCGGCACGGTGACGGCGGCGGGCGGTACGTATGAGACCGACGGCATCCGGGATTCCGCGATTGCCCGGATCAAGGTTGGCGGCGCGGGCATCGGCGGCGGAAGCGGTTCCGGCAGTGGCGAAATCACGATCACAGGCGGCACGGTGACGGCAGCAGGCGGCGCGGGCGCTCCGGGAATCGGAAGCGGCAGCGAGGCAGGCGGCGCGGGAATTATCACGATCGCCGGAGAAAATACAGCGGTAACCGCGAAGGGTTCTTCGGACGGCGCGGCGGGTATCGGCGGCGGCCGGACCGCATATTCCGGTACGATCGAGATTGCGGACGGAGCCAGGGTGACGGCGTCCGGCGGCCGGACCGCGATCGACGGCGAAGTGGATCCGGACGGCCTGTATGACGGCGATTACATCGTGCTCGGCGGCAGGCAGGGCGCGGATGACAAAGAGGCGGTGGCGCTGAGAGCCGGCGGAGTGGACCGGGATGTGAGGAAAGGTACAGATTATAAGTATCTGGAATTTGCTCCGGTCACGATCAAATCGGTCGGCGTCAGCCCGGAGACGGTAAGCGCGAAGATCGGCGATCGGATCCCGTTTGCGGTTAAACTGATAAGCGGGAGCCATGAGGGAGCGGATCTGACGCGGGTGCTGGATACAGCCTGGACGGTGACGGGCGCGGCAGGCGCTGAGAAGAATCCCCATACGACGATCGATGCGGACGGAGTCCTGCAGATCGGCGGCGACGAGACTCTGGAGACCCTGACCGTCAGCGCCGGTTTTGACGAGATGGACGGCGTGAAGGTCGTCAGCCGCGACAGCCGCGTGAACGTTTATCAGGTCAAGTATACGGTTTCGTTCAACGCGAACGGCGGTACGGCCGGCACGGCGGCGATGCGGACGACGAAAGGCAGGCTGACGGCGGCCCTTCCGACAGCGGAGAGAACCGGCTATACCTTCGACGGCTGGTACACGCAGGCGGCGGGCGGCAGCCGGGTCGATGATGGTTACGTGTTCAACAGCGATACGACCCTGTATGCGCATTGGAAGATCAATTCGTATACGGTGACTTACAACAGCATGGGCGGCAGCCTGGGGATTTTCACGAGAACCGTGAATTACGCCGGCAAGGCCCCGACCCCTGCGGTGCCGGTCAAAGACCGGTCCGTATTTGAGGGCTGGTACACGGATCTGAGTTATACGAGACGCTGGAATTTTGACGCGGACTGTGTGACGGGGAATACGACGCTTTACGCAAAATGGTCCGACGCGGTTCTGGAAGTCCGTATATCCGCGGACGCTTCCCCGGCAGAGGGCGGCAGAGCGCTTTACGGCGGCGTATACCGCATGGGCGCGGAGGTCACGCTGAAAGCGGAGGCGGCGGCCGGGTACCGCTTCCTGTACTGGACGGAGAACGGACAGATTGTCAGTTATTCCACTGAATACGGGATCAAAGCGGAGGAAGACCGGTCCCTGACGGCGGTGTTTGAAAAGGTTGTCGTGGTTCTTCCGGATGAAGAAGAGACGGCTCCCGGCAGCGGAAGCGGCAATGAAGGAAGTGCAGGCGGCAGCCAGAGCAGCAGTTCCGGCAGTACAGGTTCCGGCAGTTCCGGCAGCAGTCACAGCGCAGGATCCGGCAGCAGTGCGGGTTCCGGCGGCAGCAGCCACAGCGGCAGTTCCGGCGGCGGTTCCGGGCGCGGGGGCAGCTCCGGAGGCGGAGGAAGCCGGGGAGGCAGCTCCGGCAGCGGTCACAGCAGCGGAGGCAGTTCCGGCGGAAGCCGCAGCAGCGGAAGCAGTTCCGGCAGCAGCGGCGCAGGCAGCGCTTCCGGCAGCACGGAAGCGAACCAGGATGCGGAAACGGCTCAGACCCTGCCGTTTGTGCCGGACGGAGAGAAGAAGACCATTGTAACGACGGTCACGGTCGATGCTGCGGAAACATCCGCGGACACGGCAGCGGAGGAGAACGTCGAAGTGCTCAGCGCCGCCTGGGTGCAGGATGAGCAGGGCGACTGGGCTCTGCAGTACAGCGACGGTACGGTGGCGTCCAACAGCTGGGTATGCGTGAATGAGAGCGACGGCGCGCACTGGTATCATTTCGGCCTGACGGGACGGATGGATACCGGCTGGCTGAATCTGGGCGGGAAATGGTATTACCTGCAGGCAGATCATAACGGCGGCGCGGGACGTATGCTGACCGGCTGGCAGCTGGTGAACGGAAAATGGTATTACTTCAGCATCGCCAACGACGGAACCGTGGGTACGATGCTTGCCAATACGATGACTCCTGACGGTTTCTGGGTCAACGAGTCCGGCGAATGGGTTCAGTAATGAAAGAAAGAGAGCGCCTGTCCCTGATCGGGAAACCGAGACGGGGCAGGCGCTTTTTGCCGTACGCATTTTGAACGGGAAAATCCCGGGTCCGGCCGCCGGGAAAAATAAATCTGCCATACAGGTCAAAACCCGGTACGATGCGGGCTCCTGTATGGCAGATGCGGCAGGCGGATGGAAACCGCCAAAGGGATCGCGGCGACTGTCGGCGTACGGCTGCGGCCGGTCAGCCGAGCAGCGCGGCAATGGTCAGGAAAAGCGCCAGTCCCGCTGCATTTACCAGGGAGAAAAAGCCCAGATATCCGGCCCCGTCTGCGCGGTCGGTCTTCATGTAAAGACGGAACGAGATCAGGCTCGCCAGGGAGGCGATCGGGGTTCCCAGGCCGCCGAGGTCGGTACCCAGAAGCAGCGCCCGCCAGTCTTCGGTGAAACCGGAAAGCAGTACGGCGGCGGGGACATTGCTGATGACCTGGCTGGCCAGCGCGGAGGTCAGAAGCGCCTGGCGGTTCAGGAGATTCTGAAGAAAACTGTGAACCACGCCGATTGCCCCGATATTTCCGGCGAAGATAAAGAAACAGACGAAGGTCAGCAGCAGGCCGTAGTCCATGGTCCGGTAAAGCGCGCGGTCCTCAATGAAAACCGCCGCGCAGACGATGAGGAGCAGCAGCCCGTAATGCAGTACGCGGAACACGGACAGGAGGCATAATAAAAACAGAGCCAGATAAATGAAAATGGGAGTTTTATCCGCCGCCTGGGCGTCGTCCGGAAGAGAAACGGCCAGCTCGCCTTTGGGACAGGCCAGGACGCAGCCCGCCAGAAGCGGCAGAGCCAGGATCGTGTAGGGCAGCACAGTCCCGAAAAATTCTCCCGCTGTCAGGTGAAAGGCGGAATACAGAAAAAGATTCTGGGGATTTCCCACAGCCGTGGCCATGCTTCCCAGATTGGCGGCGACGGTCTGCAGCACGATGACGAAGATCAGAAACCGCTGTTCTCCGGTCAGCTCCAGGATCAGGACCGCGAACGGTACGAACGTGATCAGGGCCACGTCGTTCGTCACCAGCATGGAAGAGAAAAAGGGCAGCAGGATCAGCAGCAGGAACAGTTTCCGCCGCTGCATCCGGCCGTTCAGCAGACGGGCCGCCAGCCAGTTGAAAAGGCCGTGGCGCTGGAGCCCGGCTACGACCGCCATCAGGGAGAAGAGCAGGGCCAGGACCCGGAAATCGATGTAACCGATATAAGCGGCGGACGGCGGCACAAAAAACATGGAGAGGAGCGCGCAGACGGCGGAGACCGTCAGAACGGGCTCTTTTTTGATCGCATTATGTAAGAAATGATGTTTCATGATAGTTTTCCTTTCTGCGGACGCCGGGACCGTTTAGCGGGCCGGGACTTATGCGTCGGGCATATGTATTGTAAGGCAAAATCCGTAACAGCGCCAGTCTTTTTTGAGCGGATCGACCAAAAAATTTTTCTTGAATACCTCAAAAATACTCCTAAAATATCGGCATATTCTTGATTTTTATACCATGTGTGGTATAATGATGTCGGAACTTGTTGAAATGGTTCCGTTCTGACGGTTCATTATTTACCGAAGGGGTTTATTGCCGGTTTATTTTGATGACTTAAACAAAGGAGGTTAAATGAGCCATTCTTTTTGGTATGAATGCCGGCGCCCGGCAGTTCGGGAATAATCCGCAGATTGAAAATGATACTGTTCTCAAGGATCCGGGGGTTGGATCTTGATTCCAGTATATAAAATTTACATGAAACGGAGAGTTCATTATGGCAGATTTTGTACGAAGATTACCGGTGTATTTGCTGCTTGACTGTTCTGGATCGATGATGGGCGAGCCGATTGAGGCGGTGAAGCAGGGGGTCAAGGCGTTGATCTCCGAGTTGAGGAGCGATCCGCAGGCGCTGGAGACGGCGTATCTGTCGGTGATCACCTTTGACAGTTCGGCCCGCCAGGTTCTGCCGCTGACCGAGCTGATGCTGTTTAAGGAGCCCGAGATCCACGCGAGCGGCGCGACGGCCCTTGGCAAGGCGCTGAACGTCCTGATCGACTGCATCAACAGCGAGGTCCGCAAGTCCACAGAAACGCAGAAAGGCGACTGGCGGCCGCTGGTATTTATCCTGACGGACGGTTCGCCTACGGATATCGAAGCGTTCCGGGAAGCGGCCCAGAAGCTGAAGACCGTGAAGGCTGCCAATATCATTGCCTGTGCGGCCGGTTCCAACGCGAACACTTCCTATTTAAAAGAGATCACGGAGAACGTGCTGATGATGAATACCCTGTCCGCAGGCGACATGGCGCAGTTCTTCGCCTGGGCGTCCGGCTCGATCAAGATGTCTTCCAAGAGCCTGGACGCGAAGCCGGGCGGAGCGATCGAGCTGCCTCCGCCTCCTCAGGGCTTTGTGGTCGTCCCGTGACCGGCCCGGCCGGATAGGAGGGCCTGACTATGTCGGATGAGAAATATGAGTATGATATCCCGGAGCCGGAAGAGACGCTGACGGAGGATGGGGATTTGATGCCGGCAGAAGCGGAGGGTTTCCCGGGATCGGCGCTGCAGACGGGCGAACGGGAGGCTATGGCTGCCCCGGTACCGTCTGGGGAAGAGGAAGACGGGGCGGTCCCGGAGCCGCCGGAAAAAGGAATTGCAGCGGCCCCGGTATCGTTTGCGAAGGAAAAAGGTGCTGCAGATTTGGCGTTATCTGCGAAAGAAAGAAACGCTGAGGAAGCGGCCCCGTCTGCGGAGGAAAAACCCGCCGCAGACTTGGCGCCCTCTGCGGCAGAAGGAAATACTGCGGCCCCGGCGCCATCCGCGACAGAAAAAACCGCCGCGGTTTCGCCGGACTCTTCCGCATCATCCGGAGAGAAAAAAGATGCCGCGGTTTTGGAGAAACCGAAGGCGCTGAGCGACGAGGCGGTGCTCAAGCACACGGCGTCCCTGTGGAAATATCTCCCGGTCCCGGAGACGGAACCGGATCCCATGCCGGAGTACAGAAGCAGTGTGAAACAGTATCCCGGCAGCCGGGTGATCGCCGCGCGGGTCCGCGGAAAGAAGCACAAGCACGAGGGGACCAACTGCGACGACTGGTTCGAAACCGCCAGTTACGGAAGGATCACATTTGCCGCCGTTTCCGACGGCGCGGGATCGAAGAAATTTTCCCGGGTCGGCGCGCGGGAATCCTGCAGGGCGGCGGTTGGATACCTGGCCGCTTCTTTTGAAAAGCTGTTTTCCGACAGCCCGCAGATGGCGAAAGACCTGAAGCTCCCGCTTTCGGAAGCCGGATGTATGGAGGCCTGCCGGATCCTGGCGGGGACCGTGCAGCGGTCGGTGATGAAAGCTTATGAGGCGGTGGAAGCCGCGTATTATTCCAGGGCGGCGGACCCGGCTTACGGGAAATTGCTGGGCCGGAGCCTGGACCTGAAAGATTTTTCCGGGACGCTGCTGATTGCGGTCCTGATCCCTGTCAGCGAAACCGGGAAGGAGCATCTGGTGATCACCTGTCAGATCGGCGACGGGATGATCGCGATGCTGAATACAAAGGGAGAGTTCGGCAATTCCCTGAAGCTGATGGGAGTTCCCGACAGCGGAGATTTTTCCGGCGAAACGGAATTTCTGACTTCCTCCCAGATGAAAACGCCGGAAGCGCTGCAAAAGCGGACGAAGATATCGAGAAGCGCTGTCGATACGGTTCTGCTCATGAGCGACGGCGTGGCCGACGATTATTTCCCCAATGAGACGGAGATGCGCCGGCTGTATTACGACCTGATTGTCAATGGGATCCTGGACCGGACCGGCCGGACCGTTTCCGCCGCGGCGCTGACGGCGGAGCAGATTAAGCTGCTGAAACGGATCCCGGACCCGCTGGAATTCCCGTGGGTGAACGACCAGCAGGTGCTGGTGCCGGTTCAGTATACAAGGCGGATCTGTGCGGCTATGGGACTGTCGCTGGAGGACCTTTGGAATGATCCGACGGCGCTGGAGCTGGCCCGCATGGAGCTTTTGGGAATGCGCAGGCCGGAAGCTTCCGACGCCGGCGAGCAGCTTAAGATCTGGCTGGACAATTATGCGGAGAGAGGTTCCTTTGACGATCGGACCCTGGTAGCGGTGACATTGTAAGGAGGAGGCGGAAATGGATCAGATTGCTGAAGCAACATTGGCGGATGGCCGGAAGCTTCCGTATGTGATCAGGGACAATCCGCCCCGCGGAGGTATGAAATATACCTATTTTGCGCCGGACCGGTCCTATGTCGTGCAGTTTTTCAATAATCCGGAGACGGCGAGGGATCCCAATCTGAGACGGCGGATCGAGGCGATTATCGGCAAATACAATCCGACGCTTTCGGAAGAAGCGGGAGGGGCGAAAGGGAACAATGAGACCATGGCGAAGTATTTCGCGGGAAAATTCTGCTGGCCGACGGCGATCGTCGAGCAGCCGGAGTTCGGGATCGTGTGTCCCGCCTATCCGCCCAATTACTTCTTCAGCGAAGACGCGTCCGTGATTCCCGAGCTGAGTCTGGAACTGAAAGGAAAAGATAAAAAGAGCAAATGGTTTACCTCGGCGAAGCTGCGGAGATTTATGAGAGAGACGGAGCTGGGCAATTTCCGTTCCATGCTCCAGATGTCCATTTCCCTGGCACGCTCGATCCGGCGGATGCACCAGGCGGGGCTGGCCCATTCGGACCTGTCCTCCAATAACGTTCTGGTGGACCCGGTTACGGGCAGCTGCGTCGTGATTGATATTGATTCCCTGGTGGTGCCCGGTTTGTACCCGCCGGAGGTGATCGGGACCAGCGGCTATATCGCGCCGGAGGTGCTGGAGACCACGTCGCTGCCGTTCGGAGACCCGGGCAGGCGGCTGCCCAGTTCCTATACGGATCTCCACGCGCTGGCGGTGCTCATTTACGAGTATCTGCTGCTGCGGCATCCTCTTTCCGGGCCGAAGATTTATTCCCAGGACCCGAATCTGGATGACTACCTGGCGATGGGGCCCAAGGCGCTGTTCATCGAACATCCCACGGACCGGAGCAACCGTCCCGGCGATCTCGGCGTGACGATCAGGGATCTGGGTCCGGCTCTGCAGACTCTGTTTTTGCGGGCGTTTGTGGACGGCCTGCACAATCCTGACGAGCGGCCGACAGCGCTGGAGTGGGAGAAAGCGCTGGTGAAGACCTGGGATTTGCTGCAGCAATGCGAGAATCCGGACTGCGCCGCCAAATGGTTCATCCTTTACGACCCGCGGAATCCGGTTTGCCCATTCTGCGGGCGTCCGATCGACCGCCGCAACATTGTCCGGCTGCATTTAAAGAGTCCGCTCCGCGGGCGCTCCGGCCAGTGGTCTCCGGCAGGAGAGGTCAATGTGTACCACAACATGCCGCTGTTTAAATGGCACGTGTTCGCCAACACATTTCCGGACGAGAAAGCGGACCGCAGCCTGATGGCTTACGTGTGCAGGCACCAGGGGCAGTGGCTTCTGGTGAATCACAATATCCAGGGCATGATTTCCCCCAGCGGCAATCTGGTGCCGGCGGGGCAGGCGGTCCTTTTAAAGGACGGCGCGGTGTTCCGGATGTCCGGCGAGGACAGGGGACTGTTGGTAGAGGTATCCTGCGGCAGATGACAAAAAACAACCAGAGGAGAGGCATATGTGGGGCTCTGTTTCGGAATCTCAACCGCACAATGGATTTCTCTGATGATTTTTATGTATTATATCTGGAAGAAGGTTAAAATTATAAGAAATTCTGCAAAGATTCAGCCGGCAGACATTTCGTAATTTTTTCTGATTCCACCGTGGGGATGCGTGCTGTATTTGCACCAATTTAATCATAGGAAAGGAAAAAACAATGAAACTAACTGGTTTAACATCGCAGCAGGTTGAAGAGAGCCGGCAGAAGCACGGTTCCAACACGCTTACGCAGATTCCGCCGGATCCGTTATGGAAAAAGATCCTGGAGGGATTTAAGGATCCCATGATCATGATCCTTTTGGTGGCAATGGTCGTGCAGATCGTTCTGTTCTTCCTGGGACAGGCGGAATGGTTCGAGCCGGTGGGTATTTTGATCGCGATCATGATCGCCAACGGCGTCGCTTCCTTCAGCGAGAACAAGCAGGAGGGCAAGGCTTCCGCGCTGAAGGCGGAGGAGGAAGCCAAGGAGATGGCCAAGGTGGTCCGCGACGGCAAGCTCCAGGAGATCCACGTGAGCGAAGTGGTCGTGGGAGACATCGTGTATCTCCAGGCAGGCGACAAGATATCTGCTGACGGCGAGATCGTTGACGGCGCGGTCAAGGTCGATCAGGCCGCCTTAAACGGCGAGACCGAGGAGGCGGACAAGATCCCGCTTCCGGCAGGGCAGACCTATAATATCAAGGATCTGCTGAACAAATATTACGCTTACCGCGGCACGGTTGTCTGCGGCGGCGAGGCTTACATGGAAGTGAAGGTCGTTGGCGATAAGACCCTCTTCGGCGAACTGGCGCTGGAGGTGCAGGAGGATACCCGCGAGACGCCTCTGCAGGTCAAGCTGGGCAAGCTGGCGCAGCAGATTTCGACCTTTGGCTATGTGGGAGCGATCTGCATCGTGGTCGGCGTTCTGGCGAAAACGCTTCTGAGCGGCCAGATCCCCGCAAATATCTACGAGTGGATCCGCCTGATCATGGACGCGGTTACGGTTGCCGTTACGATCATCGTCTGCGCGGTGCCGGAAGGACTTCCGATGCTGACTTCGATCCTGCTTTCGTTCCAGAGCCTGAAAATGGCGAAGGATAACGTCCTGGTCCGGAAGATCAACGGTCTGGAGACCGCGGGCAGCCTGAGCATTCTGTTCAGCGATAAGACCGGTACCATCACCGAGGGCCGTCTGTCCGTCGTCGAGATGGCGACCGGCAATGTCACGGTGTTCGATGCGCTGAAGAAAATGCCGATGGCGCTGGCGATGGAAGTGATCACCGGCATCGGCGTCAATAACAGCGCCATGGTGAGCAACGGCTCGATCATCGGCGGCAACAGCACGGACCGCGCGCTGATGGCGTTTTTGAACTCTTCCGACGCGGTCAAATCCGTCAACCGGGACGAGGTCAAGAATTTCAACGCGTTCGATTCCAATAAGAAGAGCTCCAGCGTGACCATTACCCGCGGCGGCAAGACCATTACGTACGTAAAAGGCGCCCCCGAGAAGATCATCGAGAGATGCACGCATTATATCGATGAGAAGGGCAATGTCAAAGAGCTTACCGAGAAAAATTATCTGACTGCTTATATCGACACCCAGGCCGGCCGCTCCATGAGACTTCTGGCGGTGGCGAAAGCCGACGGCGAAGGCGACGACGGCGCGCTGACCCTGATCTGCGTCATCAGCATCCGCGACAATGTCCGCAAGGAGGCCGTGGATGCGATCAAGGAAGTGCAGAACGCGGGCATCCAGGTCGTCATGGTAACCGGCGACCGCAAGGAGACCGCGGTGGCGATCGCAAAGGAAGCGGGACTTCTGACCAGCAGCGAAGACGTGGCCCTGACTTCCGCGGAAATGGCGGAGAAGACAGACGACGAGCTGAAAGCGATTCTGCCGCATCTGCGCGTCGTATCCCGGGCCCTGCCGACGGACAAGAGCCGTCTGGTCCGGATCGCCCAGGACCTGAACCTGGTAGTCGGCATGACCGGCGACGGCGTCAACGATTCCCCGGCCCTGAAGAAGGCCGACGTGGGCTTCGCCATGGGCAGCGGCACCGAGGTCGCGAAGGAAGCGGGCGATATCACAATTCTGGACGACAATTTCTCCTCGATTGAGAAAGCCATCCTGTACGGCAGGACCATGTTCAAGAGCATCCGCAAGTTCCTGGTCTTCCAGCTGACGGTCAACGTAGCGGCTGTGCTGACCTGCTTCATCGGACCGCTTCTGGGTGAAAACGTGATCATGACCGTGATCCAGCTGCTGCTGGTGAACCTGGCCATGGATACGCTGGCGGCCATCGCGTTCGGCAGCGAGCCCGCTCTGGGCGAGTATATGAAGGACAAGCCGATCCCCCGTTCCGCCAGCATTATCAGCAAGGAGATGCTGGTTGAGATCGTGATCAGCGCCCTTTATATCACATTCATCTGCCTGAGCATTCTGTTTGTGCCGCCGATCCGGGGACTTTTCGGAGACGTGGACGTGACGTATCTGAAATCCGCGGTGTTCGCTACGTTTATGATGGCGATTACCTTTAACGGCTTTAACGCGAGAACCGGCCATGTCAATCCGTTCGAGGGCATCGGACGGAACCGGAATTTCCTGCTGGTCATGCTCTCCATCTTTGTCATGCAGTTCATTTTCGTTACGTTTGGCGGAAGCGTGCTGAGCGTGGAAGCGCTGAGCCCGCAGGCGTGGCTGACCTGCCTTGTGATGGCGTTTTTGGTCATACCGATCGATATGATCCGGAAGCTGGTCATGCGCTGATGTTTGAACCCTCGCGGCAGGGATATGCCGTAAAAATAAATTAATTTCAGGAGGTATTGAATCATGGCAGTTAGTTTGACAAAAGGACAGAAAGTCGATCTTACAAAAGGCAATCCCGGATTGAGCAAGCTGGTTGTCGGCCTGGGCTGGGACACCAATAAGTATGACGGCGGTTACGATTTTGACCTTGACGCGGCTGCGTTCCTGCTGGGGGCGGACGGTAAGGTCGCCAGCGATGCGGATTTCGTATTCTACGGCAATCTGAAGCACAGCTCCGGCAGCGTTGAGCATATGGGGGATAACTTAACGGGCGCAGGCGACGGCGACGACGAGCAGATCAAGATCAATCTGGCGATGGTTCCCGCCAGCGTGGCGAAGATCGACTTTACCGTGACGATCTATGACGCTGAGGTCCGCAAGCAGAATTTCGGCCAGGTCAGCAACGCGTTTATCCGCGTCGTGGACGAGGGAAGCAATACCGAGCTGATCCGCTACGACCTGGGCGAGGATTTCTCCGTTGAGACGGCGGTTGTGGTCGGCGAGATCTACCGCAACAACGGCGAGTGGAAATTCAACGCCATCGGCAGCGGCTTTCAGGGCGGCCTGTTCGCTCTCTGCAAGAATTACGGTGTGAACGTCTGAGTTTTCGGCATCGGAGGTTCGCAAAACAATGGCTGTAGAACTTAGAAAAGGTCAAAAGGTAAATCTGGAAAAGCACGGCTCTTCCATGGGGGAGATTCTGATCAACCTTAACTGGAGCCAGCCTGTGAAAAAAGGCGGTTTCTTCGCGCCGAAGCCGAAGCCCATCGATCTGGATCTGGGCTGCCTCTTTGAACTGCAGAACGGCGTCAAGGGATGTGTGCAGGCTCTGGGCAATTCGTTCGGGAGCCTGAACAGTCTCCCGTATATCGCTTTGGACGGGGATGACCGGACCGGTTCCTCCGCAGGGGGCGAGAACCTCCGCGTAAACGGCGCGATGATCCGCGAGATCCGGCGGATCCTGATCTTTACGTTCATTTATGAGGGGGCCGCCAACTGGCGCGAGGCCAATGGAATCGTGACCGTCAAATGTCCCGGCAGCCAGGATGTGATCGTGCGGATGGACGAGTACGGCAGCAGCCAGCGCATGTGCGCGATCGCGCTCCTGGAGAACAGCAATAACGAGACGTTCAGCGCAGAGAAGATCGTTCGGTTCTTTAACGGTCATTCGGAGATGGACAAGGCGTTTAACTGGGGACTTCGCTGGACGCCCGGAAGAAAGTGAGTTATCTGAATGAGGTATGAGATTCTTTATCAGGACGCGTTCCCTGTGATAAAGGCCGACCTGCAGCAGGGGGAATCCATCAAAGCCGAGTCGGACGCGATGATCTCGATGTCCGCGACGCTGGATGTAAACGGCTCCATGGGGGGCAATCTGCTGGGCGGCATTGCGCGGCGCGTTCTGGCAGGAGAAAAATTTTTCTTTCAGACGATCGTAGCCAGCAGGGGGCCGGGGACTGTGCTTCTCGGACATCCCCTGCCCGGCGGCATTATCGATGTGGAACTGGACGGCACGTATAATCTGCGCGTCCAGAAGGACGGATTTCTGGCGGGGACGGAGGGAATCCAGGTGGACACGGTGATGCAGAACCTGGTCCAGGGACTGTTTTCACGGGAAGGGTTCTTCGTCGTGAACGTACACGGCCGGGGAACCGTGTTCCTCAGCAGCTACGGAGCGATCCACGCGATCAATCTGGGACCCGGCGAGGAGGTCATCATCGACAACGGACATCTGGTCGCCTGGCCGGATTATATGAACTACCGGATCGAGAAAGCTTCCAACGGCTGGATTTCCAGCATTATGTCGGGAGAGTGCCTGGTGTGCCGTTTCCGAGGACCCGGCGTGGTCCTGATCCAGACGCGGAATCCGGATTCGTTCAAAGACTGGATCCGCTCCATGGTTCCGACCAACAATAACTAATCTGAGGTAAAGGAGGCAGAATAAAATGCCTGTTAATCTGCAAAAAGGACAGAAAGTAGAACTTCGCAAAGCCAACGGCGGCGTGCTCCGCACGGTCATGGTAGGTCTGGGATGGGACGAGGTGAAGCAGTCCCGCGGCTTTTTTGCGCCGAAGCCCCAGGACATTGACTGCGACGCCTCCGCGTTTTTGTGCGTCAACGGACGCATCCAGAGCAACGACGACATTGTATATTTCAACAATCTGGTACACAAATCCGGCTGCGTGCGCCATATGGGCGATAACCTGACCGGCGCAGGCGAGGGCGACGACGAGCAGATCCGCGTCGATCTGGCGAATCTGCCGGCCCAGTACGATAAGATCATCATGGTCGTCAATATTTATCAGGCGGCGCAGCGCAAGCAGCATTTCGGCATGATCCAGAATGCGTTCATCCGTGTCTGCGACGCGGAGACGAACCAGGAGCTCTGCAAGTACAATCTGTCGGAGAATTACAACGGAATGACGGCCATGGTATTCGGCGAACTGTACCGTTACAACGGAGCGTGGAAATTCAACGCGATCGGCCAGGCGACCCAGGACAACAGCATCGGCGATCTGGCGAGAAGATTCATTTAACGAGATCGGAAAACAGCGGGAGGCAGAAAATGGGAGTAAATCTTTCCAAGGGCCAGAGAGTGAGTCTGGACAAAAACATGACGATGGCTCTCGTCGGTCTGGGCTGGGATACGAACAAATACGACGGCGGCTATGATTTCGACCTGGACGCGTCGGCGTTTATGCTGGGCGCGAACGGAAAGGTCCGCAAGGATGAGGATTTCATTTTTTACGGCAATTTAAAGAGCAGCGACGGTTCCGTGCGCCATACCGGAGATAATCTGACCGGTGCGGGCGACGGGGACGACGAGGTGCTGATCATTGATTTCACGAAGGTTCCGGCCGATGTCCAGAAGATTGCGATCACGGTGACGATCTACGACGCGCCGGTCCGCGGCCAGAACTTCGGCCAGGTTTCCAACGCCTATGTCCGGGTGGCCCGTATGGCGAACGAGAACGATATGAGCGGTACCGAAGTGCTGAAGTTCGACCTGGCGGAGGAATTCTCCGTCGAGACGGCGCTGGTCGTATGCGAGATCTACCGGTATGGGAATGACTGGAAGTTCAACGCGGTGGGAGCCGGATATCAGGGAGGCCTGGAAGCGCTCTGCCGCAGCTTCGGCGTGAATGTCTGATCAGATGGCCGGGGACGCAGGAGAACCGCCGGGAAGCGGGGGCTGCGTCGCGTTGGTATCCGGAAAACCTGCCGGAGATGGATTCTCCGGATGCTTGAATCTGAGGGCGCGGGAGTTTTCCCAGGCTTCCCGCGCCTTTTCCTACTATAATTTTGGGAGGTCATATGAATATACAGCGCGGATTCAGGGATAAACTGGATAAATATATAAATCCAGGCATGGACATAGAAGTGGAAATGAGTGTGAACGGCGGGGCGGTCTATGATTTCTGCTGCTTTGGAGTGGACGCGGCGGGAAAGCTGTCCGACGACCGTTACATGGTCTTTTACAATCAGACGCAGTCTCCGGGCCGGGAGATCTGCTACAGGGCTTCCGGAAACGGAGCGAATTTTACGGTCAATCTGAACAGGCTTCCGGCCTCGGTCAATAAGCTGGTTTTTACGGTGAGCATCGACGGGAACGGAACCATGGGAAATATTGTTTCCCACATTCTGAATATAAAACAAAATGGGCAGACCGTCGCGACCATGCCTTTGAGCGGGCAGGATTTTCATACCGAGAAAGCGATCATCGCGATTGAAATATACAGGAAAGATGTGTGGCGTTTCGCGGCTGTCGCCAGCGGATTCAACGGCGGACTGGGAGATCTGCTCCGGGCCTACGGAGGCGAGGAGATCACGCCGGCCGCTGCGCCGGCGCAGGTACAGCCGGGGTATGGTCAGCAGACGCCCGCGCCCGCGCAGCCGGTTTATGGACAGCAGACGCCCGCGCCCGCGCAGCCGGTTTATGGTCAGCAGACGCCCGCGCAGGCACAGCCGGGTTACGGTCAGCAGCCGGCCCGGGAGGAACCGAACCGCCGGCAGGCCATTAATATGGGTGTGCCGAGGCCTGCCGCGCCAAGGCAGGTGACTCCGCAGCAGGGCTATGGCCAGCAGACAGGTTACAATCAGCCGTCAGGTTACGGTCAGTCCCCGCAGCCGGCACCGTCAGGTTACGCGCAGCCGGCAGCTCCGCAGCGGGTTTCCCTGGAGAAAAAGCTGGAAAAAGACGCGCCCCAGCTGGTGTCCCTGGCAAAGCCTTTGAAGGTGGAACTGGAGAAGCGTAATCTTCTGGATGTTGTGGCGCGGGTCGCTCTGGTACTGGATATGTCCGGTTCCATGAGCGGGCGTTACAGAGACGGAACGGTCCAGGAGATCGTCAATAAGACCCTCCCGCTGGCAGTGCAGTTTGACGACGACGGGGAACTGGATTTTTGGTATTACGGCAGCCGCCCCAAGCGGATGCCTTCGGTCAATATGAAAAATTATACTTCAGCGGTGCCCCGCGACTGGGAGAAACTGATGCGGTCCCTGGGTTACGGCAACACGGAACCGCTGGTTATGAAAGAGGTTGTCGCGGAGTATGGGAAGAGCCGTCTCCCGGCCTATGTCCTGTTCATCACCGACGGCGGGGTGGGAAGCGAGAGCCAGATCCGTCAGATCCTTATGGATGCTTCCCGGGCGCCGATTTTCTGGCAGTTCGTCGGCGTGGGCGGTTCCAGTTACGGTATCCTGGAACGTCTCGATACCATGAGCGGCCGTTATGTGGACAATGCGAATTTCTTTGCGCTGGATGATTTTAAGAAGGTAAGCAATTCGGAATTATACAGCCGGCTGCTGAATGAATTCCCGCAATGGCTGCAGGAGATCAGGAGAAAAGGGATGCTCTGACCCGGCTTCGGCACGCTGCGGTCGGCATTCCTCCGGGATACGCGAGGAGAAAATCATGGGAAAGCTGCAAGAAGAGTTTAACGCGAAGCCGGCAGGCGATTTTCTGCTGACGCCGGGAGAATACGAAGGGCCGCTTACGATCAGCCGGCCGTGCGTCATTGACGGGGCGAAGTCTACGCTTTGGGCCGGCAGCGGGCCGGTGCTGACCATTGCCTCTCCGGGCGTTACGGTCAAAAACCTGCGGGTGGAAGTGACCGGAAGCGGCAGCGGGAAGGCGGGCGTCGCAATTCAGACCAGCGATCCGCATGCGGGTTTGGATCAGGTGGAGGTGAACGGCTCCGTGACTGGTTTTGCCGGGGAATCGGAGTCGTGGGATCTGCCCGGGATCCTGAATCTGGGAGAATTTGCCGCGGGCAAGGTGAACACCTTTGCGATCCGGCTGAACGCGCCGGCAGAGGCCCGGCTGGAGTGCGCGGTGAACGATCTGCGCGTCTCTCCGGCCTGCCTTACCGCGGGGGAGAACCATCTGGTCTTTACGACCGGCGAGCTGCGGCACAATACGATCCTGTACGGGGAACTTCTGGTGCGGACGGCGGTCTCCCGGCGGATCTATGTGACGGGGAAAGCCATGAAGGACGCTCCCGTGCATGACGAGGCGCTTCCGGTTGTCAGCGGTCCCGTGGTTTCGATGCCGGTGCAGGTGAATCTTCCCGCAGACGTGGTCGCGCCGCAGGTCAGCGACGCCGCGGTGCAGTACCTGAAGCGGGGACAGAGAATTTCGCTGAAGGGCGTTTTTTCTTCTTCGATGAAGGTGGTATATGAGCATCAAAGCGCGGGTCCCGGCATAGAGATGGACTGCTACTGTTTTGCGCTGCGGGATAACGGAAAGGTTTCCCGTGACGAGGACCTGATCTTTTTCGGCAATCCGGAATCGACGGATCATGCCGTCAGGACAGGCACGTCCGGCGACAATCCTCTGGTGATGATCGATCTGGAGAAGGTGGGTCCGCAGGTGGCCCGGATCGCGGTCTGCTATTCGATCTATGGGGACGATCCGCGGCAGAATTTTTCTATGGTCAGCGCGCCGGTGATCCGGATCTTTGATGGGGACAAAGAGGTTTACCGGTTTGAACTGCAGGATCTTTCCGCTGAAAAAACGGTGGTTGCGGCGGAGGTTTACCGGTACAAAGGAGAATGGAAAGCGAGTTTCGTTGGGGCAGGCTATAAGAGCGGGCTGAAACAGCTGTGCGAGGGGTATGGAGTAGAAGTAGAATAAAGGGCCGGCGCGGTCAGGCAGTCCGGTCCGGGGAGAGTTATCATGTCAACCAGAGATTATACGAAATTGCCCTACATGGTCGGCGGCCTCTTGTATTCGCCGGCTACGAGCAGGGGACTGGCGCAGAAAATAGCGGACGGCCGTTTTCGGTGCCTTACTTCCATGGCCTTTTGTCTGGAGGATTCGATCCGCGACGAGGCGCTGGAAGCGGCGGAGGCGGAGCTTTGCAATACGCTGGAAGAGATCCGGTCCCGTCAGATACCCATTGAAAAAATGCCGCTTATCTTTATCCGGATCCGTACCCCCGGGCATATGCGGCACATACATGAGCTGGTGAAGGAGCATTACGATCATGTCACCGGTTATATCCTGCCGAAATTTGACTTGTCAAACGGTTTTGAATATAAAAGGCTGGCCGAAGAGATCAATCAGGACCGGGAACAGCCTGTTTTTGTGATGCCGATTCTGGAGAGCAAGGCGATTGCGGATATAGAAGGGCGGACGAAGACCCTGCTGGAGATCAAAAAGCTTCTGGACAGCATGAAAGACTATGTGCTGAACGTCCGGGTCGGCGGCAACGATTTCAGCAATCTGTACGGCCTGCGGCGGAGCGCGGAGCAGAACATTTACCAGATCGGCGTGATCCGGGACATCCTGGTCGATATCATCAATGTGTTTGCCGCGGACTATGTAGTGTCCGGGCCCGTATGGGAATATTTCGGGACCGACGAGTCGGCGGCGTGGGCTAAGGGGCTGCGCGCCGAACTGGCCCTGGACCGGCTCAACGGGTTTACGGGGAAAACGGCGATCCACCCGAGCCAGCTTCCGCTGATCTATGAGAGTATGCAGGTCAGCCGGTCGGATTATGAAGACGCCCTCAGCATCCTGGGCTGGACGTCGGAGTCGCTGGGCGTGAAAAAGAGCGCAGACGGGTCCCGGATGAACGAGGTGAAGTGCCATACCAAATGGGCTTCGCGGATCGCGACCCTGGGGCAAATCTACGGGATCAGGGAGGAACGGGTTTGAGTATTTATACGGCTGAGAATACATTTGTGCTGGCAAAGCGTTTTCATAATCTGAAGCGGCCTTATCTGCTGGTGAATCCTCTGCAGGCCAAGCATCTGCCGGTGAGCCCTTCGGAGTCGCTGCGGATGATGGAGTGCCTGGGGCGGAAGCTGGCGGAGAAATATCCGCAGGCCAGGCTGGTCATCGGGTTTGCCGAGACCGCGACGGCGATCGCGGCAGCAGCGGCCGGCTGTCTGGGCGAGGGCTGCGTTTACATTCATACCACCAGGGAGGAGGAGACAGGTTCCGCTTCCTGGGTATATTTTAATGAGGAACACAGCCACAGCGTGGAACAGAAGCTGAGCGGGGACCATCTGCGGGAGTGGATGTCGGCGTCTCCGCAGATTATTTTTATCGACGATGAGCTTTCCACGGGCAAGACGCTGATCAATATCGTGGATCAGCTCCGGGAACTTTTTCCGGAAATCGTCGGAAAGGAGATCGTCGCCGCGTCGATCATTAACCGTCTTTCCGCCGCCAATGAGGAACGGCTGGCCGCAGCCGGGATCCGGAGCGAGTATCTGGTGAAGCTGCCGGAGCAGGATCTGTCCGCCGCGGTGGCCCGCTATGAGATTTCTGCCGCAGTCCCCGCCGAAGAGGCCGTTTCGCCGGCAGATTACGAAACGTTCGTTCTGGAACCGTCTCTCATGAATCCCCGGCTTGGCGTCGAGATCGCCCGGTATGGGGCTCATTGCAGGGAGGAAGCGGACAGAGTGATCGGGTTTCTGGGGGGACAGCGCCTGGAAGGCAGCCGGGTGCTGGTGCTGGGGACGGAGGAATGTATGTATCCGGCGCTGGTGCTGGGAAAGATGCTGGAGGACAGGAAGCTGGCGGCTTCCGTGGCCTGCCATGCGACGACCCGCAGCCCGATCGGTATCTGTAAAGACGCAGGTTATCCGATACAGACGGGTTATAGGTTACAAAGTTTTTACGATCCGGATCGTGTAACCTTTATTTATAACCTGGGTCAGTATGACGCGGCGGTCATAGTGACGGATACGCCGGGAGACGACCGGGACGCAGCCGGGTTTCTCGCGGGACTTTTGAAGGCCCGGGGCTGTCCGCTGGTCATTATGGCCGAGGGAGGAAGGGAACTCCGCCATGTTTAGCACCTATAAAGAATCGGATGTAACCATCCTTTTGAAAGATATTACCGGCCTGGTGACGCCGCTGGCTACCGGGGAACGGGAGCGGCTGATCCAGAGCGGCGTCCATTATTCGGAAATGCTCCCGCTCGAATACGTTCCGTCCGACGCCTATCTGAAACTGTTTTTCCAGGCCCTGGATCTGTATTCCGGGAAAACGGCGGAGGCGGCGGCGCGGGTCGCCGAGAAGATCCGCCGGGAAAAGCAGGGGGAGATCGTGCTGGTTTCCCTGGCCCGCGCGGGCACGCCCATCGGCATCCTGATCAAACGTTATCTGGAAGCCAGGTATGACCGGCGTGTATTTCATTATACCATTTCCATCATCCGCGGCCGGGGCATCGACAAAAACGCGATGAACTATATTCTGGCCAGGCATACTCCGGACAGCATCCAGTTCGTGGACGGATGGACGGGCAAGGGCGCGATCCAGCGGCAGCTAACCGCGGCCATGGCCGATTATCCCGGCGTCAGCGACGCTCTGGCGGTGCTTTCCGACCCGGCGGGACTGGCGCGGACGGCCGGGACGCGGGACGATTTCCTGATCGCCAGTTCCTGCCTGAATTCCACGGTTTCCGGCCTTTTGAGCCGGACCTTTCTGCGGAGCGACATCATCGGGCCGGAGGATTTCCACGGCGCGGCCTTTTACCGCGAGATGGCCGCGGAGGATCTGACCTACCGGTTCATCGACACGGTGGAGGCCCATTTCCCTGAGACTGCCCCGGAACCGGAGGAGGAACCTGGCCCAATGGACAGCCTGGACGAGGTGGCGGCGGTCTGCCGTGATTTTCATATCGGCGACATCAACCTGGTCAAGCCCGGCATCGGCGAGGCGACGCGGGTGCTTCTGCGCCGTATGCCCTGGAAGGTGCTGGTGCGCAGCCTCGACGACGCGGAACACCTGGGGCATCTGTACCAGCTGGCCGCGGAGAAGGGCGTGGAGCTGGAAGTGTATCCCCTGCGGAATTACCGGGCCTGCGGGCTGATCCGGTCGCTGGCGGATAACTGAGCCTGACATGGAGAGAGAATGCTGAAAAGTCACACAGCCGCTCCACGCTATTCCGAACAAAACAAACAGAAAGAAGGGGCTGCTGCAAAATAGAATGATGCAAAAAACGCCAAATATTCAGCGGGAGAGAGCACGAATGCTTCATGTTTTCCCCCGCTATTTTTATATGGCCCATTTCCACAAACCATATTTTGAAGCAGCCCCTTTTATTCGGCATAGACTGGGAATAATTTGATTAACCGTCTTAAAGTACAATGGATTTCTTCCCATTCGAGTGGTATGATATTACATGCCGGGCGGACAACTATCCGGCGGAATCCGGATTTAACGATACTGATTTTTACAAAATCGGGTGTCTTAACTTGCATTTTTTGATGAAACTGTGTCATACGAAAGCCGAGGTCTTGATGGAGGGCGTTCTATGGATTTGTTCATCAGGGAGAACGGCCTAAAGAATCGTCTCCGTTTTTATGAACGGTTCTGCCAGTCTGAAAGCAGTCGGCCGTGTCAAATGTCTTAAAATAACAGCATTATTCCCGCAGCGATTGCGGAATAGTACCAAACCATTTACCGATCATCACTTTCACCGGAATATATGGTTTTAAGTCTTCTGTACCTGGAATTTCCCACGCTTTCGTTTTGCCAACCCAATACCAATCGATGAAGAAGCGGTCGAATAACCCTTGAATCCACAAAATGATCGACATTTGCCAGAAACCGTCCCAAAATCCAGTCACGCCGTTGATTCCGTATACCATCAGCGGAGGCAAAACGAACAGCGGCACGAACATTGCGATACTGCAAAAAACATAGTTCCTGCGGATCTTATCTTTGCTGGTAAGGCCAAGTTCCACCGCCCGCTGCTGCACATCTTTTTCATACAATAAAACCAATCCGACAGGACCGTTGGCAATACCGGTCACGCATACAATTAAAAGCACAAAACACATTACAATGCCTTCAAGGATAAGAATCATAGGAAGCATCTCCTTACTAATATTGAAATCAACAAACGGCAGGCTGCCAGGCAAACGGCAGCAGATCCCGTGCTTTCACTTTGATGAGATTTCCGTTTTCATCGTTTACGATCACTTTTATATCAGGACAATATTCAAAAAGCATCTGCCGGCAATTCCCGCAGGGCGGGATAACGCAATTTAAGTGTTTTTCGTGAACGGCTACGATTGTGTCAAATTCCCGCTCTCCATTGGAAATTGCAATGCCTATGGTAACATATTCCGCGCAGGAACCGTGGATTCCGTCGCAATTAACTCCTTTATAAATGCTGCCGTTTTTGCAGAGAATTGCACAGCCGACCGTATGATTGCAGACCCCATCGTCAAAATTCATTTTTAATACGCCGAGAGCAATTTCAATCAATTTTCTGTCATCATCATTTAATTTGTATCTTCGCATTTCGCTGACCTCTGAATCCCGATCGTTTCTTCTTGTAACGGTAATGCCATTATACTACGCGGATTTGTGGACTGCAATGCCGGGGAGTCTGATTTATTTGCTGAGCAATTTGAAATTTTAAATTCCGGACGGCCGTTCCTGCCGCCGCAGGTCGTTTTTGAAAATAATCCGGAAAACGTGGAGAATTCCCAATGACAGACACGGCAAAATTTGCTATAATAGAGCCGCTTGCTTCTGTATGGGAGAAGCGGCCACCCCGCGGGAACATTTCCCGCAGCAAGCGATTGAGAAAACGCGATTACGCTGAAACATGCTGCTGCCGCCAGCATATGAGAAAACGGGGCGCGTGAAAAAACGGCGGCAGGAAAAGGAGAGAAAAATGACTCGAATCTGGTTCAATCACTGGTTTAGTACTGTATACAATGTGATCAGCATGCTCCGGGCGGAGAACCCGGATTTTCAGATCATCGGCAGCAATGAGCATCCGGAATCGCCGATCATGACGGTCTGCGACGAATGGTATCAGGAGCCTGTGCTGAACAGCGAGGATTATGTGGAATTCTGCCTGGATTTCTGCAAAAAACATGAGATCGACGTGTTCCTGCCCCGCCGGGAAATGGTGGCCATCAGCCGGAACAAGGACCGTTTCGTTCGGGCCGGCGTGAAGGTGATGGTGGACGATTACCGGTACGTATCGGTGTTAAACGATAAAGACAGGGCGTACCAGGCGTTCCGCGCAGAGGGTATAGGTTACGTGCCGGACTACTACATGATCTCGAACGCCGAGGAGTTCCGGGCTGCCTACGAAAAATTGCTGGAGAAATATAAGTGGATCTGCTTTAAATTCGTCAAGGACGAAGGCGGAAAGAGCTACCGCCTGATCGACAACAGCCCCAAGGGCTTCGCGTCCCTGTATAAACGGCAGACTACGCGGATGAGCTTCGACGCGGCTTACGAGGTGCTGTCGGAAAAAGAAAGCTTCTCGCCGATGATGGTCATGCCCTATCTGCCGGGGGAGGAGACCAGCGTGGACTGTCTGATGACCTCCCGGGGGCTGATCGCGATCCCGCGGGTCAAGGGCGCGACCCGGATCGAGAAGGTGCGTTACGACAAAGAAATCCTGGATATCTGTTATCATTTTTATGAGAAGTTCCCGATGGAGCAGCCCTGCAACGTCCAGCTGAAATATCTGGACGGGGTGCCGTATCTTCTGGAGGTCAATACCAGAATGTCCGGCGGAGTCCAGATGTCCTGCGCCGCCACCGGCGTGAATATCCCGGACATTGCGGTGAATAAGCTGCTGGGGATCGAGAAGCCCTGGTTCAACGATATGCAGGAGAAGAGCGTCACCCATGTGGAAGTGCCGGTGGTGCTTTAAGCGGGAGGCAGGCGTTGGTTCATTTTTTTTCAGATCTGGATAATACGCTGATCTATTCTCACAGGCATGCCCTTCCCGGCGCGCGGCTGGCGGCGGAATGGCTGGACGGGCGGGAACAGAGCTATATGACGAAGAAAAGCTTCGACTTCCTTGCGGAGAACGTCGGGCACGGCCTGGAACTGATTCCTGTGACGACCAGGACGGAGGCCCAGTATGAGAGACTGGGGGATACGCTGGGACGTCTGGGCGTTCGTTCCGCGCTGGTGTGCAACGGCGGCGTCCTGCTGGAGGACGGGCAGGTCCGGGAGGACTGGCTTTGGGATACGTTCGCGCTCGCGGAGAGAGAACTGCGCGAACTGCCCGCGGCGGTGGAGTGGCTGCGGGAGCGTGTTCCGGACCGGGAGCTTCATACGGCCAGGGAACTGATGGTTTATGTCCGGGCGGAGGATCCTCCCGCGGCGGCTGCGGAGCTTAAGTATGCGGTCGGGGGGCTGCCCCTGAACGTTTATTTTGACAGCCGGAAGGTCTACTGCCTGCCGGCGTCTGTCAATAAAGGGGCGGCGTTAAAACGATGGATGGAATATAAAAGAATTTCCCGTGCCGCGGCGGCCGGGGACAGTGTTCCGGACATTCCGATGCTGGAGGAGGCGGACCTGGCTTTTATGCCGGAAGCGCTGGCCGGGCTGGTCCGGAATCCCCGGAAAAGAGCGGCGGGCGGGAACGGATGTTTCGCGGATTTTATCTGTGAGGAACTGAAAAAAGAAATAGAAATGTATGGTTAGAAACCGGTTCCCGGGAAGCGTCTGAGGGACTTCCGCCGGATCCCGAAAAAAGCACGGCGGAAATGGGCGGCGGTTTGTTCCGCGGTTCTCCGCGGCGGGGGACGGCGGAAAAGCCGGGAGGCGATAGACGGCAGAATCGACCGGAAAAATCCGGACGGGGGGACCGGCTGCCGGAGAGGAGGCAAAGAGAATGGATCTGTCATTGTCGATGCAGTTTGTGCGGATGCGGGCGGAGGCGGAGGTCAAGGCCGCCCATTCGGAAACGGTGGGCGCGGAACATATTTTTCTCGGCCTTTTAAAGCTGGCGGAGCTGCGGGCGGAAGAAATATTTAACGCGCCCGAGTTTATTTTAAAGGCGATCGACGAGGATATCGCGGTCATCCGGGAGTTGTTTGCCGCGTCCCAGATCGATACGACCAGGACCAGGGCGCTTCTGCGGTACCTGGTTAGTTCCGGCAGGCCCTCGGGCGGGGATCGGGCCGACGCGTGCTGCGAAATGGCGGCGGAGCGGGCGGCCGGGCGCGGCGCGAACGTGATCTGGGCCCAGGATGTGCTGGCGGTGCTGATGGAGCATCCCACGGACATGCTCCTTCAGGTGTGTCCGTTCCAGCGGGACGGCCGGATCGTAAAAGCCGAGGAACCGCCCCGGGAAACAGAGGCTGCGGATGAGATGAGCCGGGATTTCCTGCCGGAGCTGACCAACCGGATCCGGCGGATGCGCGCGCAGCTGCTTTCAAATGTTTTCGGCCAGGACCATGTGGTTCACGCGTTTGCCGAGGGGATGTTCGCAGCGGAGGTTCTGGCCGCCAGCGATGAGAAACGCCGCCGGCCGCGGGCAATTTTCGTTTTTGCGGGACCGCCCGGCGTGGGCAAGACATTCCTGGCGGAACAGGCGGCGGAGGCGCTGGAGATCCCGTATAAGCGCTTCGATATGTCCGGTTTCGCGGACCATCAGGCTTATACGGCGCTGGTGGGGTTTGAGAAGAGCTATCAGGGCGCGAAGCAGGGGACGCTGACCGGATTTGTCAGGGAAAATCCTCACAGCATTCTGTTGTTCGACGAGATCGAAAAAGCGCATATCAATACGATCAATCTGTTCCTGCAGATATTGGACGCCGGACGGCTCAATGACCGGTATCTGGACGAGGATATCAGCTTCCGGGACACGATCATTATTTTTACGAGCAACGCCTGCAAAACGTTGTATGACGGCGAGGCCGGGGAGAATGCGGCCGGCATTCCCCGCAAGACGATCCTGAACGCCCTGGAGACGGAGATGAATCCCCAGACCGGCCAGCCGTTTTTCCCTGCCACGATCACCAGCCGGATGGCGACGGGCTGGCCGCTGCTGTTTAATCATCTGCAGGCCCACCATCTGGAAAAGATCAGCGGGAGCGAGCTGAACCGGGTCTGCGGCCTGTTCGAGCGCCAGTACGGCATCCGGGTCCGTTATGACGAATTGGTTCCCACGGCGCTTCTTTTGCAGGAAGGAGGCCAGGCGGACGCCAGGACGCTGCGGGCCCGGACGGAGTTATTCTTCAAGAATGAGATCTTCAAGGTGTGCAGGCTCTGGGGAGAAAACAATTTCGCCGCAGCGCTGAAACAGATCCAAAGCGTCCGTTTTTCCGTGGAGACGAGTAAATTCACGCCGGAGATCCGGCCGCTGTTTGAATGCGGCGAGAAGCCGGAGATCCTGCTTTACGGCAGCCGGGAATTTGCGGACCGCTGCCGGAAGGAACTGGAAGGGTACGTGATCTATCATGCTCAGAATATCCGGCTGGCCATGGATATCCTGGGAGAAAAGGACATTCGTCTGGCCCTGATCGACATTGCCGGGCGGAGTCATGAGACGGAAAATTCCCAGGGGCTGTATTCGACGCTGGTTTCGGGTCAGTACAGCGTTCTGCTGAATCGGGCGGAGGGGGCTTTCGATTACGCGTCCATGTCGGCAGGGGCCATTCACGACGGGACCCATTTGTTCCGCAGCATCCATGAACGGATGCCGGAGCTGCCGGTGTACCTGCTGGAGACGGAGGAATTCCCTATTGATTCGGAGCTGGAAATGAGCTTCGTCCGGGCCGGAGTCCGCGGCAAGCTGGTGGAGCCGAAAGACGATTTTTCGGTATTTGAGGATATGCTGGCTTCCATCTGCCGGGAACTCTATATTCAGAGCGTGGCGGTCCGGATGGGGACGGAAAGAAAGGCCTTGTATTTTGAAACGGCGCCCAGGCTTTCTGCGGATCAGTCGGAGGTCGAGATCCGGATCCGGGATTTTTCGATCAAGAGGGCCCTGGCGGCGGATGACATGGACAGCGTGCTGGATGATATCGAGAAGCCGTCCACCCGTTTTTCCGATGTAATCGGCGCGCAGGAGGCGAAGGAAGAGCTGCAGTTCTTCATCGATTATCTGAAGAACCCCAGGCGCTTTACGGCGCAGGGGGTGCAGCCGCCAAAAGGAGTGCTGCTTTACGGACCTCCCGGCACGGGCAAGACCATGCTGGCCAGGGCCATGGCCGGGGAGAGCGACGTGACCTTTATTCCCTGCGTGGCGACCGGGTTTGTCACCAAATATCAGGGCAGCGGCCCGGAGGCGATCCGGACCTTGTTCAAGAGGGCCCGCCGGTACGCGCCCGCGGTCATCTTCATCGACGAGATCGACGCCATCGGCCGAAAACGCGGCCAGGTCAACTCGGGGCACGGGGAGGAAATGGCCCTGAATGCGCTCCTGGCGGAGATGGACGGCTTTTCTGTGGATCCCAAACGGCCCGTATTTTTGCTGGCCGCGACGAATTTCGAGATTGAGGAGGGACAAGGCGGACTGGGCGTCATTGATCCGGCCCTGGCCCGCCGGTTCGACTGCAAGATCCTGGTCGATCTGCCGACGGCGGAGGAGCGGGAGCTGTTCATTCGGGCGGCCCTGGCGAAGGTGAAGCTGCATCTCGTCAGCGAGGGAATGATCAAGCGGCTGGCGGCCCGTTCCATGGGCATGAGTCCGGCCAGCCTTTCCGCGGTCATGGAAACGGCTAACCGGATGGTGCTGAAGGAACGGTCCATTCTGGAGGATTCGACGCTGGACGAGGCGTTTGAACTGACGAAACATGGTTCAAAGAAGGAATGGGGCTATGAATATCTGGAGCGGATCGCCAGGCATGAGTCCGGCCATGCGCTGCTCAGCAGTCTTGCCGGCAACCGGCCCGCTTATCTGACCATTGTCGCCCGCGGCAGTCACGGCGGTTATATGGAGCATCCGTCCCGGGAGACGGAGCCGTTGTCTACCAGGGAAGAACTGCTGGGCCGCATCCGAACCTGCCTGGGCGGCCGGGCGGCGGAAATGGTTTACTATGGCGGCAGCGACGGGCTTTCCACCGGGGCCTCGAATGATTTGCAGCAGGCGTCCAATCTCGCGTATGCCATGCTTTGCCGTTACGGAATGGACGACCGTTTCGGTCTCTGCGCCCTGGAGGAGCCGCCGGTTCCCGCGGAGCAGATCCGCGGCCGCATCAATGAGATATTGTCGGAGCAGATGGCGGAAGCGGTCCGCCTGATCCGGGAAAACCGCCCGAAAGCCGACCGGCTGGTGGAGGCGCTGATGCAGAAAAACAAGCTGTCGGAACAGGAGATTGCCGGGATCCTTGAGGAGGAACAGACGCGGAAAACCTGATAGCGGGATGGGGTGTCCGGATGCCTGGGATAGATGGCGCGGCTCAGAATGGAAAATGCGGGAAGCCTTATGGTGGAATCCTGAACCTTGATATTTGGAAGGAACAGTGCGGCCCGGGACGGAATGACGCAGAAAACCTTGCGGAGGAATCCTGCATATACTAACAAAAACAGGATTCATTATGGATTTTGTTGTAAGGTATTTGATCTTTGCGGGCATTACGATCCTGTCGCTGGCGGTCTCAACCGAGAAATGGATGAAGCAGTATCCCTGGCTGATCGCCGGGTATTTCCTGCTGATCGAGAGTGTGTTCCTGGTGTGAAAGGTCTGCCGGAGGACGTTTTTGAGGGGCGGTTTGTCCGGGCTGCGCGGTTCGGGCAAACGGCTCCTTTTCGCGTCATTTCCGTTTTGTGCTCCCGGAAATGTCCAATAATTCCTGTGACAGGACATAGGCGAAGACATTTTAACTATTTTTGTATTTGGTCTGATGGCGCTCATTGCCCTGAAAATGCAGGTGAGAATGCAGGCGGCAAAATGTGAGAGTCAGAGTCTGCCGTTTGTTCCACGTTTTATAAGGAGACATGCGATGCAAAATACAGTTTTTGAAGCGATTTGTTCGTTTTTCCATGTGATGCCGGAGGGCGCCAGGCATTTGGGAGGCGGATTTTACGGGCAGGTATTTCTTGTCGAGCTTCCGGGCAACCGGCCGGTTGTCGCAAAAGTGTACCGGTTTGCGGGGCTTGCCGGGAAGGAAGCCGGGCAGCTGAAGATGCTGGCGGCTCACAGCCGGCTGCGCGTCCCCCGTGTTTTTGGCGTGGCGGAAGCGGGGCGGTTCCATGGCGCGTACGATGTGCTGCTGATGGAATATCTGGAGGGAGTGAATGCCGGCGATCAGGACGTATCGGTCATTCCGGCTGAATTCCGGGCGCGGATCTGCGAACAGATCGTAGATAATCTGATCGGCCTGCATGAGACGGTCCATCCGGAAGGCTTTGGGCCGCTGGATGCGGAGACCTTTTATCCGAGCTGGGAGGAGTATTACAAGCCGGTTGCCCGGTCGATTGTAAAAAAGGCGCACGCGCTCCATGAAAAGGGACAGCTCACGGAAGAAGTCCTGGATCTTTTTGAAAGGTCTATCCGCTGTTTTGATGAGATCTTTGCCGGAAAGGCGACCAGGGCCAGCCTGATCCACGGCGATTACAATACCTGGAATATCCTGCTTGCTCCGGACAGAAGCTGCGCCTGCGCGATGATTGACCCTTACGGCTGCTGCTGGGCTGACAGCGAGTATGATCTGTACCAGCTGGACAATGCCAACGGCAGGGACTGGGGACTGCTGAAGCGTTACGCCGAGAAGTGTCCGCTTTCCCCTGATTTTGCGGTAAAACGGGCGTTTTATGAACTGTATACAGAGATCAATCATTACTATGATTCCGGCGTACCCGTGATCCGGGAGCTGGTGCAGCGGCAGGCTGGGGCGCTGGAACGCGCGCTTGCTTTGTGATTGCCGCACGGAAATATGAGCGGTTCATTTCCTGATTTTGCTTGTCAGGATTCTTTTTGTGTGGTAAACTGAATCTGTCGGCGGAATGTCTGTATTCTGCCCATATCCGGTATCTGTTCGGGTTTTCCCCGGAGGATTCCAATTTGACGAAGCAGTAGTCGGAGCGGTTCTTTGCTTGACCGCAGCCACACAAAAGGAGGTATTTATGCAGCACAGAAAAAATGACGCTGCCGGCAGGAGCGCCGGCGGAAGGAAAAACCCGGAGGCCTATGAACCGTGGTATGAGGCGATGGGACCGCGTATCCCGCGGGAGGAGATTCTGGCGCAGATTTGGGAATCGCCGGAACTGACGGAGCAGTTTGAACGTCTGAGCTTGGAACGTCGGGAACAGTTCCTGGACGCGTGCAGCGGCGCGCGGGGACTGATGATTTGTTATGATCCGTTTTTTAAGTACGTATTCAGCCCGATGACGCGCCGCGACCGTCTGTCCCGATTTTTATCCAGCCTGCTGGGACGGCAGGCCCGCGTGAAGAACGTACTGCCGAACGAGGGCGGGCGGATTACGGCGAGAAGCCCGTATATCATCATGGATATCGTGGTGGAACTGGAAGACCATTCCTACGCGAACGCGGAGATTCAGCGGGAACCGTACCAGTTTCCGGGGGAACGGGCCGCCAGCTATTCCAGCGACCTGGTCCTGCGGCAGTACACGTCGCTTGGAAGAAACAGCGGGGAGAATGCGCTGGCACGCTATAAGAAAATGCAGAATGTGTATACGATCGTGATCATGCAGAAGAGTTCGGCAGAGTTTCACAGACATCCGGAGGCGTACATTCATCATGGAAAACAGGTCTTTGACACCGGGCTGGATTTGCCTCTTCTGCAGGAATATATCTTTGTTCCTCTTGACCTTTTCCGCGAAAAGCTTCATAATAAAAATATCGAAACGGAACTGGAGGCATGGCTGGGATTCCTGGCATTTGATGATCTGGAGCGGATCTGGGAGATCAGCCATTTTGACCCGGTATTCGAGGAAATGTACCATGACCTGTCGGAATATCGGAGAGACGCCGGGGAGGTGCTGGGAGTGTTCTCGGAAATATTGTATGAGATGGACGTAGAGGCGGCGCAGTATCAGAGTAATGAAGCGAAAAAGCAGCTGAAAGAACAGATCGCGGCGCTGGAGGAAGAAAAAGTGCAGCTGGAGGAAGAAAAAGTGCAGCTGGAGGAGGCAAATGTGCAGCTGAAGGAGAAGAAAGTGCAGCTGGAAGAGGAAAATGTCCGGCAGGAGGCGAAAATTACCGAGCTGGATGAAGAAAACGCTCAGCTGAAACGGCAGCTTGCCCGGATGGCACAGTTGGAGGCTGAGCTGGAAAGGCTGCGCGGAAACAGAGAAGGGGAAACTCCTTAATATATCAATACGGTGCGCCTGCTGTAACTGCTTGCAAAAATCTGTCGGACGCGCCGGGAGGTATTTCGATGAAGATAACGAAAATGTCAAGGGTCGTTTTTCCAAAGCAGGCGAACCAGCGGGGCGCTCTGTTCGGCGGGGAGCTGATGGCGTGGATGGACGAGGTGGCTGGCGTCACGGCAAGACGGTTCGCCGGCTGCGATATCGTGACGGCGGCGGTGGAGAAGATCCAGTTTTACCGTCCGATCCCTGTGGGCTCTTTTGTGGATGTGACCGGGGAGGTGGTTCATGTGGGCCATACCTCCATGCGGATCCGCGTGGCCGCCACGATGGAAGATCCGGACGGGGGCGGGGAGGAAACGCTGATGGCTGACGCCGTTTTTATCTATGTGGCGGTCGATGAAGAAGGGCGGCCGCAAACCGTGGGGCGAACGCTTGAAAAAGCGTAAACCGGGCGCGCGTATGGAAGCAGGCGGGAAACTTTATATTAAAGCAGGCGGGAAACTTCGTATTAAAACAGGCAGAAACCTTGCATTGTAATTGAAAGAAACCTTGCATTGGACAGGTTACAGGGTTTATCCGGGTTCGGCGATTGATATGGTCAGAAACAGTTTTCATGAAAGGGACCGCCGCGGAAAGAGCGGAATCCCGGTTAATTCTGCATCGTTCTTAATGAAGGGGAACGGACGACGGGGTCATTGGAAAGCATTGTTTAGAAAGAGGATGCGGAATGATCGGGCAAAAGCGGTTTTGGGCGGTGGTTCCGGTCAAAGGAACGCAGCTTAGAATGACCGATGCTGTCATGGGCTTTATTAAGCCGGCTGAACAAAGTTTATTTCGTGATCAGGGTACGTTTCACGTAGCGAATAGATTATAGGAGGGAAAGAGGGTATGTCGCAGCAGACGGCAGCAAATATCATACAGGGAGAGCATTATCGTTTCAGTATCTTAACGGACCGCCTGATCCGCATGGAATACAGCGAGGCGGGCATATTTACGGACCGGGAGACGCAGGTAGTGGTGAACCGCGATTTTCCGGCGGCGGCGTTTGAGACGGAGGAAACCGCGGCGTGCCTGCGGATCGAGACGGCGGCGCTGCGTCTGGAATATAATAAGCAGGCATTTTCGCCGGAAGGACTGCGCATTTCCTTTAAGGGGCCTTATGCGAAATATTCTTCCGGGTGGAAATACGGAGACCGGCCCCGCGATCTGGGCGGCACGGCGCGGACCCTGGACGGTGCGGACGGAGAGATTCCCCTGGAGCATGGGATCCTTTCCGCCAGGGGCTGGTCGGTTCTGGACGACAGCCGCTCTCTGCTTTTGACGGAAAGCGGCGGGATCGCGCTGAGAGAGGATCAGGGGGCCGTCGATCTTTATTTCTTCGGTTATGGCAGGGATTACCTGGCATGTCTGGCGGATTTTTACCGTCTGACGGGGCCGGTGCCGCTGCTGCCCAGATTTGCGTTTGGCAACTGGTGGAGCCGATATCATCGGTATTCGGAGGAGAGTTATCTGCAGCTGATGGACCGGTTCCGGCAGGAGGAGATCCCGCTTACGGTGGCGGTCATCGACATGGACTGGCATCTGACCCGGATCGATCCGAAATATGGTTCCGGCTGGACGGGCTATACCTGGAACCGGGAATTGTTTCCGGAGCCGGAGCGTTTCCTCAGAGCGCTGCATGAGCGCGGCCTGAAAACGACGCTGAACGTGCATCCCGCGGACGGCGTGCGTGCGTTTGAGGACGCGTATCCTGCGTTTGCGGCCTATATGGGAGTCGATACGGCGCGGGAGGAACCGGTTAAATTTGAGCCCGGCAATGAGCGGTTCATGCAGGGCTATTTTGCGTACGTCCATCATCCGCTGGAGGAGCAGGGCGTGGATTTCTGGTGGATCGACTGGCAGCAGGGAACCAATTCCGACGTAAAGGGTCTGGACCCGCTGTGGATCCTGAATCACAGTCATTTTATGGATTCCCGGAAACGTCATGGGAGAGGGCTGATCTTTTCACGGTACGGCGGGCCGGGGAGCCACCGCTATCCGGTCGGCTTCTCCGGAGACACGATCGTCAGCTGGAAAAGTCTGGAGTTCCAGCCCTATTTTACAGCGACGGCATCCAATATCGGCTACGGCTGGTGGAGCCATGATATCGGCGGCCATATGCGGGGCGTAAGGGATGACGAACTGGCGGTCCGCTGGTTGCAGTTCGGCGCGTTCTCCCCGATTCTGCGGCTTCACAGCAGCAATGAGATGTTTAACGGGAAAGAACCCTGGCGTTATAATCGGATCGCAGAGGAAGTCATGAAAACCTTTCTGCGGCTGCGCCATCGGATGATCCCGTATCTGTATACAATGAACCTGCGGGCGAGCCGGGACGGACAGCCGCTGATCTGGCCGCTGTATTACCGGTACCCGGAGGCTCCGCAGGCTTACCGCTATAAAAATGAATATTATTTCGGATCGGAGCTTCTGGTCTGCCCGGTAACCTCTCCCGCGGACCGGCAGTCGAACTGCGCGGTCAGCTGCGGCTGGCTGCCGGACGGGCTGTGGACCGATTATTTTACGGGAATGGTTTATGACGGGGGCCGGGAAATGGACTTCTGCCGCGGGATCGAATCCCTGCCGGTCTTTTTGAAAGGCGGCGGGATCCTGGTTCTGGACGGGCGAGCGGCCGGCAATGAGACGGACCTGCCGCAGACCCTGGAGATTGCGGTGAGCGCGGCAGCGGACGGAAGCTTTACGCTCCGGGAGGACGACGGGGCGGAAGCGGATTACCGGGAGGAGGCCTGGGCCGCCACCGAAATGCGGGTGGAAAGCGGGGAGGATGCGGTATTTACCATCGAGCCGCCGGCCGGCAACCTGCGTATTCTTCCGGAAAAGAGAGGTTACATACTGAGGGTATATGGGCTTGCCCATGGGACGGAGCCGCAGATCTGTGCGGACGGGGAGCCGCTGGCGGGCTGCATTTGCAAATATGATGAGGAAAAAGGGATTTGGAATCTGACGCTGCCGGAAGTCCGGACCGGGAGCCGGATCCGCGTATGTCTGCCGGATGCGCATCTTCACGACAACCAGAGAATGGAGCGCATTTTCTCTTATCTGGACCGGACGCAGACAGATTTCGGAACGAAATCGGATATCTATCAGATTGCGGAGAAGGCAGAGCAGGGCGTTCCGCTGGCGTACGTTCTGGGCGAACTGCAGCGGCTGAACGTCAGAAAAGAGCTTCTCGGACCGGTCACGGAGATTCTGCTGGCAAGGGCAGACGGCCGGTGACGGGAAAGACTGGCAGACCGGAGGCAGGAGTGCTATTGTCCGCCATAAGGGAAGGAGCAGACATGTTCTGACAGTCCGGAGTATGAAAATAGCTGCAGCCGCAGTTACGGCAGCTGCTTTCATACTTCTTCAGAAACAGGATGGGGAATCCCTTACAGGCTGTAAGGGATATGAACCATAAATACATTGCAGTAGGAGGTTACAAAGATGAACGATGTATTGAAAGCGATCGAGAGACGCAGTTCCACCAGAGGCTACAAGGCGGAACGTCCGACGAAGGAAGAGCTGGACAGCCTGATCCTTGCGGGACTGCAGGCCCCGACGGCGGCCAACCGGCAGGAGGTTCACATTTCGGTTCTGGACGGTTCCGATCCGATCCTGGCGGAGATCGAGGCGGAGCGGACAAAAGGAATGGTTCCGCCCCACAACTTCTATTATGAAGCGCCCGTTGTCATGGTATTGAGCGGCGACAGCAGCTTCCGCTGGTCGGCGGTGGACGCGGGGATTGCCGTGGAGAATATTTGCCTGGCGGCGGAGGGCCTGGGCCTGGGGAGCCTGATCATCGGATGTATCCGCGACGCGCTGTCCGGAGAGAAAAAAGAGTATTTCGCGAAAGCGCTCAAGTTCCCGGAAGGTTACGAATATCAGGTTGCGGTTGCCGTAGGTTACAAGGCGGTTACGAAAGAACCCCATACCTACGACAGGGAAAAGAACGTATCCTGGGTGTAAGGAGAACCGCGGCATGATAAATCCCTGTGCGCCTCTTCTGCCTGCCGAGGTGATCGAGAGGGCGAAGAAACTGAATGTTCCGCTGCTTCTGGACGGCGTAAAGGCCGCGAAGATCGAGATTCCGGGCGGCGGCTGTATGGATATGCGCATCGGTCCCGTGGAGCGGGGCATGAAGGTTGTGGGGACCGCTCTGACGGTGGAAACGGACAACGGCGATAATTTCCCGATCCACGTCGCCAGCTATTGCTTTCAGGCGGACGGTTATGTGATGGTGATCGACGGCAAAGGTTACGAGGGCCGGGCTTATTTCGGCGATCTGATCATGGGCGCCTGCCAGGCCGCAGGGTTTGCGGGCATGGTTGTCGACGGCTGCACCCGCGACCGGGACGGCAATATCGGACTGGCTTTCCCGGTTTATTCCCGGGGGTTCATGCCGAGGGGGCCGATCAAGGAGAAGGAAGGCAATATCAACACGCCCATTGTCTGCGGCGGCGTCCGCGTCAATCCCGGCGATCTGGTGGCCGGGGATTCCGACGGGGTCTGTGTGATCCCGGCGGAATACATTGAAACGGTGCTTGCGGAAGCCGAGAAAAAGAAAGCCTACGAGGAAAAGCGGGAGGAAATGATCGCCGCTTACCGCAAAGCGCGCGCAGAGGGCGGCGAACTGCCCCAGCTGGCGCCTCAGTGGGTGCTGGACATGATGAAAGAATGAGAATGATTCTGCGTATCGGAAGGGAGCGCTGCGGGCAGGGGTCTGTCTGGCGGCGCTCTCTTTTGGCGGAAGGCGGCGGGCGGACTGTTACCAAAGAATAGTGAAATGTCAGATTGTGTATTTACTATTTTTATGGAACCGTGCTAGAATAAACGAAGAGAAACCTCTGACCAAAGCCGCGCGGACGGGAACCGGCGGATGCCGGAACGCAGCCGGCAGGGAGAAAGGAGCGGGCACTGTGAAAACCATAGGGATCGATCTGGGAACGACTACGATCAGCGCGGCCGTTCTGGACTGCGGGCGGAACGCCGTGCTGGAGTCCCGGACCGTGCCGAACGACAGTTTTATGGAAACGGGGCGGCCCTGGGAACGGATCCAGGATGCGGGGCGGATCGTGGAGAAAGCGGTCTGTCTGCTGGACGAACTGCTTCGGGACTATCCGGACGCGGCGGCCATCGGGCTGACGGGGCAGATGCACGGCATTTTGTATGCGGATGGCGGCGGAAACAGACTCAGCCCTTTGTATACCTGGCAGGACCGGCGGTGCGCGCAGAAGGACGCGGACGGCCGGACATTCACGGAATGGCTTCGGACACGGTGCGGGGCCGCGGTTCCCGCAGGGTATGGTCTGGGCACCCACGCGTGGCTGCATCGGGAGGGCGGCATTCCGGAGGGAGCGGCGTCGCTTTGTACGGCGGCGGATTATCTGGGAATGGCGCTGACCGGCCGGACGCGCCCGCTTCTCCATACGAGCATGGCGGCCAGCCTTGGATTTTTCCGGGCGGATACGGGCCGGTTCCGGACAGACCTGCTGGAGGAACTGGGGCTGGATCCCGGGATCCTGCCGGAGGTGACGGACGGACCCGCGGCGCTGGGACATTACCGGGGACGGCCGGTTGCGGCGGCGCTCGGCGACAACCAGGCCAGCTTCCTGGGAGCGGCGGGATACGGAGGAGAAGACGTTCTGGTCAATGTGGGCACCGGCGGGCAGATTTCTGTGGCGTCGGACCATTATGCAGAGATTGAAGGAATCGAGACGAGGCCCCTGACCGGCGGGCGGTTCTTGCTGGTGGGCGCTTCCCTTTGCGGCGGCCGGGCCTACGCGGTCCTGGAACGTTTCTTCCGGAGCTATCTGGCGGCGGCCGGCTGCGGGGAGGAAGAACAGTACGCGGTCATGGGGAAACTGGCTGAGGCGGCGGAGAGGAAGAACCGCGCAAAACCTGCGGGAGAGACCGGTTTCCCGCGGGAAGGGGCCGGCGCGGAAGGAGCAAACGCTTCCGGCGCAGGGCTGAAGGTCTGCACCGCCTTTTGCGGCAGCCGTACCGACCCGGACCTGCGGGGCAGCATGACCGGTCTGACCGAGGACAATTTTACGCCGGAAAATCTCATTTACGGGATGCTTTTTGGGATCGCGGAGGAATTATATCAGATGTACGAACGGGTTCGCCGGGAGACGGGGCTCCGCGCGCGCACGGTGGCCGCGTCAGGCAGCGGCGTGCGGAAAAATCCGGCGCTCCGGCACATATTGGAAGACCTGTTCGGAGTTCCCCTGCGGCTGACGGAATGTGTGGAGGAGGCGGCCTGCGGGGCGGCTCTGAACGCGGCGGAGCTGGTCGTGGGCGAAGCGCCGGGAAAGAAAACAGAGACAGCGGGAGGAAACAAGGATGCGGTTTCGTGAGCTTGGAAGTGCGGAGGATCTGATTCGACTCGTGCAGGAGATCGGGTTCCTGCCGTTTTTCATCAATGAGGTTCCCGGCTTTTCCGTGGAGGAATGCTGCCGGAGGGAACTGTGGTTTTCCGATACCCTGGACGGGCCGTGGGAGTGGAAAGGGCCGATCGCCCGCAGCAAAACCTGCGTCTACGGAAAATTATTTTCGGGCAGGGCAGGGTTTGTCAGCGCGGAATGGCTGCCGGATTTCGCCAATTACCGGAGGAACGGATACGATTTTGACGCCAGGTTCGACGATGAGCTGGCTTCCTACAAGGACAAAGGAATCTACGATGTGATCGCGGAAAACGGTGCGATTCTGAGCAGGACGTTAAAAGAGAAATGCAATTACCGCAAGGGAGGAAATAAAGGCTTCGATACGGTGATCACCCGGCTTCAGATGCAGACCTACGTAAGCGTCGCCGATTTTGTCTATATGAAGGACAAGAAGGGAAAGACCTACGGCTGGGGAGTGGCCCAGTACAGCACGCCGGAGGTCATATTCGGCCGGGAGCTGGTAACCGCCGCCTATCGCCGCGACCCGCTGGAATCGAAAGAGCGGATGCGGGCCCATCTGGCAGGACTTCTGCCGGACGCGGAAGAAAAACAGCTTCTGAAATTGCTGGGATAGGGACGCCTGGCGGAGAATTTCCCCTTACGATAGGATCGGCGTGCTGCGTAAGCGCAGAAGTGAGCGCAAAAGGCCGGCAGAAATCAGTTGACAAACGCCGCCGTCAATGTTACACTTTAGACGAGCCAAAGAGCAGGGGAGCTTGTGGGCAGGCTGAGAGGAAGTAATCGAACTTCGACCCTTAAACCTGACGCGGATAATGCCGCCGTAGGAAGTCATGGAGAGATGGATTTTTACGGAGACGCCGCGCAGGCGTCTCTTTTTTCCGCGCAAAAGGCGGCAGAGCGGACCTTTTCATGCGGAGGGAGATGTGGCGGGATTTTGGATGTGATTCCGACGTGAAAGGAGGTAAGGACGGACATCCCGATGATTCGGGCGGATGGAGGGGGAGCGCCCTTGATCCTGTAGATGACAGCGATGGGAAGCCGTGTTCCGGCGTGAGAGGAAGCCAGCAAGCTTCGACCGAATTTTCCTGGGGAGATTGCCCCGTTTTACAGGAGAACGTCGCTGTCTGCTACGCCGTTCTCACTGAATTTGGCAGAGGAGTGTAAGAAAATGAAAAACCAACAAACAAAAAAGTTAAGCGTTGCGGGTATCCTGTGTGCGGTGGCTGTAGTTGGCAGCCTGTTTTCCGTACCTGTCTTTGGAAGCAAATGTGCGCCGATCCAGCATATGGTGAATATCCTGTGCGCGGTTACGCTGGGGCCCTGGTACGGCGTCGCTGTGGCGTTTGCGGCCAGCCTGATCCGGAATCTTCTGGGACTTGGCAGTCTTATGGCTTTTCCGGGCAGCATGGTGGGCGCGCTTTTTTGCGGCGTCGCCTACTGGCGGACGAAGAACATACCGGCGACGCTGGCGGCGGAGGTTTTCGGAACCGCGGTACTGGGCGGACTCTGCGCGTATCCCGTGGCGATTTTCCTGATGGGGATGAACGCGGCGGATATCGCGTTTTACGCCTATGTGGTCCCGTTTTTGATCTCCACGGCGGGCGGAGCGCTTCTGTCGGCGATCCTTCTGGGAGCGCTTCAGAAAGCGGGACTTTTGAAAACGTTCCAGCTGATGACGGAATAAAACGGATGAGGGGGAACCGGCGTTTTTTGACCCGGTTCCTCCGGATGACGGAGCGGCGATATTATGTTAGGGGAAATGCTTGAAAATGTGCGGGCGAAACGGCCGCTGATCCACAGTATCACGAATTACGTGACAGCCAATGACTGCGCCAATGTTCTGCTGGCCTGCGGCGCGTCGCCGGTCATGGCCGACGATGAAAATGAGGTGGAGGATGTAACCTCTATTTGCAGTGGGTTGTGCATCAACCTGGGTACACTGGACCACAGAAAGGTTACAGCTATGCTGAAAGCCGGAAAGCGCGCCGGGGAACTGGGACACCCGGTGATTTTGGATCCCGTGGGGGCAGGTTCTTCCCGTTTCCGCACCGAGACAGCCCGGAAGCTTTTGGGGGAAATCGGCTGTTCGGTGGTCCGGGGCAATGTTTCGGAGATCCGGACGCTGGCTTTGGGCGCGGGCACCACGAAGGGCGTGGACGCGGACCGGGCGGACCGGGTCACTTCGGAAAATCTGGAGCGGCTGAGCGAAGTTGTAAAACAATTTGCCGCGGCGGCCAAAACGGTGGCGGTTGCGACCGGGGCCGTCGATCTCGTGTCCGATGGGGACCGGGTCTGCCGCATTTATAACGGACATTCCATGATGAGCAGCGTGACCGGAACCGGCTGCCAGCTTTCGGTTCTGACGGCGGCGTATGTGGCCGCCAATCCGGAGCACAGGCTGGAGGCAGCCGCGGCCGCGGTCTGCGCGATGGGTCTCTGCGGGGAAAAAGCTTACGAGCGGATGGAGGCGTCGGACGGAAACGCCAGTTACCGCAATTACCTGATCGACGCGGTTTACCGGCTGACGGGAGAGGAACTGGAAAGCGGGGCACGTTATGAAATTCGATAGGAAAACCTTGCGTCTGTACGCGGTCACGGACCGCGGGTGGACGGGACGGCAGAGTCTGTATGAGCAGGTAGAATGCGCTTTGAAAGGCGGAGCAACCTGCGTGCAGCTGCGGGAGAAAGAGTTGGACGAGGCGCATTTTGCCCGGGAGGCCGCAGAACTGCGGGAGCTGTGCCATCGGTACGGCGTGCCGTTTATTGTCAATGATAATGTGGAACTGGCGCTTTGGTGCGGCGCGGACGGCGTCCATGTGGGACAGAAGGATATGGAGGCGGCGCAGGTGCGCAGGCGGATCGGCCCGGACAGGATCCTGGGCGTCACGGCCAAGACCGTGGAGCAGGCCCTTCGGGCGGAGGCGGCCGGCGCGGATTATCTGGGCACGGGCGCAATGTTCGGCAGCGCCACGAAAAAAGACGCGGTTCCGCTTTCCAAAGAAATGCTGCGGCAGATCTGCGGGGCGGTTTCAATCCCGGTCGTGGCGATCGGAGGGATCTGCAGGGAGAATATCATGGAACTGGCCGGGAGCGGCGCCGCGGGCGTGGCCGTGGTGTCGGGGATCTTTGCGGCGGCGGACATTGAAGCGGAGTGCCGCCTGCTGAGAGAACTGTCGGAGAAGATGAGCGGCGCAGAAGGGTAAGGAGAGCGGCCGGCCCGGAGCCGGAGAGTTTTTACGGAGAGGCCGGAAGAACTGACAGAAATGTGCTGATGGAGAATTTTGCGGGAGAGCGGAAGGTCAGCCCGGAATATTTCGACGCAGGAAACAGCGGGGAGAGCGGCCGGCCCGGAGCCGGATGAAAGGAGAGCAGCGATGAAAACAGCGTTGACGATAGCGGGGAGCGATTCCAGCGGGGGAGCCGGGATCCAGGCGGATATCAAGACCATGACGATGAACGGCGTTTTCGCCATGAGCGCGGTCACGGCTCTGACCGCGCAGAATACCACCGGAGTGTCGGGCATTATGGAAGTAACGCCTGAATTTCTGGGACAGCAGATCGATATGATTTTTACGGATATCCGCCCCGATGCGGTGAAGATCGGCATGGTATCCTCCAGCGCCCTGATCCGGGTGATTGCCGGGAAACTCCGCGCTTACGGCGCGTCCAATATCGTTGTGGATCCGGTGATGGTCGCCACCAGCGGTTCCAGGCTCATTGCGGAGGAAGCGGTGGAGACGCTGAAACAGGAGCTGCTTCCGCTGGCCCTGGCAGCGACGCCCAATATCCCGGAGGCGGAAATCCTTTCCGGTATGCCCATCCGGACAGAGGCGGACATGGAAAATGCCGCGCGGAAGATCGGCGGGACTTACGGCTGCGCGGTCCTTTTGAAGGGCGGCCATCAGGTGAACAATGCCAACGACCTGCTGTATGCGGACGGTGTCTGCCGGTGGTTCTATGGGAGGCGGATCGCCAATTCCAATACCCATGGTACCGGCTGTACCCTGTCCAGCGCCATCGCGTCAAATCTGGCGAAAGGTTACAGTTTGCCGGATTCGGTGAAACGGGCCAAAGATTATATATCCGGCGCACTGGCCGCGATGCTGGATCTGGGACATGGAAGCGGGCCTATGAACCACGCTTTTGGATTGACGGGGGAGTTTGCGGAAGAAGCGGAGTAAACCTTAAACCTTCATTGTAGATAGGTTGCAATAAATGCCGCTGCAGGGTGCGCCGCAGACGCGGGCATCCTCTTTGTTTTTCCGGCTTTCGCGTATGTTTAACAGGGACCGGACCGGGAAACAGCCGGCAGCGGCGGATAGTTTGAGAAAAGAAAGGACGCGGGGACTACATGAAATATACGATCGAAAAAACAGGCGCGGTTCCGGCCTACCTGCAGCTGTATGCCCAGCTGCGCGAGGATATTCTGCGCGGGAATTATCCCTATGATACGAAGCTGCCGTCCAAACGCCTGATCGCGGGGGAACTGGGACTCAGCACGGTGACGGTGGAACATGCCTGTGCGCTTTTGTGCGAGGAGGGATATATCGAGGCCAGGGAGCGCAGCGGGTATTATGTGATCTTCCGCACGGACGACGGGTTTTCGTCCGCGCCGGAGCGGGACACGCCGGGAGAATACGAAAACGAGGGAAGCCGACGCGGTTTTGCGGAAAGCCTTAAAGCGGGCGGACCGGTTCCGCGGTTCTGCCATACTGCGCAGGATCCCGCTGTTCTGCGGCCGGAAGCTCAGGCTCCGGAAGCAGACGCAGCGGGGAAGCCGGCGTTTGCCGCGCCGGAATTTCCGTTTTCCGTGCTCTCAAAAGCGATGCGGAAAGTGATCAGCGACCGGGGCGAGTCGATTCTGGACCGGTCGCCCAATCTGGGCTGCGCAGAGCTGCGGGGGGCGATCAGCCGGTATCTGTCGAGGAGCCGGGGAATCGCCGCGGACACGGACCAGATCGTCATAGGCTCCGGTTCCGAATACCTGTACGGCCTGATCGTGGAACTGCTGGGCCGGGACCGGATCTACGGAATCGAGTCCCCTTCCTATAAAAAGATCGAGCAGGTGTACCGGGCCTGCGACGTGCGGCTGGAAAAGCTTCCGTTGGGGAGCGACGGGGTCGAAAGCGGCGCCCTGTGGTCCAGCGGGGCCGATATTCTGCACATTTCCCCCTACCGCAGCTTCCCCAGCGGCGTGACGGCCACGGCCTCCAAACGCCATGAATATATGCGCTGGGCGGGCAGAAACGGCCGCTATATTGTGGAAGACGATTTTGAGTCCGAGTTTTCCATTCTGAAAAAGCCGGAGGAAACATTGTTTGCCTGTACCTCTGACGACAACGTGATCTACATGAACACATTTTCCCAGACGATCTCCCCGTCGCTGCGCGTCGGTTATATGGTGCTGCCGCGCCGTCTGGTCCCCGAATTTGCGGAAAAGCTGGGATTTTATTCCTGCACGGTGCCGACCTATCTCCAATATGTGCTGGCGGAGCTGATCGGCAGCGGCGACTTCGAGCGGCATATCAACCGGGTGCGCCGGCGCAAGAGAGAGGCGATGAAGAATGCGGATCCGGTTGGCGGCCGGTGATAAAAAACTCCATGAGACACAGTTGCCGTTATAGTGCGGCGGCGCTCATGGAGTTTTTTAATTTATGAAGTTTTGTCATACGGATTCCAGAAATTCCTGGATGTAATAGAGCGCGCCGCCGACGGCGGGCGTATATTCTCCGCATTCTCCCAGGATCAGCTGATCAGCGGTCAGCGGAAACGGCGTCATGTCGTTGGCCATCTCCAATAGCGTGGAAATATCCTCCGGGATCAGATAGGGCGCCAGATAACCGCTGAGTATAAAAGTAGTATCCAGGACAATGCTCAGGTTGCGGATAGCGAATGCCAGCCGCTGCAGATATTGCCGCCAGATCCTTTGGAGCCTGGGCGGCCGGGTGCTGCGCAGGGCGGAGAAAAAGTCGGCGGCTTTCATTTCCGCTTCGTTTTCCAGGCTTTCTACCGAACAAAAGGTTTCCAGACATCCGCGTTTTCCGCAGTAGCATACAGGGCCGTCCGGCTGCACGCACATATGCTCGATCAGGCCGCCGCGCATATGATCGCCGGACTGTACGTTTCCGTCGATGATCAGCGCGCCGCCCAGATTGTAGTTTAAGAGCAGTACGGCGGCATTTTTTATATCCGGATGGTTCCAGTGTTCCAGGAAAGCGGAGGCCTTGGAATCGTGCTCCAGATGGAGGCGGTACGGAATATGCGCCTGAAAATTCTCCAGACGCATCTGGGAATTCCCCATGATGGCCCCGTAAACGATAGAGAAACCATCGCGTGAAACGATGCCCTGGGTCGCGATCGAGACGCCCAGGATGGAAGAGGGGGCGATCCCGTACTGTGTGATAAAAGCGTTAAGCTGTATGCCGATATAACGGTAATAATCGCTCTCGGAGACATAGTCGATCGTTACGGTATATTTATGTATGATATGCCCATATAGATCTACAGCCACATAGTAAATGCGGTCTTTTAAAAGCTCGATGCCAATGGAAACGTGCTTGTCCGGTACGATCCGTATGACATAGGCCTTGCGTCCGCCGGTAGATGCGAAAAACCCGTCATATTTGATCAGGCCGGCTTCATAAAGCTGATTCAGATTGTGGCTGACGGTGGACAGGCCCATTTCCAGAGACTGTACTAACTGCAGTTTAGAAGTGGATCGCATATGGTAAATAGCTTGGTATACGCGGTTTTGATTGATCTTTCGAATGTTGGCGGCAGTAATACGTTCCTCTCCCATGTAATAAACTCCAATCTCAGAAAATCGAAAATCCAATTATTTATTTCCACAATTTGGTTCGGTGGAAATAATACCCGAATGAATTGCTATCATCATATTATATATAAGAAAAAATTGCAAGTCTCATATTTATTTTTTGATAAGTTTTTAACACACGACGTTTTTTGGCTGGGACCTTAATTGTGCAAAAAAAGTACGGTTGTTTTTTATAACAATAAAACAAATGGAAAAATATACAAAAAGTGCTTGCAATTTGAGCATGTATCGTGTATAATGCAACTTAAAGTTAATACTTAAGCATAAGTAATAACTGAAATGAAATGATTTCCCAGATACAGGGAGAGAAATTTCGGAAGCGGTAAAGGGAACGTGTGAAAAGATTAAAGAAGGAGGGAAAGTTGAGAACACGTGAAAGGGACGTATTTTTTAGGGAACGGTAATTTTGAGATCAGAGAAAAGGCATTAAGTTCTCTTGGCCCTGACGAGGTTTTGGTACGTGTTGCCGCGTGCGGCGTGTGCGGAACGGACGTACATATCTATCATGGAGACAAGGGCTCGGCAGAGGTGCATCCTCCGGTGATTCTGGGACATGAATTGGCCGGTATCGTGGAACGGGTAGGAGAAAATGTAGATCTGGTAGCGGCAGAGGATCATGTGGCGATCGACCCGAATATTTATTGCGGGAAGTGCCGTCCATGCCGCCAGGGGAAGAAACAGTTGTGTGAGAATCTGAGCGCTATCGGCGTGACGAGAGACGGAGGCTTTGCGGATTATTGCGTAGTGCCGCAGACCCAATGCTTTAAGGTGGATCAGGAGATCCCCATCGAACATGCCGCTATGGCGGAGCCGCTGGCCTGCTGTATCCATGGGATTGACAGGGCGGGCATCCGGCCGGGCAGCGCGGTATGCGTGATAGGCGGGGGCGCGATCGGGCTGATGATGGTTCAGCTGGCCAGGATTGCGGGAGCGTCAAGCGTGGTCCTGAGCGAGCCAAACGCATTCAGGCGCAAGGTAGCGCTGGAGATCGGCGTAGATGCGGCGATCGATCCGCTGGAGGAAGATCTGGCCGCCCGCTATGAGGAAGTCACCGGTATACACGGCGCGGATGTCGTGATCGAGTGCGTAGGGAACACGAAAGCGGTAGAGCAGGCGTTTGCGGTTGCGGGAAAGGGAGCCGAGATCGTTCTGTTCAGCGTACCGAAGCCGGATACGTTTCATCCGCTCTCATTGGACGACGTATATCATAAGGAACTGAGCGTGACGGGATCGATGATCGATCCGGATACGTTTGAACGGGCGGTGTCTCTGCTGAATGAAAGAAGACTTAAGCTGGCCCCGATCATCACGCACGCGTATCCTACGGACCGGCTGGAAGACGCGATCCGGATGCAGATGAGCGATGAATCGATCAAAGTGGTCGTGAGTCCGGATCTGACGGAGCCGGTCGCTCTGCAGCCGGGAGAAAGCTGGAAATCGTATATATTCCATGCAGAAATAAGATAAGAACCAGTGGAAGACTAAGGAAGGAGATGAAACGTGAAAAAGAGACAGACGAATAAAAAGGACTCTTTGCCGGCAGTTCCGTTTCGTACCCGGCTTCACAAAGATCTCATGTATATCAGGCGGCACCCGGGGATGTATCTGATGATCATCCCGGCCCTGACGGTTTTGCTGATCTATAAATTTATCCCGTATTACGGGATCCTGATCGCTTTTAAGGATTACAACATTTTTGCGGGAAAAAACCCCTTGGATGCGATCGCGGCCAGCGACTGGGTGGGATTTTATTGGTTCGAGAAGCTGTTCAAGGGAAAAGACTTTATGAAAGTACTGATGAATACGCTGATCATCAATTTTGAAAAGATCGTGTGGATCTTCCCGATTCCGATCCTGTGCGCGATCATGCTGAATGAGATCGGACACCGTGCCTATAAAAGGCTGACGCAGACGGTGATCTACATTCCGCATTTCTTTTCCTGGGTCATCGTATACGGTATCTTTCTGTCGCTGCTTTCTTCCTCCGGCGTGGTAAACGGATTCCTGCAGGCGCTGGGATTTGAGAAGATCGGATTTTTTACCGATACGTCGGTGTTCCGCGGCGTCCTTGTATTTACGGAGGGATGGAAATCCATCGGTCATACGACCATTGTGTATCTGGCCGCGATCACCGGGCTCGACATGGAACTGTTTGACGCAGCGCGGGTCGACGGGGCCGGGAGGCTGAAGCAGATATGGCACATTACCATTCCGGGGATCCTGCCGTCGATCGTATTGATGCTGATCCTGAAAGTAGGACATATTCTGGATCATGGTTTCGAGCAGGTATTGCTGTTTTACAATTCTACCGTGTACGATGTGGCGGATATTATCCAGACTTATGTGTACCGGCAGGGCATCGGGCGGATGGAATTTTCATATTCCGCCGCGCTGGGACTGTTTAATTCCGTTGTTGCGTTTGTGCTGATCGTCGGCGCGAACGCCATCAGCAGAAAGACGCTGCACCGCAGCATCTGGTAGAGGAGGTTGAGAATGGAAAAAAAGAGCCAAACGCGCCGTCCCTCAGGTCCTCCGCGGGGACGCCAGGATAAGATGGTGACGGCGGTATCCTATGTCGTGATGACGGTACTTGGCCTGGTCTGCCTGCTCCCTTGCCTGCATGTGGCTTCGAAAGCGGTCAGCAACAATGTGGCGGTAACGCTGGGAAAAGTATATTTCTGGCCCAACGGGTTCCAGCTGGATTCGCTCCGTTATGTACTGACAGAGACGGGATATGTGAATGCTTTAAAGAACAGCATCGTCGTTACGGTGATCGGAGTGGCGGGCAGTATGCTGATCACGATCCTGTTTGCGTATCCATTGTCAGAACCGCAGCTGCGCGGACGCGGCGTCCTGACGATCCTGTGCATGATCGCGATGGTATTTTCTGGCGGTCTGGTACCTACGTATATGGTATTCAGGACTATGGGCTTCCTGAATACGCGCGTTGCGCTGATCGTCCCCCACTTACTGAGCATTTTTAATCTGCTGATTGTGAGAAACTCGTTTGAGGGCCTGCCGGACGGCGTGAAAGAATCGGCGCGTATCGACGGAGCGGGAGATTTTCAGGTGCTTTTTTCGGTAGTCTGCCCGATGTCCAAGCCGGTCCTGGCTACCGTGAGCATGCTGTATGCGGTCAGCTACTGGAATAATTATTTTGACGCTTCGATCTACATTACAAAAGATTCGCTGAAAACGATTCAGGTATATCTGAAAAATGTAACGGCCGATATCAATTCGGTGGCCGATGCGCTGAAAAGTGCGACCGGCGCGGCGATCAGCTCAGACGGGATGATCGCGTGTGCCGTTACTCTTACGGTGATACCGATCATCATGGTGTATCCGTTCGTGCAGCGCTATATGGTGCAGGGGATCACCATCGGATCAGAAAAAGGATAACAGGGGAAATATGGGTTTTAGAAAGGCGGTACTTATGATAAAGATAAAGAGGAAATGTTGGAAAATAGCGAGCGTTCTCTGCGCCGCGGCTATGATCCTGCCGTCTTCTTTTTCCTCGCTTGCGACTACACAGAATGGATATACGGAAAGAGAAGAAATGAGCGGGGGGGTAAACCGGACCGCGATGCTCCGGAGTTCAACGCCCAGCAATGCGGGCAAAACAGGCGATGTGGATTGGAGCTACTATGCGGATGAGAAAACGCTGGTATTGTCCGGAGAAGGAGCAACTGCGGATTATAGCAGAAGTGGTGGAATTGATAAAAAAGGTAATCAGCCGTGGAAGGGACTCGGTTTTGAGAACGTAGTCGTGGAAGACGGAGTCACTAAGCTGGGAAAAGAGCTGTTCAGCGGTTTTTCCAGTCTTAAGACGGTGGAACTGCCGGAAAACGGCGCGCTCTGTGAGATCGGGGAGGGCGTATTCAGGCAAAGCGGTTTGACGGAGATCCAGATTCCGCAGACCGTGGCCGTCCTGGGACGGGCGCAGTTTTACGGATGCAAGAGTCTGGTAAAGGCGGAACTTCAGGGATCGTACGAGGTCATAGGCGATCAGCTGTTTGGCAGCTGTACGAACCTTGCAGAGCTGACGATCACCGGTTCAGTGAAAAGCCTGAGCCTGGAAACGACTAAATCTAGTGTGAAAGCTCCATTTGAGGGTTGCAGTGCGCTGAAAAAGGTGACGTACGGAGGAACCATAGAAGATTGGAAAGGCATTTTGGCGTCGATCACAGGGTCTACGGATGGCAGCAAAGAATATTTGTATAATCCCGAGCTGCAGGTCCAGTGTCAGAACGGGCCGTATACCTATCAGGCGGGCGACGAAAGCGGCGGGAGCGGTGATTCCGAATATTCCGGGACGATAGACGGAACCAGCGTGACCTGGTCTTACGATCCGGAGACACAGACTCTGACGCTCGGAGGAAGCGGCGCCACGCCCAGCACTTATAAAAACAACGATACGGCCCAGCCATGGAGCGCGTATAAGAGCGAGATCAAAAACGTCGTCGTAGGCGACCAGATCACCAAGCTGGGCAATAATCTGTTTGGAAGCTATAAGGCGCTGGAAACGGTAAAACTGCCGGAAAACGGCGCGCTCGCGGAGCTGGAGGCGGGGGTCTTCCGGCAGACCTTGATCAAGGAGATCACGATTCCTGCGACGGTGCAGAAGATGGGCCGCACGGTCTTTTACAGCTGTACCGGTTTGACGAAAGCGACGCTGAAAGGAACGTATGAGTCGCTGGGAGATCAGTGCTTCGCCGCCTGCGGGGCGCTGGAAGAGCTGGAGCTTCCGGGCACGTTGACAACTCTGCTGAAAGAGGGGACGAAAGGCGTATTTGACGGATGTGACGCGCTGGTCTCTGTCCGCTACGGCGGGACGGCGGATGCCTGGAAAACGGTACTGGCATCGACAAAAGGAGCGGCGAAGACAGAGGCAGTGTTATATAATTCTGAGCTGAAAGTGGATTGTGAGGGCGACCTGTATACATATCAGCAAGGGGACGAGGATACGGCGGAACTGCCGCCGCAGAAGCTGGAGGGCCAGATGGACGGCACCGACGTTTTCTGGAAGTACGATCCGGATACGGCGACGCTGACTCTCTCCGGAAGCGGAAGCACGCCGGATTATAACAGCACGACGGCCGCAAAGCCGTGGGACGCGTTTAAAGACGAGATCACACGGGTGGTGGTCGAAAAAGGAATCACCCGGCTGGGGAATAACCTGTTGAGCAAGCAGCTGAACATGGAGACAGTCGTTCTGCCGGACGAGGGACTCACGGAACTGGGAGCAGGCGTCTTCAGGGAGAGCGGCTGGAAAGAGATCACGATTCCCGATACGGTTTCCCAGATGGGGCGAGCGCAGTTCTACGGATGCCCGTCGCTGGAGACGCTGGTGATGAACGGTACCTTTACGGTTCTGAACGAGGCCGCGGCCGGGAAATGTTCTTCTCTGAAAGAGGTATGGATCCCCGGTACGGTCAAAGAACTGAATGTGACCGCAGGGAAAAATTCCACGATGGCGGCGTTCTATCTGTGTACCAGTTTAAGCGATATTCATTACGGAGACACCATTGACGAATGGAAGAAGCTGCTGACGACGACGCAGTTCACTTCGGACCTGACTAAAACGACGATCACCGTTCACTGCACGAATGGGGATTACATATACGGACAGCAGGAGATCGGCGGAGGGCTCGTATATTCGCTGGAAAACGGCGTACTTAAGATCAGCGGAACGGGAGCGATACCGGATTATGAGAGCGGAGAGGCCGCTCCCTGGGGCGCGGATGCCGCCAGCGTCAAAACGGTCATCCTCTATGACGGTATTGCCGGGATCGGGGCCAATGCGTTTGCGGCCTGCGAAAATCTGGAAACGGTATATTATATCGGATACCAGGAGGATTGGGAAAGAATGACGGCGGAGGCGGGTACGGGAAATGAACCGCTGCTGCAGGCCGCGTTCGTGCTGGGCACGTCCGGGATGCTGACGGATTCTGTCAGATGGGATCTGGACGTGGATACCGGTACTCTGACGATCAGCGGCGACGGGCCGATGCCGGAGTGGACTTCCTCCAGCCAGTGCCCATGGCTGAACAGCGTCAACGATATTAAAAAAGCGGTGGTCGGGGAAGGCGTAACCTCCGTCAGCTGGTATACGTTTGCGAATCTCCGTTATCTGACGGATGTGCAGCTGGCGGGTACGGTGGAGTCGATCGGAACCTATGCGTTTACCAACTGCATCGCTCTGGAAAAGATCGTATTTCCTGAGGGCCTGAAAGTGATCGGAAGCAAGGTGTTCAATGCCTGCGTCAATCTGAAGGAAGTATGGATCCCTTCGACGCTCAGAACCGTGGATATGAAAGCGTTTGAGGGCGCGGCCAAGCTGAAGACCGGCAAGGTAACCTATAACGGCACGAGCATCGAATGGCAGCAGATCGATATCAGCCAGCAGCAGTACGGCAACGCCAATCTTCTGGAATCGAATATCACGTTCCTTAAGACGCCTGAAAAAGTAACCGATCTGTACGAAGATGTTCCGGCAGACGCCTGGTACAAAGCTTCCGTGCAGTGGCTGGCGGATTACGGATGGATCGATGCGGAAGAGGGGTATTTCGGAGGCGGCGAACCGGCGGATGCCGGCGAGATCCTGGATATGCTTTATGTCCGCGCCGGCGCTCCGGGAATGTATGATTCTGCGCAGGAGTGGGCGGAATGCATCGGAGTAGCGGAAGCGGCGGAAGAGGATACGCTGACTCTGGCGCGCCTGGCCGTGATCCTGTACCGGATGGCGCAGCGCAACGGCGCGGTGGTGACGGCTGTCGCGCAGGCGGTCTCGGATGAGGACGCCGGCCTGCCGGATGAGGAGAAAGCGGCGCTTGCGTGGTGCGAACAGATGGGATTGCTCCGCGCAATTACGGAAAACCTGGAGGATTACGATGTTTACGCTCCCATGACCAGAGCGGAAGCCAGCGCCGTGGCAGCGGCCTATATGCAGAGCAGGGCGTCGGAAGCGGACCGTTATGACGAGATGACGGAGGAAATAAAAGCGGCTCTGGCGGCTGGCGGAGACGGAAAAATGTATTTGATCACGCCGAAAAAATTTGTGAGCACCAATGATAATTCGAGCAAATGCGGCGACTGTACGATCATCATTTTCCCGGAAGGCTCGACGATGCTGATCGACGGCGGGAATACGCACTGCACCGGACCGATCCTGGAGCTTTTGGAGAGGATCGGACTGGAGAAGATGGATTACTTTGTGCTCTCCCATCCGGACGTGGATCATGTAGGCGGCATGAAGGCGATCGCCGAATATCTGTATAAAAAGAGCGGAGAGGGAAGCGTAGGACGGTACTATACGTCGAGGATCCAGTACAGTACGGAGGCAGAGCTCCGCAATTATCTCAGATCGACGGTCAAGACGGAGATCCATGCGGATGTGAAAGTGCCTTATGATTTTCCTGAGATCGACGGCGTGACGGTCGATATCTTCAATCCGACCGAGCAGATGCTGACGGAATACGATACGCTGGCAGGAACGACGATCCGGAATAACATCTCTCTGGCGATGAAGTTTACGTACGGGGAATCAACATATTTAAGCTGCGGCGATCTCTACCGGAATCGTGAGCTGACTCTGATCGAAGAGCGGGGAGACGAACTGAAAGCGGATGTGATGAAAGCCAATCACCATGGAACGTATAATTCCAACTGCGTAGAGTGGCTGGATATGGTGGAAGCGATGATCATTGTCAGCGATTCCGACGATAACGGAAGCCAGGATCTGGTGGACCGCGCCAGCGAACGGGATACGGCGTTCTATGCGGAGGGATTGGACGGACTGATCGTAGTGACGATGGATGACAGCCGGGGATATGAAGTGAAAACTCAGAATGATTCCAGCCTGCGTCAGAATTATCATGGAACGATAGGAAAGGCTGAGGGCAGCGCGGATCCGGAAGACCCGGAAGATCCGGAAGACCCGGAAGATCCGGATGATCCGAAAGACCCGGATGATCCGAAAGACCCGGAGAATCCGGAGGAGCCGGAAGAGTCCGAAGAGCCCGAAGAGTCTCAGGACCAGGAACCGCTGAAAGAGGCAGCGCCGTCTCAGACGATGGAGCTCCAGACTGCGGCAGGCGAATGGGAACAGGATGCGGCAGGATGGTGGTTCCGGTATGAGGATGGTTCTTATCCGGTCAATCGATGGGAACGTCTTACCTATAATGGCCGGACAGACTGGTACTACTTCGGTGGAGACGGTTATATGTCGGCAGGATGGCTGCGGTGGAACGGACGCTGGTTCTACTTGAATCCCGAATCGGACGGCTGGAAAGGCAGAATGTTGGTAGGCTGGGCCGAGATCGAAGGGAAATGGTATTATTTTGAAACGGCGGAAGGCTCGGCGCAGGGAAGCCTCTATATGGACACGATAACGCCGGACGGCTACAGAGTGACCGCGGATGGAAGCTGGGACGGACAGGAAAAGCAAAACTGACAGCCGGTTGGAGAACTGCGGGACAGATCACAATGGATCCAGGATCCTGTGATAAATAAGGTAGGTAACAGGAAAACAGGCAAAAGCGAGAGAAATCGCGACAAACCAAATGATGAAAAGGAGGAACTGTAGTAATGAAGAAGAGAGCATTGGGAATCCTGTTGTGTGCATCCTTGCTTGTAACGTCGCTTGCCGGCTGCGGGAGCGGCTCCGGCGGGAACACGACCACGGCTGCGGCTACCACGGCTGCGGCTACTACGGCCGCGGCGACCACGGCTGCAACGACCGCTGCGGCGCAGGCGGACAGTGAAAAGGAAACAACTGCTGCGGCGGAAACACCCACGGAAGCGCTTCCGAATGTGCCGGCGCTTAAAGGACCCGGCAACGTAACGCTGAAGCTGCTTCGTCAGAATACCAGCCTGGATCTGAATGAGAGGCCGGAAGCAAAAGTGATCGAAGAGGTAACCGGATATGATACGGAGTATTCTTCTCTGAATAAAGAGAATGCGACCGAATCCCTGCTTCTGCAGGTGTCGTCCGGAACGGATATCGATATGGTATCCATGACGGTAGCGCAGTTCCAGATCCTGATGAAAAACGGGGCTCTGGCGCCGCTCAACGACCTGCTGAAGGTATATGGACAGGATATTCTGAGCGGAGTATCCGACGAATCCTGGCGCGTGGTAACCGCCGAAGACGGCACGATCTACGGCACGCCGGTGCGGTATCCGTATCCGGGCAATATGACGCGTTTTATCGTCTGCCGTCTGGATATGATGGAAGAAGCCGGTATCACGGAGCTTCCCAAGACGCTGGATGAGTTTTATAACGCGCTGGTAACTCTGAAGAATTTCTATAACTGCGATTATGTATTGACCGGCCCGGCTCCCGCGGCGGCGACCGGCGGTCAGAACGGCCTGGGACTGTTCACGATCCCTCCGGCGATCGCATCGGCCTTTGGCATTTACAGCAGCTGGATGGTGGACGACAGCGGAAAGGTGATCTACATCACGGAGGCGGATCAGTTTAAAGAAATGCTTGCTTTTATGCGGAAGCTGATGGAAGAGGGGCTTCTGGATCCGGATTGGGCGACCAACACGTCGACGACCCTCGGCGAGAAGTTTTCCTCCGGCCAGGCGATCATGATGTGCAGCGAGCCGGGAAAATTGTCGGAAGCGATCACGGCTTTGCCGGAGAATAATCCCAACGTGGTATGGAACGGCAGCGAAGACGATGACATTGGTTATATCTACGCGCTGGCCGGCGCCGACGGTACGAGGTGCTACGCGAAAGTCGATACGATCCAGACCGTGACCGGCGTGCTGCGGTCCTCGGACAATGCGGCGGACTGCATCAATTTCCTGAATGAGAAGATTAAGAATCAGGAATATATCATGATCGGTACGGAGGGAGTGACCTTTGAGATCGACGAGAACGGACTGCCTGTTCCGATTCAGCCTGCATTTGACGAGAACAAGCTCCGCGGCGACAAATTCCAGGATTGTATGAACGAGGAAGAGTACGCCTGGGAATGGCAGGCCAGAGCCAGGAAGAATCTGAATAACTGGCTGCCTCTGCGGGCTGCTCAGGCTGAGATTGCCGCCGATCCGGACCTTCTGGTGGATGACTATTTCTCCCTGATGCCGGCATACGAAAAGTATACAGATTACAATGATACCTTATTCGACGGGCTGAACGATTTCTGCGAGCAGGTTATCTACGGCAATAAGACAGTGGACAATCTGGACGAGTACGTGGCAGAATGGAACTTAAACGAGGGCGAAGCAGTCAGGGCGGAGCTCCAGCGTTTCTACGATGAGATCGTGAAATAAGAGGACGTATGAAAAAAGAAAAAGAGCAAGCAGCGCTTTTGCTGGAGGCGGATTTTGGAAGGATCCAGGATCAGACCATATACTCCCGGACCGGAAATAACGGCATTCTGCATGGCGACGCAAAAACGATGCGGACGGAAAACTATGACGGCGCACCGGCTCTGTATTTCAGCAATGGGGCGGGCATTTTGCCCGCCCGCGAGTATGTGGATTTTGGCGTGATCCCGCTGGAAGAAAAAGATTTCACCGTCCAGCTGTGGATCCGCACCAGCAGAGACGGATGCAACGGATGGAGCGGGAGAACGACATGGGTAGAGCCGGACGCGGAAGTCGATATCAGCAGCTTTCAATCATCCCAAAGGACGCGGGGCGGAGTTCTTCTGGCTAACGCTTCGTTTGATTCGCCGCGGCATCAGGGCTTCGTGCTGGCCTGTATGCAGCAGTATCTGTACCTGACGTCCAGTACCTGCGGGAAAGAGGGCGGAAAGCCGGTCCAGATCAAGGGCCTGAAAGCGGCGACGGACGACCGCTGGCATCAGATTACAGTTACGTATGACCGGAAAGGGATGCAGAGCGTCTATTTGGATGCGGAGATGGCGGCCCAGGCGGACATTTCCTCTTATGAAGGAAAATCGCTGGACGGCGGTCCCGTGGTGCTGGGCGCGGATTCGTCGGGCGTGCTGGGCCTGGGCGAAGTGACGGTCGGAGAATTGAGACTGTATCAGGGACTGCTGAAACCGGAGCAGATCGAGAGAAGATATTTTGCCTCCGCGGCGCTGGGACTGGCGCATGAGCTGGAAAAGATCGATTTTGCGAAAGACGAGCGTTTCAGCCGGGAGTCTGTGGCCGCGATCCGGTCGGAAGCGGAACGTGTGCGCGAAACCGCGTTGCGCCTGCGGGAGGATGAAAGCGGATCGTCCCTGCAGGCCAGAACGATGTACTGTTGTTTCCGCGAACAGTATGAGCGCTTCCTGCTGGGAGACAAGAGGCCCCGTCTGCGGTTCCTGCTCTTTTCAGACGCTCATATCGAGGGCAGCGGCGGAGAGCGGCAGGAAGCGCTGAAAGCGGCTTTTTCATGGGCCGGGGAACTGGACGCGGACGCGTACGTAGACGGAGGAGATTACTCGAATTTCGGAGAGGATGAAGAGCGGGACGCCTACTGGGACGTGGCGATCCCAATGTTGGGCGGTATGAAAGCTTTTATCACTCCCGGCAATCATGAGACGTTCTTTCGCGCCGGAACCGAATTGAAAGCCGATCATCTGGCAAAATTAAAGAAGACCGGCATGGTTTTCTCGGACCATCAGGAGTTCTATTATGAGGGCGAGCGGAACGGATATCATTTTTTGGTACTTTCCCAGTACAATGACAGCTATGTGATTCCCGGAAGACACGGGGAGTGGGTGAAGAATGGCTGCGCCCGGATCGACGAGGCCCAGCTGTCGTGGCTGGAAGAACGGTTAAAGAGCGTCTGCGGTCAGGGAAAACCGGTGTTTGCGGTGATTCACAATGCGGTTCACGAAGTGATCACCCGGCAGTCGGGAGGCGATTTCCCCGCATGGCAGGAGATCCAGGACGGAGAACGGCTGTATGAGATATTGGCCCGTTACCCGGACATTGTGCTGATGACCGGGCATGTCCATCATGGTCTGGGAGACTGCTGCGGCGTGTGCCGGACGCAGGCCGGGTATTATGTGATTGACGTTCCGGCATTTTGCGGGAGCCCGAAAGGATACGGCAATTCCAAATTTTCTGGTCTGAAGGATAAGCATACGGGGTATTTTGTTGACGTTTACGAAAAAGGAATTTATCTGCGGGCGGCGGATTTTGCGGCTCATCAGTGGCTGACGGCTTATGATCAGAAAATCAGTCTGGCGGAAAACGGGCTGTGAAAGGGATGGGAGATGGAAGTATATATTATCCGCCACGGACAGAGCGAGGCCAATAAGGCGGGCGTCCATGCGGGCTGGGGACAGACGCCTCTCAGCGTGCTGGGGACCGAACAGGCGGAGGCGGTAGGAAAGCGATTGGAAGGGATCCATTTTGACAAGGTCTATGTGAGCGACCTGCTTCGGACCATGCAGACCGCATGCCGGGCGGTGCCGGGATACGATTATCTGCCGGAACCAAGGATTCGGGAGTTCAGTTCGGGAGAATTGGTGGGCAGAAAGATCGCCGACTGCCGGCGCGAACTGGGCGAAGCCTATGAGAGAGCGCTTCGCGAGAATGATTACACCGCCTACGGAGGCGAGAATGAAGATATGGTTTCGGAGCGGATCGAAAGTTTTATGGCGGATCTGGCGGAGGATGAAGCGGCCGGAGCGGAACGGGTCGCGGCCGTCAGCCATGAAGGGGCGGTCAGGCATATGCTGTATTATGTTCTGGGCTGCAAATTTTCCAAAGCCAGGATCCGGACGGACAACTGTTCGGTGGTGAAATTGGAATGCCTGAATGGGGCGTGGAGAGTCTGTTTCTGAGAAGGAGGAGAAGCATGAAGTATGATGTGATCGTCGTAGGAGGAGGTCCGGGCGGAGTTCCGGCGGCGGTAGCGGCCCGAAGAATGGGAATGAAGACGCTTCTGGTGGAAAGGAGCGCCGTGCTGGGTGGCCTGGCGATCTCGGGTCTGCCAATCCTGGGATTTATCGACCATTCCGGGAGACGCGTGTTGGGCGGGATCGCCGAGGAATTGATGCAGAGGCTGAAGAAGGTCGGCGCGTTCCGGGAGCATGTCCGTTGTCCGGTCCATAACAGCCTGGCGCTTTACAATCATAACTGGATGCGCATCGAGTGTTTTGAGCTGTGCAGGGAGACGGGCGTGGACCTGGCGCTTTACTCGGATCTGATGTCCGTAAAGACGGATAACGGGAGAGCCGCAGGGATCACGACGCTGTGCCGCGGCGAGATCCGGGAATATGAGACGAAGATCCTGATCGATGCGACCGGCGACGGCACGGCCGCGTATATGGCCGGAGCGAAATATCAGAAGGCCGCCAGCCTGCAGCCGGGTTCTTTGACGTTTACGATGGGGCATGTGGATATTCCGGAAGTCCTGGCGTATATGAAAGCGCACCCGGAAACGATCGAAGTAACCAAAGATTACGATGTGAGACAGAACCTGTCGCAGTTTGATAAGGGATGGGGCTTTACGTTTATCGGTTTTTCTGAATTCATAGAAGAGGCGAGGAAAAAGGGCGAGTATACAATCCCCAGGGACCGCATCGTATTTTCTACGCTCCCTGATGAGGGCGAAGTGATGGTCAATGTGACCCGCGTGACGGACGTGGATACCTCTGTGGCCGATGATGTGATCCGGGCGGAGACCGAAAGCCACCGTCAGGTAAAGGAGCTGGTCCTGTTTTTAAAGAACTATTGTCCTGGGTTTGAGAAATCGTATCTGTCCAGCCTGTCTTATGGTTTTGGAGCCAGGGAAAGCCGGAGGATCGAGGGCGTCAAGACGCTGACAGTGAAAGCGCTGGAAAACCTGGATGTGCCGGAGGATACGATCGTGCTCGCCGGTTATAACATGGACATCCATCCCGCTAATACCGCTCAGCATTTCATGCAGCCTGTCGAGCGGGCGATCGGGATCCCCTATGGATGCCTGGTAAGCAGCAGTGTCGGCGGACTGATGATGGCGGGCAGGGATATTTCCGTGGATGAACATATCTTTGGTCTGACCAGGATCATGGGGACCTGCATGGGAGAGGGAGAAGCTGCCGGAACGGCTGCTGGTCTGGCTGTCGCGGAGGGCATAGAACCGGCGCAGGTGGACGTGGTCCGGCTGCGGGAAATTCTCCGGAAAAACGGATGTATTTTGGAATAAAAGGAAAAGCGCAGGCCGATGCGCAGAAATTCCCGGCAGTCTGTCATAGGACGGATTGACCGGGAATTTTATATTTGGACGCTATGGCCTGTCTGTAAGCCTGCCCGGCGGCGCATGTACTGCAAAAAGACCAAAAAAACCGATTGATGAAACCGGATTTTCGTGCGATAATATGTCTCATAGAGAGATTTCTCGGAATATCATGAACCCGGAGGAAGAAATTATGGTATCAAACGAGACGACCGTGTACCGCATCAAGCATCAGGTAGTATACGAGGTGGCGAAACTGGCCTGGGCAGGGGAGCTGGAGGAGAAACGCGACGAGATCCCCTACAAGATCATACCGGGCCCGCAGGCGCAGTTTCGCTGCTGTATCTATAAGGAGAGGGAGATCATCCGGCAGAGGGTCCGCCTGGCCGAGGGCAAATGTCCGACCGGCAAAGATTCCCCGAATGTGATCCAGGTCATCAATGCGGCCTGCGAGGAATGTCCCATCGCCTCCTATCTGGTTACGGACAACTGCCGCAAGTGCATGGGGAAGGCCTGCCAGAGCGCCTGCAATTTCGGCGCGATCTCCATGGGCGATACCCGCGCCTACATTGATCCGATGAAATGCAAGGAGTGCGGCAAATGCGCCCAGGCCTGCCCGTACAGCGCCATCGCCCATCTGGAGAGGCCCTGCAAGAAGGCCTGCCCGGTGGACGCCATTACCTACGACGAGTACGGCATCTGTGTGATCGATGAGAAGAAATGTATCGCCTGCGGCCACTGCATCCCCAGCTGTCCGTTCGGGGCCATTGCGCCGAAATCTCCGGTGGTGGCGGTAATCAACGCGATCCGGGCCGGAAAACGGGTCGTGGCCATGGTAGCGCCCGCGACGGAAGGGCAGTTCGGGCCGGATATCACGATGGCCAGCTGGAAGACGGCGCTCAAGAAAGCCGGCTTTGCGGATATGGTGGAAGTCGGAATGGGCGGCGACCTGACCGCGGCGGCGGAGGCCGAGGAATGGGCGGAGGCCTACAAGGAAGGCAAAAAGATGACCACCTCCTGCTGCCCCGCGTTCGTCAACATGATCCGGCTCCATTTCCCGCAGCTTCTGGACCATATGTCCACGACGGTGTCGCCGATGTGCGGCGTGTCCCGCTTCCTGAAGATGCAGGATCCGGAGACCGTGACCGTGTTCATCGGGCCCTGCACCGCCAAAAAGAGCGAGGCCCAGGATCACGGCATCGAGGGCAACGCCGACTATGTCATGACCTACGGCGAGGTGCGTTCGCTGATGTACGCCAAGGACATCGAGCTGGAGCCGGAACCCAATACATATCAGGAGAGTTCCACCTATGGGAAACGCTTCGGCAACAGCGGCGGCGTGGCGGCGGCGGTCCTGCAGTGCTTTGAGGAGATGGGCGAGGATATCCATCCCAATGTCCTGCGGCGCAACGGCGCGGCGGAGTGCAAGAAAGCGCTGCTGATGCTGAAGGTGAACCGTCTGAACGAGGATTTCGTAGAAGGAATGGCCTGCGCCGGCGGCTGTGTCGGCGGACCCAGCCAGAATATGACCGAGGCCGCCGCGAAGAAGAACCGCGACGCCCTGATCGGCCAGGCCGACAAGCGGAATGTTCTTGAGAATCTGAAAAAGCTGGGAGCCGACCAGGTGCCGATGCATCGCTCCTAGAGAGGCCGGTTATGTTGGAAGCGAGCGGTATCTGCAAGAAGTACCGGAAAAAGGAAATACTCAAAGACGCGGAGCTGTTGGTTGCGCCAGGGATGTGCCTGGGGATCGTCGGGAGGAACGGCTGCGGCAAGACGACGCTTTTGTCGATCCTGGCGGGGGCCAGAAAAGCTGAACGGGGAGAGATCCGTTTTGACGGAAAGGACGCGGTGCGGCACCCGGAGGTATTCCGTCAGGGGGCGGCCTATGTGCCCCAGGAGAATCCTCTGATCGAGGATCTGTCGGTTCTGGACAATCTGAAGCTGTGGTACCGGGGCGACCGGAAAGCGCTGGCGCGGGATCTGGAAAATGGGCCGGCCGCCATGCTGGGGATGAACGATCTGCTGCGGCAGACGGTTTCCCGGCTTTCCGGCGGCATGAAAAAGCGGCTCAGCATTGCCTGTTCTCTGGCGGAGCACGCGCCGTATCTGATTCTGGATGAGCCCGGCGCGGCCCTGGATATGGAGTGTAAATCCGTGATCCGGTCGTATCTGCAGGACTATCTGCGGGGCGGAGGCGGCGTGCTCCTTGCTTCTCACGAGATGGAGGAGCTGTCGGTCTGTACGAATCTGGCGGTTCTGCGCGACGGCGTGCTTCACCCGGTCTCCCGTAAGCTTTCCGCGCAGGAGCTGGTAACTTATTTTTGACGTGATTCCGAGGAAAGGATCTGCTTTCGGCCATGGGATTTGCGTACTTGAAGCTGGAATTGAAACGGGCGGTCGGAAGACTTCCGTATTTGTATGCGGGAGCGGTTCTGGCCGCTCTTTTGGCTGTTCTGCTGGTGCTGTTGGGGAGCCGGATGCTGTATGGGGATACCGCCGCGGGGCGGATCCGGGTCGGCGTGGCGCTGCCGGAAGGGGACCAGACAGCCGGTCAGGCGGTCCGTGCCATCAGCTCCATGGACAGCGTCAGGAGCGTCTGCGATTTTGCGTATATGGATCTGGAAAGCGGCCTGAAGGAATTGGAGCAGGGGACGGTTTTTACGGTCCTGGAGGTTCCGGAAGGGTTTGTGCAGGATATCATAAGCGGGGTCAATACGCCGGTGACCGTCTGGATGCCCCGGGGAGCGGAGCTGGAGGGGCGGCTGTTCGAGGCCCTGACCAGGGCGGGAGCCAGGACGCTTTCGGCCAGCCAGGCGGGCATTTATGCGGGCGGGGAACTGTATCTGCAAAACGGGGCGGGGGATCGGATTCCTCAGCTGGAAGCGGATCTGAACCGTATGTATCTGAGCTTCAGCCTGTCCCGGCTGGATTATTTTAAACGGCTGACGGTCAGCGGGACCGGCAACCTGGATGTAATGGACTTTTATCGGATCAGCGCGTTTGTGCTGCTTCTGTTTCTGCTTCCGGCTGCGGCGGGGGACTATCTGCTGCCCTGCGGGAAGGTACTGCGGATGAAGCTGGAGGCGGCCGGATTGAAAGGCGGCGTGCGGGTGTTCTCGAAGGTTCTGGGTCTGAGTTTTCTGCTGGCGGCTGTGTCTCTGCCGGTTTTGTTTGCCGCCGCGTTTTATGGCCTGACAGAGACGCCGGGGATGCTGCTTTTGTGCGGCCTGCTGGCGGTGGCGGCGGTTTCCGTCTGGGTGCTGTTCTGCTACAGCCTGTCCGGAACGCTCCTGGGCGGTCTGCTTTTTTTGTTCCTGGCAGCGGCGGTTCAGCATTTTCTGGCCGGCGGGTTCCTGCCGCGGGCCTTTCTGCCTCCTGCCGTACAGAGTCTGGGCCGTTGGATGCCGTCGGGCATTCTGATGGAGCTGCTGGAAATGGGAATGACCGGCGAGGCGGACGGGAGAGCCGCAGTGGCTGCGGTTTTCCTTTTTCTGGCCGGTCTGGCGGCCTGCCTTTGGGCGGAAAGGAGGAGAGCATGAGGCGGATTTTGTTGTGGTTTCTCCTCTGCTGCAAGCGGTATCTGAAAAAACCGTCGTTTCTTCTGCTCGTTTGCCTGCTTCCTGCGGTGTGCTTTCTGATCAGGATAAGCGAGAAGGACGGGCTGCAGCAGGTGAATATCGCGGTCTGCGCCCTGGGAAGCGGGGATGCGGCGGAGAAACAACCAGGGCCCGGGGATACGGGAAACAGACCTGAGCCCGGAGATACGGCGGAGAAGAGCCCTGAGACTGAGGATGCGGCGGAGAAACAACCAAAGACCGGAGACGCAGGAGAAACAACCGAAGCGGAACCGGGAGAGGAAGATCTGGGGACGCTCCTGGTCAGACGTCTGGTCGGGGAAGAACTGGCGGAAGAGGACGCCTTATTTCATTTTTATATCTGCGGGACAGAGGAAGAAGTAAAGGCAGAGGTGGCGGCGCGGCGGGCTGAATGCGGTTACGTGTTCGGGGACGACCTGCGGCAGAGACTTCGGGAACATGACGCCCGGCAGGCGGTCCGTGTCTACTGTGCTCCCTCAACCGTGCTGGACCGTCTGGCGGAAGAAGTGATCTTCGGGGTTCTGGCCGAGATCTACGACCGGGAACTGTTTGCGGAATATATCCGGGAGAGCGGCGTGGTGCCGGAAAACGGCCGGGAAACGGCCGGGGAAGCCTACGACCGCTGGCTAAGCGGCGGGACGGTGTTTCATTTTGAATATTGCTATCTGGATTCCCGCACCGGCGAGATCGGCGGGCGGGAGGACCGGTCCGTTTTTCCGGTCCGCGGTCTGACGGCGGTCACGCTTTTTCTGATCGGTCTCTGCAGCGCCGTCGTACTGGAACAGGACGAGAAAAACGGGCTTTTCCTGCGGCTGGTTCCGGGGGAGAGACTGGGATGCCGTCTGGCGGCGGCGCTGGCCCCTCTGGCATGTATGGCCGTTTCCTGTCTGGCAGCTCTGTGGGCGGGCGGATGTATTGAAAGCTGGGGACGGGAACTGGCGGCGATGGCGGTCTATCTTCCGGCAGTGCTGGCGTACGGTTTCCTGCTGCAGGCGGTTTTCAGAAGTCCCCGGGCGGTCAGCTGCATGATCCCGTTCCTTGTGGCGGCGGCGTTGGTGTGCTGCCCGGTGTTCCTGGATCTGGGCCGCATTGTGCCGGAACTCGGGTTCCTGGGCAGATTGTTTCCGCCGTTCTATTACCTGAAAGCGTTCTGAGATGAATTGATTTTTGGGAAGCGATGTGCTATAGTAAAAATCGTTAAAATATACTCTTTAGGAGGAAAAGAGAATGTTTTGTAAAAATTGTGGTGCGAAGCTGGAAGACGGCGCGCTGTTTTGCCCGAAATGCGGCGCGGCCGTTCAGCGGGTAAATAACAGCTGGGAGAATGTGCAGCAGGATCAGGCGCGGCAGGAACCTCCTCAGCCGTTCCGGAATGAACCGATGGAGGAGCCGGCTGCGGATCAGGCGAATGAAAGGTTCGTCCAGCCGGCCCCCTCGCCCGTTTTCGTGCCCGTGCAGCCGCAGCCGGATGCCCCCCGGAAGCAGAAGCCTGCGAAAGGGAAACGGTCGAAACTGCCGTTAATCATTCTGGGAGTTGTGGCCGGAGTCGTCGCGGCGGGAGGCATTGCCTTTGGAATGGTGCAGAACAACCCGAAGAATGTACTGGTCAGGGCGGCTGTCAATACCTACCGGGCGGTGGTCAGCGAGGAGACGGGCGTAAGCGGTTATCTGGGGCTTAAGGATCTGGCAAAAGCCATGAGAGAGGGGAAGACGCGCCAGACATTGAGCGGCGAGGTGGATCTGGCCGCCTTGGATCTGGGCCTGCCGGAGGGAACGGCGAAGGTGACCGTCACGGCGGATACGGACGCGGGCAAGGAATTTTATCTGAATTCAGAGATCAGCGGGCTGGGGATCAACTGGCAGCTGGCGGAGTTAAGCTGCAGCCAGGATGCGCTTCTGGCAGCGGCCCCGCAGCTCTATGACCGGAGCTTTTATCTGGACCTGGCAAAGCTGAAGGAAATGATCCTAAGCGGAGAGCTTTTCACGAAGCTGGAAGAATCCTACGGCCTGGAGATAGAAGAGGATGCGAAAAACGCGGTGCAGGAAGCCATTACCGGGGAGAAGCCGGAAATGACGGAGGCCGCGGCAGCGTATGAGGCGTACCTGAACGATGTCTGGGGGATCCTGAAGAACGGCATCAAGGTGACGAAAGCCGATGCTGTAACCTTTTCAATCGGAGGAACGGATACATCCTGTAAAGGTTATGCGGTTACGGTTGCGGCGTCAGACCTGCTGGCGATCGTTGACCGCACCGAGACTTATCTGGCGGAAGAAATGATTCCTTATATGGAAAGCGTTTACGAAGCGGCCGGCCAGGAGGAGGATCTGGCGGACGCTGTCCATGAGGCGGTCGCCGAGGCGAAGGCGGAGATCACGGAGGATCTGCAGCTGATCGCTTATGTCGGACCCCAGAAGCGTCTGATCGCCTTAGCCTGGGACGGGGATGTGAGTGTGTCCGATACGACTGCATCCCTGGCTCTGATGGTGCGGATGGCAGGCGCGAAGAATCCGATGGATGACATGGGGCTGGCGCTGACGGTTACCGGTGAAGGCGACGCGTCCACGATGGAGCTGAACCGCCTGCTGACGGATACAGACAGCCAGATAGCGGATCAATGGTCGCTGACCATCGACGATCAGGATGTTTTGGTTATAGAGGGTTCTCTGGACAAAAACAGCGGCGGCTGGGAGATCGCGATGGACAGCGATTCCGCATCGACGGTCGTGCTCAGAGGGACGCTTCAGGATGTGGAGCCGGGCAGGAGCTTCACGCTGGCGGTCACCGATCTGGAGGCGGACATGGAAACCTTCTCGGACGGAATGGCCGGCGCTTCCTATGAAACCGTCAGCATGGCGGACTATGGTCTGGTCCTTACCTACCGGCTCGAACCCATCGACGCTCTGAATTCCGGCAGCATCGCTTCCATGGAGAGGCTGGATCTGCTGGAAGCCGGCCCGGAAGATTTCGAAGAGGTATCCACCGCCGTCCAGAACAACCTGATGGGCCTGGTGATGCAGCTGATGGGAGCGGTCGGCTTCGGCGGCTTCTAGGCCAGAAACACTGCCAGCGGCGGCCGGTTTTCAGACGGGACCCGAAAGGGGCTGCTGCAAAATAGAATAATGCAAAAACCGCCTGATAGTTAGCGGGAGAAAGCACGAATCATTCATGTTTTCTCCCGCTATTTTTAATTTTTGTCCCTTTTCTTATTATTTCCCATACTAATTTTGAATCTTAATTATAGTGAGAGTATGATTTTTATATAAATAAAGAGTTGGGGGCATTCTAATGCCAGATATTTTTGATATTTGGAACCTTAAGCATGATATTACAGACAATTTTTTAGTAAGGGGTAGTTAGGACAGGGGGTGATAAAGTTGTAGGAAAAAATTAAGAATAACCAACATGGTAATTTATTTATCAGTATGATATATTTGATATACAGTTATAAGGAAACAGACAAATCGGGCTTTAGAAAAAAGGTGACTGATATAAAACATTGCTTGGGTTTTGGATTATTACAAATACAATGATAGTCATATTTAGTTCATCTTGTTTGTGTGCGGGACTAAG
>CANQUA010000005.1 GCA_947626915.1 uncultured Lachnospiraceae bacterium
GCTGCTCAATGCGGTGGATACGGCCACGGGACTGGTACTGGCGCAGCTTCCCATCCAGAACAAGGAATGCGAGATCAGCCAGATCCCGGAGCTGCTAAAACTGCTGGATATCCGGGGAAGCGTCATAACAACGGACGCAATCGGGACACAGACGTCCATTATGGAACAGATCCGGGGGCAGGGCGGCCATTTCCTGCTGATGGTAAAGAAGAACCAGCCGTTGAGTTATGAGGAGATCGTAAGACAGTTTGGGGAACTGGAAAAAGACAGGGAGCGGATGCGGAGAGAAGCGGCATATCGTTCCCAATATCCCGAACTGATGGAAACGTATGATGAGGCGGCCAGTTTTGAAAAGAACAGGGACCGGTATGAATACCGGAAATATCAGGCCTGCAGCCATCCGGCCATCGTCAGCAGGACCAGGAAGGAGTGGCCGTTTCTTAAGAGTGTCGGCTGTGTCAGGCAGACAAGGATCCTGGTGATACGGGATGCGGATGGGACAGACATCACGCCGGATGAGGAGACATTCCGGGAAAAGGGGACATTCCGGCAGCCGAAGCCGGAAGCGGGAGACCATGAGAGGTCAGACATCCAGACCGTGGGGCTGATATCGGACATGGAAATGACGGCGGAGGAGATGGGACGGTGCAGGCGGGAACACTGGACCGTGGAGAATCGCCTGCACCATGTCCTCGATGACACCTTCCGAGAGGATCGTTCCCCGGCGAAAGGTTCAAAGAATAACCTGGCGCTCATCCGGAAGTTTGCCTATAACATTCTCCGGCTCGCCATGCTGCATCTTTCCACAGAACGTCCGATGCCAGAGATGATGGATCTGTTTTCGGATGATGGGAAACTGTTGGAAAGATACCTCTTCAAAGGAATTGAGAGCTTCTATTGAAGATAAGAAAAGAATACATGATTTTCAAAAAACTGTAAATAGGTTTTTGGGATGTTTTGCGCTTTTTTATGCTGGGGGAAAAGGGACTTAGGGTTGGAAGACTGCACTGGGCAAGGAAATGCTTTCTTTATCTTGTGCATGGGTTTCATGAAACAACCCTGGGAAATCTGTCTAAATAGCTTGACAGCGGCGAAGTCGTGTGATATGATGTAAGAAATCAATAGATTTGCCTGAGAGATGAGAGAGTAAGGTGATATTTGTGGAGAATTCCACAAAATTGCTTTACTCTTTTTTTATCCGGCAGCGGGGCCGGCGGCGGAAGAAATGGGAATAGTGAAACGGCAGGTGAACTGTTCTTTCGGCGGCGGAACCGTCCGGGGCTCTCGGGGGAAAGGAGAGGCAGGTATAGTATGTTCAGAGGGGTATTGTCGGCCGCCGAAGGGTGGTCGACGGCGTCCATGGTGATGCGCATGGCCGCCGCGCTGATTGTCGGGGTCGTTGTAGGGATCGACCGCGGGATGAAGCGCAGGGGAGCCGGGGTCAAGACGCACGTGCTGGTATGTCTTGGCTCGGCTGTGGTGATGATGACCGGAGAGTATCTTCACCTCAAATATCCGGGACACGCGGATATTTCCCGTATGGGCGCGCAGGTGATCAGCGGCGTCGGTTTCTTAGGGGTAGGGACGATCATCGTCACGGGGCGCAACCAGATACGCGGACTGACGACGGCGGCCGGACTCTGGGCCTGCGCTTGTCTGGGACTGGCCATTGGGATCGGGTATGTGGAAGGAGCTCTGGTCGCGTTCGGCATGGTGCTGATCACGCTGAAGCTTCTGACCAGGCTGGACGTCTGGGTACATAAGTATGCGAAGGTATTCGATCTCTATCTGGAATTCCCCAACAACAAGTGCGTGTCCCAGTTTGTGCAGGAGCTCCACCGGCGGGATCTGCGGATCGCCAGTTTTGAACTGGGCAAGAGCAAGATCAAGGGCGAAGGCCCCAACGCGATCATTTGCGTCGAGGTCCAGGACCGGAATAAGAAGGAAAAGGTTCTGGCAGACATCCGGTCCCTGCCGTACATTACGTACGTGGAGGAGCTGTAGGGACAGAGCGGCGGACGAGAAAAGCCGCAAATGGCAGGTAACTGAAAACATCGGCATCGGAAACAAGGAGAGACAAAATGAAAGAGTTGCAGTATGACGTAGCGATCATAGGCGGCGGCGTGACCGGGGCGGCTATAGCCAGGGAGCTGTCCCGCTACAAATTGAAAATATGCCTGCTTGAAAGGACCGAAGATGTGTGCTCCGGTACTTCCAAGGCCAACAGCGCCATTGTCCATGCGGGTTTTGACGCGGCAGCAGGCTCCATGATGGCGAAAATGAACGTGGAAGGGAACCGGTTGATGGAGCAATTGTCGAAAGACCTGGATTTTCCTTTCCGCAGGAACGGGTCTCTGGTTCTGTGCTTTGCGGAGGAGGATATGCCGGGGCTGCATGAGCTTTATGTCAGAGGCGTGACGAACGGCGTGCCGGACTTGCGCATCATTACCGGCGATGAAGCCAGGGCCATGGAGCCCAATCTGACCGACGAGGTGGCGGCGGCCCTTTATGCGCCCACCGGCGGCATCGTCTGCCCCTTCAACATGACCATCGCATTGGCGGAGAACGCGGCGGACAACGGCGTGGAGTTTTGGTTCCTGAGCGAGGTGGAGGAAGTGAAGCCGGCCGGGGACGGCTATGAGCTGACGGTGAAGGGAAAAGAGACGGTTACGGCGAAGTATGTGGTCAATGCGGCCGGCGTTTACGCGGATAAATTCCATAACATGGTAAGCCGGGAGAAGATCACGATTACCCCGAGAAAGGGAGATTACTGCCTGCTGGATCAGGAAGCGGGCCATCATGTGGACAAAACGATCTTCCAGCAGCCGGGCAAATACGGCAAGGGCGTGCTGGTGACGCCGACCGTTCACGGGAACCTGCTGATCGGTCCCACGGCCCGGGATATCGAGGACAAAGAGGGGACCTATACGACGGCGGAGGAGCTGGCGGAGGTTACGGCAAAATCCGCCCGCGGCGTGAAAAATATTCCTTACCGCCAGGTGATCACCTCCTTCTCGGGCCTGCGCGCCCACGAGGCGGGACATGAGTTCATTCTGGGAGAGGTAAAGGACGCGGAGGGCTTTTTCGACGCGGCGGGCATCGAGTCGCCGGGACTTTCCAGCGCGCCGGCCATCGGCGTATATATGGCGGAAATGATCGCGGCCAGGGCAAAGGCGGAGAAGAAAGAAGATTTTATCGCCACGCGGAAGGGAATCCCCCATGTGGCGGCCATGGACCGGGAGGAGAGGGCGGCCCTTCTGAAGGAGCGGCCTGATTACGGGACCATCGTCTGCCGCTGTGAGAATGTCAGCGAGGGCGAGATCGTAGACAGCATCCGCCGCACGCTGGGGGCCAGGTCTCTGGACGGAATCAAGCGAAGGGTACGCCAGGGAATGGGCCGCTGCCAGGCCGGTTTCTGCACGCCCAGGACCATGGAGATCCTGTCGCGGGAGACAGGCATACCGATGGAAGAGATCTGTAAAAACCAGCCGGGTTCTGAGATGATCACCGGGAGAATGGAGGAGGTTCAGGGATGACATATCATGATATTGTAATCATCGGCGGGGGTCCTGCGGGGCTTTCGGCTGCGGCCGCGGCAAGGAAGGCCGGCGTTCAGGACATACTGATCCTGGAAAGAGACAGCGTACTCGGCGGCATTTTAAACCAGTGCATCCATAATGGGTTCGGCCTCCATACATTTAAGGAAGAACTGACGGGACCGGAATATGCCGCCCGATACATCGCCATGGTGGAAGAGGAGAAGATTCCCTACAAGCTGAACACCATTGTGGCGGATATAAGCGGGAACCGGGAAGTGACCTATATTAACCGTGAGGAAGGTCTGGTGACGATCCAGGCGGGAGCGGTGATTCTGGCGATGGGATGCCGGGAGCGTCCGAGAGGGGCTCTGAATATCCCGGGCTACCGGCCGGCCGGCATTTATTCCGCGGGAACCGCCCAGCGCCTGATGAACATTGAAGGGTACCGCGTGGGAAATGAGGTGGTGATCCTGGGTTCCGGCGATATCGGTCTGATCATGGCCCGCCGTATGACCCTGGAAGGCGCCAAAGTGAAGGTAGTGGCGGAGCTGATGCCTTATTCCGGCGGCCTGAAACGAAATATTGTCCAGTGCCTCGACGATTACGGGATCCCGCTGAAGCTGAGCCATACGGTGGTGCAGATCCACGGCAAGGAGCGCCTGACCGGCGTGACCATTGCCGAGGTAGACGAAAACCGCGCGCCCATTCCCGGCACGGAGGAATATTATTCCTGCGATACGCTGCTGCTGAGCGTGGGATTGATTCCGGAAAATGAGCTGTCCAAGGGCGCGGGCATTTCCATGAACCGCATCACGTCCGGCCCCAACGTGGATGACAAGCTGGAGACGGACGCCGAGGGGATCTATGCCTGCGGCAACGTGCTCCATGTCCATGACCTGGTGGACTTCGTGTCCCAGGAAGCGGCCCTGGCGGGAACCAATGCGGCGGCCTACGTGAAGCGGACGAAAGAGAGCGTCCCGGCTTCGGAAGGCAAAGGGCATAAGGTGCCGCTGGCGGCCGAAAACGGCGTCCGCTATACGGTTCCCCAGACCCTGAACGTAGACGCCATGCAGGATACGGTGACTGTGCGTTTCCGGGTGGCCGACGTGTATAAGGACCGGTATATTTCCGTTTATTACGATGACAAACGGGTTTCGAAAAAGAAGAAAAAGGTCCTGGCTCCCGGTGAGATGGAACAGGTGGTTTTGAAGAAGAGCAGCTTCGCGGAATACCCGGATCTGAGAAAGATCACGATCTGCACGGAGGTGGAATGATGGAAGTAAGGAATCTGATTTGTATCGGCTGCCCCATGGGCTGTCCCCTCACCGTGACCATGGACGGCGAGAAAACCGACGTGACCGGCAATACCTGTCCGAGAGGCGCGGATTACGCCAGGAAAGAGGTCCTGAGTCCTACCAGGATCGTCACTTCCAGCATCCGCGTGACAGGCGGCGAGATCGCCAGAGTATCGGTCAAGACCAAAAGCGATATACCGAAGTCGAAAATTTTTGATGTGATGGCGGAAATCCGCGCGCAGAAAGCGGAGGCGCCCGTGCAGATGGGGCAGGTGCTGATCCGGGACTGCGCGGGAACCGGCGTGGATATCATTGCCACGAAGACCGTGGAGGTGGCGTAATGCACGGTGTGACGGATACAGCCTGGAAAATGGATGTCCTTGAGCCGGTCCGGCTTTTCGTACTGGATATGGACGGGACCTTTTATCTGGGGGATAATCCGCTTCCCGGCGCCCAGGATTTTGTGGATTATGTCCAGGCAAACGGACGCAGGGTCCTGTTTTTTACCAACAATTCCAGCCGCTCCCCCAAGGTTTACATTGAGCGGCTGGCGAAAATGGGCTGCCGTATCGCCCGGGACCAGATTATGACCTCCGGCGACGTGACGATCGCTTTTCTGAAGGAGACTTATCCCGGGAAGACCATTTACCTGGTGGGCACGCCCGCGCTGGAGGAGAGCTTCCGCGAGGAGGGGATCCGTCTCTGGGAGAAAGGAGAGCCCAGGCCGGAGATCGTGGTCGTAGGCTTCGACACGACGCTGACCTATGAGAAGCTGGAGCGGGCCTGCACCTTTATCCGCGAGGGTTCCCTGTTTCTGGCGACCCATCTGGATATCAACTGTCCCACGGCGGAGGGGTTTATCCCCGACTGCGGTTCCTTCTGCGCGGCGATCACATTGTCCACCGGCGTCAAGCCAAGGTACCTGGGCAAGCCCTTCCGGGAGACGGTGGATATGGTGCTTCTGCATACCGGCGAGGAGCGGGAGCGGGTCGCGTTTGTGGGCGACCGCCTCTACACGGATGTGGCGACCGGCGTCAATCACGGGGCCAGAGGATTCCTGGTCCTGTCCGGGGAGACTAAACTGGAGGATGTGGACCGGTCCGACGTAAAGCCGGACGCGATTTACGATTCTCTGGGAGAGATGAAAAAGCTCCTGGAGGCGAAGCTTACGAAGGAAGCGTGATCCGGACGGGCCAGCGGTTCGGCGGAAACGCGATCAAATAAAAGAGGGGAGAGACAGTGCGTCAGGCGTCTGCCTCTCCCTTTTTCTGTAAAAACGCAGGTCAGTTTACTTCTTCCAGCCCTATGCCGGGAACCGCCACGAGGGAGTAATTGGTGTGGTAGATCACAAAGCCGGGAGCGGCTCCGGCCACCTTGCGGATCTGTTTTTTCTGGATATAGTCGACCTCTACCTTCTCATTGTTCCGCCCCCTGGAGTAGTAGGCGGCCAGGGCCCCGGCTTCCTCGAAGGTGCGGTCCGGCAGCTGCCTCCCTTCGGCCTTTACGATGACGTGAGAGCCCGGGATGCCCTTTGCGTGGAACCACCAGTCGTTTCCGTCAGCCAGCTTGAACGTCAGTTCTTCATTCTGGTAATTATTCTTGCCCACGTAAATATGGAAGCCGTCGGAAGACAGGTAATGGAACGGTTTGCTGGTCACACGGACCTTTTTGCCGCCGGGACCGTGCCGCCGGATGTAGCCGTATTCGGTCAGTTCCTCCTTGATCTGGATCAGATCCTCTTCCTTCAGCGCGATCTCCAGGGAGGCGGCGATGGATTCCAGGTGGTCAATTTCTTTCCGGACGGTTTCCGTCAGCTCCGTCAGGGCCTCATAGGTGCGTTTCAGCTTGTTGTATTTATCGAAATATTTCTGCGCATTCTCACGGGCCGTAAGCTGGGCGTCCAGCGGGATCCGGATCTCTTCATTGGTATAATAATTCAGGCATTTCAGCTCTTTTTCGCCGCCCTGCAGTTCATAGCCGTAGGTGTTCAGCAGTTCCCCGTACACCCTGTATTTGTCGCGCTTTTCCGTGTCGCGGAGCTGCTTTTCCTGCAGGTCCAGCTTTTTGTAATTGCGCTCCAGGGCGGTCTGGACGATCTTGCGCAGATCCGCCGATTTCTGGCGGATGCGGGCGGCGGCGTCGCGGGAGGCGTAGTAGGTCTCCAGCAGCCGGCTGACGGAATCGAAGGGCTGAACCTCGTATGTTTCCCCGCCCTGCGCGCCTTCCGGGGCCGGGCAGGCGGCGTAGCAGGTCAGGGGCACCGACGCAAATTCCACCGGTTCCCCGCGGCGGCGGATGATATTGGGCAGGAAACGTCCCTCCCGCACGTCGTCCATCATCCGCGCCAGCGTGTGGTACAGGTGCGTAAGTTCGGCGGCGGACAGATCGGAAGCGGGGCGGTCCCCGTCGATGGAGGCCAGGCAGCACAATTCCGTGCCGATGATGGGGCTTAACCCGGTCAGATTGGTATAGAGGGCCTTCTGAACGGGAGCGGGGCAGTGAAGCATCCGCTGTGCGAACGCTTCTTCCGTGACTTCCAGGGGATCGGCCTTTTCCACGGTCCGGGGGAGGAAATACTGCCGCCCCGGGAGTACCTCGCGGACGGAGCTGATCTGGGCCGACACATGCTTGATGCTGTCCAGGATCAGGCCGTCCTCCCGGCAGAAAATGATATTGCTGTGCTTGCCCATCAGTTCCACGATGAGCCGCTTGCGTTTGAGGTCGCCCATTTCGTCCAGATGTTCAATGGTAAATTCAATGACGCGCTCCAGGCCCGGCTGTCTCACGGACAGGATGCGGCCGCTGCCGATATGCTTGCGCAGCAGCATGCAGAAATTGGGCGCGGTCAGGGGGCCGGGCTTATTATTGTCCGTGAAATAGACAAGCGGCAGGCTGGCGCTGGCCGACATCAGCACCCGGAAGGTGTCCTTATAATTTTTGATGGTGAAAAGAAGCTCGTCCTTTTCCGGCTGGGCGATCTTGGTGATTTTGGCGCCTTCCAGGCGTTCTTTTAAATCTCTGGTCAGATTTGCGATTACGATTCCGTCAAATGCCATGTTCGGTTCCTTTCTGTATCATCGGTCTTTATGCTGCATGGATGTCCTGATCGGTCGGGAAGTTCTCAGGATAGGATTATAGCACAGAAACGGGAAGAAAGCCACGACTGTTTTTGGCGCGGAAGGGAATTGGCTCCCGGGGCGCAAATTGTAACCGTTCAGCCGTGCTGTTCGCAAAGCCGCGCTTACGCGCTTTCCGCCGCTGCGCGGCTGTTTTTGTTCATAAAATGGCAGCTGGCTGAACTGTTGGTGCAAATTCAGGAAAACTTTTTTCAGTCATTGACTTGCCAATTCATTTGGCTTATAATGGAAACTATCTATGAGGAAAGAGAGGCCCCGCAGATGATCAAGAGCATGACAGGCTTCGGCAGAAGCGAGAAGGTCACGGATCAGTATAAGATCTCCGTGGAGATCAAATCCGTCAATCACCGTTATCTGGACCTGAGCATCAAGATGCCGAAACGGTTTAATTACTTTGAGGCCGCCCTCCGTAATTTGCTGAAAAATGATATCCAGCGCGGCAAGGTGGACGTGTATATCACGTACGAGGATTACACGTCGCAGACGATGAAGCTGAAATACGACGCCCGCCTGGCCGCTGAGTATATGGAATATTTTGGAAAAATGAAGGAGCAGTTCGGTCTGGCCGACGATATCACCGTGTCCCGTCTGGCCCGTATGCCGGAGGTGCTGACCATGGAGGAGACGCCGGAGGACGAGGAGTCCATGTGGAAGCTTCTGTCGGGCACGATGGAGGAAGCAGTGCGCGCGTTTGTCGATACCCGCATCCGGGAAGGCGAGCATCTGAAAAAGGATCTGACCGGCAAGCTGGACGAGATGCTTCGGCTGGTGGAAGAGATCGAGCAGCGGTCGCCGTCCATCGTGGAGGAGTACCGGGCCAGGCTGACGGAGAAAGTCAGGGAGCTTCTGGCGGGAAGCGCCGTCGACGAGGCGCGGATCGTTACGGAGACGACGATTTTCGCGGATAAGATCTGCGTGGATGAGGAGACTGTGCGCCTGCGCAGCCACATTGACAATACGAAGAAAGAGCTGGAGGCGGGCGGCAGCGTAGGGCGGAAGCTGGACTTTATCGCGCAGGAGATGAACCGGGAGGCCAATACGATCCTTTCCAAGGCCAACGACCTGGAGATTTCCGGCAAGGCTATCGCGCTGAAGACCGGCATTGAGAAAGTGCGGGAGCAGATACAGAACATCGAATAACGCCGGACAGGAGAGAGCATATGGGCAAGCAGGGAATTTTGGCGGTAGTTTCGGGATTTTCCGGGGCAGGAAAGGGTACTCTGATGAAAGAGCTTCTGGCGCGTTATGACAATTACGCGCTGTCTGTCTCCGCCACGACCAGGCCCCCCAGAGAGGGCGAACAGGACGGAAGAGAGTATTTTTTCCTTTCGGAGGAAGAATTTGTGCAGCTGATCGATACGGACCAGCTGCTGGAGCATGCGATTTATGTGAATCACCGTTACGGAACGCCGAGGGGGTATGTGACGGAGCAGCTGCAGGCAGGCCGGGACGTGATCCTGGAGATCGATATCCAGGGCGCGCGGAGGGTGAAACAGCAGTTTCCGGAGGCTCTTTTGCTGTTCGTATCGGCTCCCAGCGTGGAGGAACTGAAACGCCGGCTGGCGGGACGGGGGTCCGAGAGCGGGGAGGTCATTCAGGCCAGGCTGGAGCGGGCCAGGGAGGAAGCCAAGGGAATGGACGGCTACGACTACCTGCTGATCAACGACGATCTGGACGCCTGCGTGGAGGAGATGCACCGGATCATACAGGCGCAGCACGCCAGGCTGTCCCAGAACCGGGAGTTCGTGGAGCATATCCGCAAAACATTGGGTATTTAGTATGTTCAGCATATATTTATGCGCGCATGAAAGAGAGGAGCATTGCTTATGTTACATCCATCTTACCATGATCTGATTCAGGCCGTAAACAGCGGTGTGGAGCCGGGCGAGGAGCCGGTAGTCCAGAGCCGTTATTCCATTGTGATCGCTACGGCCAAGCGGGCCCGCCAGCTGATCGCCGGCGAGGAGGCCATGGTCTCGTCCGCCGGACGCAAGCCTTTGTCCGTGGCGGTAGACGAACTGTACCACCAGAAGGTCAGGATTGTCAGCGAGGATGATACGGCTGACGACGGTACGAACGAATAAGGGAAAAGGGGATGCAGCATCCCCTTTTTGCAAAAGGAGTCTGCATGAAAATACTTTGCATTTCGCTTGGCTGCGATAAGAACCTGGTGGATACGGAACAGATGCTGGGGCTTCTGCGGGCGGACGGGTTCTCTTTTACCGACGACGAGGCGGAGGCGGACGCGATCCTGATCAACACCTGCTGTTTCATCGGCGACGCCAAGGAGGAGAGCGTCAATACGATCCTGGAGATGGCGGAGTGGAGGAAGAGCGGCCCCTGCAAAGCGCTGATCGTGACCGGCTGTCTGGCCCAGCGCTACCGCCGGGAGATTCTGGATGAGATTCCCGAGGTAGACGCGGTCATGGGCACGACCTCGTTTGAGGAGATTGCGGCGGTGCTGAAGAGAGCCCTTGCGGGGGAGAAAAGCCAGTGCTTTCATGATGTCAACGCGCTGCCGCTGCCGGACGCGGACCGGATCGTCACGACGGGCGGTTATTATGCGTTTTTGAAGATCGCGGAGGGCTGCGACAAGCGCTGCACCTACTGCATCATTCCCAGTCTGCGGGGCCGGTACCGGAGCGTTCCCATGGAGAGGCTTTTGGAGGAGGCGGGCAGGCTGGCGGCCCGGGGCGTGAAGGAACTGATCCTGGTGGCCCAGGAGACCACCCTCTACGGCGCCGATCTGTATGGAAGGAAGACGCTTCCGGAGCTTCTGCGGCGCCTGTGCAGGATTCCCGGGCTTCAGTGGATCCGGATCCTGTACTGCTATCCGGAGGAGATCACGGAGGAGCTGATCGACGTCATTGCGGAGGAAGAGAAGATCTGCCATTATCTGGACCTGCCGATCCAGCACGCCAGCGATGCGATCCTGAAACGCATGGGCAGGCGCGCCACGCAGGAGGGCCTGCGGTCGATCATCGGGCGGCTGCGGGAGCGGATCCCGGACATTGCGCTGCGGACCACGCTGATCTCCGGGTTCCCGGGGGAGACACAGGAGGACCACGAGACGCTGATGGAGTTTGTGGACGACATGGAGTTTGAGCGGCTGGGCGTGTTTGCCTATTCTCAGGAGGAGGATACGCCGGCAGCCTCTTTCCCGGACCAGATCCCGGAGGAGGTCAAGGAGGCGCGCCGGGATGAGATCATGGAGCTGCAGCAGGAGATCGCGTTCGAAAAATCAGAAGCCATGGAGGGCCGCGTTCTGGATGTCCTGATCGAAGGAAAGGTAGCCGATGAGAACGCCTATGTAGGGCGGACGTATATGGACGCGCCCGGCGTGGACGGCTTGCTGTTTCTGAATACGGACGAAGAGCTGTTGTCCGGCGACTTTGTCAGGGTGAGGGTGACGGGCGCCGCGGAGTATGATTTGATAGGAGAGATATACGATGAATCTGCCGAATAAACTGACAATTTTCCGTGTGATACTGATTGTGCCTTTTGTGCTGCTGCTTCTGGGCGGGCAGCAGGAGTGGGGGTGGTTTACGGCCATCTTCGGCGGGATTATGGAAAAAGTGGATTACATTGCCGTGGCCATTTTCATCCTTGCCAGCCTGACGGACCTTCTGGACGGAAAAATCGCCCGGAAGTACAATATGGTGACGAATTTCGGCAAGTTCATGGATCCGCTGGCGGATAAGCTGCTGGTCTGCTCGGCCCTGATCTGCCTGGTGGAGATGGGCAGGCTTCCGGCCTGGATGGTGATCATCATCATCAGCCGCGAGTTTATCATCAGCGGGTTCCGGCTGGTGGCCTCGGACAACGGCGTGGTCATCGCGGCCAGCTACTGGGGGAAATTCAAGACCACGTTCCAGATGATCGCGGTGATCCTGCTGATCCTGGATTTCCAAAATCAGGCAATGCAGATCGTGACGTCGGTCTGCGTCTGGGCCGCGCTGATCCTGACGGTCGTTTCACTGGTGGATTATATTGCGAAGAACCATAAGGTTCTGACGGAAGGGAGCATGTGACCGGGATGACTGCGGAACTGATTTCGGTGGGGACAGAGATCCTTTTGGGAAAGATTGTGAATACCAACGCCCGTTTCCTGGCGGAGCGATGCGCGGAGATGGGCCTGTGCGTGTATCACCAGACGGTGGTGGGAGACAATGAAGAGCGGCTGGCGGAGGCGTTCCGCACGGCGCTGGATCGTTCGGACGTGGTGATCCTGACCGGAGGGCTGGGCCCGACGGAGGACGATCTGACCAGGGAGACCTGCGCGAAGGTCCTGGAGCTGCCGCTGGAGGAGGATCCGCATACCAGGGAGCGCATTGAGGAATATTTTAAAAACAGTACGTTTAAGGAGATACCGGACAGCAACTGGCGCCAGGCGATGGTTCCCCGCGGGGCCAGGGTCCTGGACAATGACAACGGCACCGCTCCGGGGCTGATCCTGGAGAAGGACGGCAAGACTGCGGTCCTGCTGCCGGGGCCGCCGGGAGAACTGTACCCGATGTTTACGGAGCAGGTGTACCCTTATCTGAGCGGGTCTCAGCCGGCCCGCATCGTGTCCCAGATGGTCAAGCTCTGCGGCGTGGGGGAGAGCAAGGCGGAGAGCCAGATTCAGGACCTGATCGACGCGCAGACGAATCCCACGATCGCCACCTACGCCGGAGTGGGCGAGGTGCATGTGCATATCACGGCGAGAGTATCCGGGGACGAGGATGCGGACAAGCTGATCAAACCTCTTGTAAAAGAGATCAAGAAGCGGTTCGGCACGGCGGTCTATACGACCCGCGAGGAGGAAACCCTGGAGATGGCGGTCGTGCGGCTGCTGAAAAAATACGAGCTGACCGTGACGACGGCGGAATCCTGTACCGGCGGGCTTCTGGCGGGGCGGATCGTCAATGTGCCGGGGGCTTCCGAGGTGTTCCAGCAGGGCTTTGTGACCTATTCCAACAAAGCCAAGCGGAAGCTTCTGGATGTGAACAAGGCGACGCTGAAAAAATACGGGGCGGTCAGTAAGGAGACCGCCAAAGAGATGGCGACCGGCGGCGTGTTCGCGGCCGACGCCGATACCTGCGTGGCGATCACCGGACTGGCCGGTCCGGACGGAGGGACGGAGGAGAAACCGGTGGGACTGGTGTATATCGCCTGCTATATGAACGATCATGTGACGGTGGAGAAATACCAGTTCAAAGGGGACCGGGCCAAAATACGGGAACAGTCCGTGGTGCGCGGTCTGGATCTGCTGCGCCGCTGCATTCTGGAAAATTACGCGAAGTGACGGACGGGCATCATCCGGCGCATACAGAGCATGGAGGAAAATCAGTTGGAAGCCAGAGAGAGAAAAAAAGTGATGTCGGCGGCCTACCGGTACGCGTACGCGCGGCTGGCGCTGAATTATTATACATTCTGTGAAATGATGCTGGAGCAGGAGACATCCGCCGGAAAAATACGCGCCTATGAACAGGAATTCGGAGCGGTCCTGGACCGGTTTCTGGACGGGGAAGAATGTGTGACGGAGGAGCTTGAACGGCTGCGTCAGAGTACGAGGAGGGATATGGAGATCCTGACCTCCTACGGGGACAGCTTCAGTATTTATGAATATGTGCTGAACCGGATGGAACGGCGCTTTGCCAAAATGGACGCAGTCGCGGAGACGCCGGAAGAATTCGCGGACAGTCTTCTGGAGAGCCTGCGGCTTTCCAGGGACGCGATGGTCCTGGACCGCCGCCTGCGCAGCATCGTGTCCCAGCTGCCGGTCCGCTATACCCGCCAGAAATTTTACAGTCTGGTTACGGATAAGCTGACTACCTATATCGGGGCAGATCGGAGCGGAGTGGAGGGGCTGCTTTATATGCTTCGCACATCCGCGATGATCGAGTATCCGGAGGGCAGGGAGGAAGCGGAGCCGGAACTGCAGGCGGTGCTTGCGCAGGTGCAGGCGGCGGACCTGCGCGATATGGACGAGGAAAGCTTTAAAGCCTGTTTCGGCAAATTGAATGGGGCTGTTGACCTTTTTCATGAGAAGGTGGATGTCTGTCTGGCTTTTGAGGGCCTGCTCAACGACCTGTATGTGGTGCTCCTGAGCCATAAGGAAGCGATAATCGACGCTCTGGAAGACAGGGCGTTCCGGCATGTGATGAAGGGCGTGCGGGAGCATTTTAAGAACGAGCGTCTGGAAGCGATGGACGAGACCCTGACGGAATCGCTGGAGGACCTGGAAGGGATCCAGGAATCGGCGGTGGAGCGTATCCGCTTCCGTGAGGAGGAGACCGACGAGGATCTGAAAAAGATAGAGAAACTGCTGTCCGCCAGCGCGTTCGCGCCGCTGAGCGAGGAAGAGGCCGACCGGGAAGAACAACCGGCGGACCGGGCCTGGATAGAGGAAAAGGGCCGTCAGTTCTGCGGACAGCTGGAGGAGGCGTTCGCAAAGATGCCGCGGCCGGTGATGCGGGCCGTGATGGCCAATGTATTGTCCCAGCTGCCGATGAATTTTCAGTCGGTGGACGAGCTGCATAAATATGTGGTGGGAAGCCTGCTTTCCTGCACGGATTTTGCGGAGCGGGAGGCCAGCATGGAGATACTCAGGCGGGATGTAATTGAACAGGAGTGACGCTTGCGATGATCTGGTATGACCATTTGTACGTGGGAGAGAAAGCCAAAAAGCACAGATTTTCGATTATCCAGAGCATCCGGCAGAAGAAAGCCGGATCGGATATCTATGTGATTACGCCCCCGTCAAATGGGAATAATATCCTTGACATCTATCCGGTCACGACGCTGTATCAGGAATATTATGAAAAGAAAAATATGCTGATCCTGGGGATCGCCTCGGGATATCAGGATGCTCTGACGCTGGCCGGTCGCATCGTGGATCAGATGTACCGGAAAACGGGCGCTTTCCGGATCGGGGAGTTTCTGGAGGAAGAGGAGAACCGATAGCGGGTGAGGTAAGATGCTGCATATCATTTGGATGATTCTGAAGATCGTGGGGATCGTGCTTCTGGTCATACTGGGGCTTGTGTTTCTGGTGCTTCTTCTGGTGCTCCTGGTTCCGGTTCGTTATCGTCTGGCCGGAAGTTATCATGAAAAGCCGGCGGGAGGCGCAGATGTTTCCTGGTTTTTCAAAGCGGTTTTCCTGTCCGTTACATATGAAGACGGGCTTAGGATCGCGTTAAAGCTTCTGGGCCGGAAGGTATTTCAGTTAAACGGAGACGATGCGGAGGACGGGGAGGAAGAGTGGACGGATGACGCGGAGGATGTGCTGCGGGACGCGGCAGATCTTCCGGCTGAACCGGATGTGCAAAAGGACACTTCCCCTGCGGACGGCGCCAAACCGGCGGAAGCGGGCACGGACCGTCCTGGGCAGGAGCAGGACCGGCCGGAGGACCGGAAGACGGCCGGAAAGGGAACCTGCAGCGAGGGCCCTGACGCGGGGGCGGAAATGCAGGCCATGGAGCTGAACCGGACGGACGGAGAGGGAACCGTCAGCGAGGGCCCTGACGCGGGGGCGGAAATGCAGGTCATGGAGCTGAACCGGACGGACGGAGACAGGGAACCGGACAGGCAGACCGCGGACGAGGGCCCGGAGCATACCGGAGAGGAGCTTTTCACAGCGCCGGAACAGCCGGAGGACGATTCCTCAGAACCCCGGACCGATATTCGGGAAGAGGACCTGGCGGAAACGGACGAGCCGGCTTCATCTGACGCGGAGCAGGGAATCGGAGAAAAAATCGAGGCGCTGTTTTCGAAGATCGGCGATAAATTAGAGTGGGCAGAGGAAAAGCGGCGCTGGGCGGCGCGGTTTATCAGGGATTCCCGGAATCAGCGGGTATTCGCGCTGCTGTGGCGGCAGGTGAAGGCGCTTCTGCGTCATCTGCTTCCGCGGAAGGCGAAGGGGCAGCTGACCCTGGGCTTCGAAGATCCGGCCGTTACAGGGCAGGCGCTGGCGATCTGCGGCGTGTTTTACGGGCTGTACGGCGGAGACGTGAGCATCACGCCGGATTTTGAGCATCCGGTGATCGACGGCGATCTGGAGATAAAAGGGCGCGTGTATGCCGGCGCAGCCGCGGTCCTGGCGGCGCGGGTTCTGATCGACAGAAACTTTTGGAGAATGATAAAGCAGGTGAGAAGATTCCTGGCGAAGGGAGGCAATTAATATGGCGGACAGCAGCAAGCAGCTTACGGCTTCGATCGAGGCCATGTTTTCAGGTATTGACAAACTGGTGACTACCAAGACCGTGGTGGGCGACGCCGTGAAAGTGGACGGCGCCATCATCCTGCCGTTAATGGACGTGTCCTGCGGCATGGCGGCCGGGGCGTTCGACGCCAACGCGAAGAACCGGGGCGCGGGCGGCATGAGCGCGAAGATGAGCCCCAGCGCGATCCTGGTGATCCAGAACGGCTCGACCAGGCTGGTCAATATCAAGAACCAGAATACGGTGAACAAGGTCCTGGACATGGTTCCCGATCTGTTGGACCGTTTTACCGGCGGCAAGGTCAATGTCGGCGGGCCGGTTTCCCGGGAGGCTGTGAACACGGCGAAAGAAATGGCGGCAGACGACGGGAAATGATCCCGGAGCGCCGGGAGCCATGCGCGGCGGTTCCGGGCATTGGGGCGCCGGGCTCGGCCGGGAAGCGGCTTTCGGCCGGAGCGGAATTCATTGTCATAGCAGTCGGGGCTTGTGCATAGGATAAAGCAAGGAAGCGCAAACTGCGAGAGAAATGGTATGAAGCGATTATGCGGACTGATCATGTTCTGCGTCGGCGTCGGCATGGCGATCAAGGTCCTGATTCCTACCACGCTGGCGCTTCTTGTGTTTATTATTGCGCTGCTGGTTCTGGGGTATAATCTGTTCTGCCAGTGCTGAGGGAACATTTCCGCGCGCTGCCGCGTGAAAAGAGCCGGTTTTTGTTGTCCGGTGCGGCAGGCAGCCTGGGCCTTTTGCGCGGGCGGGAAACGCAGGGAGCGGCGCCGGATTTATCAGATGGAAACGAAAGAGGATCCTGTTCCATGAATGTATGTTTTGGTGTCTGTGCGGTAATTCTGATGATGAGCATGACGCTCGTGAACGGAGGCGCAAAGCTCAGCCGGCAGATGAAGGAAGAGATAAGGATTGCGGCAGAAACGGATGCCGCGGAAATAAACGATGCCGCAAGGGAAGAAACGGACTCCGCGCAGGAGTTTTCTTTTGATGCGGAGCGGTTTGAACTTCCGGAAGAAGCGGCGGTCCTGGTAGTGGTGGAGGGCGTAGGGCAGAGACAGTGCGTGCTCAGGGCCTTTGAAAAAACGGACGGGGAATGGCAGCTGCAGCTGGAGACGGACGGGTGGCTGGGCCGCAATGGACTCAGCAATCATCGGACGATGGGAGACGAGACGACGCCCATCGGAGTTTTCCAGATGAATACTCCTTTCGGACAGAAAGCGGCGCTGGAGGGCTTTCCGGACCATTATATTCAGGTAGACGGCAGTTATATATGGGAAGATGAGAGAAATATCCTGAGCCGGGAACTGTCAAAAGAAGGAGAACTCGTCGGCGGTCCCGGCTATACGGAAGCGTATGGGTATGCGGTCGATATGGGCTTTAACAGGAACGCGGTTGCCGGTATGGGCTCGGCGCTGTTTTTGCACTGCGCGATTGCCCGGGAAGCGGGTACGTCCGGCTGTGTGGCGGTCCCGGAGGATGCCATGATCCGCATCCTGCGCCTGTACGGAAAGTACGGAGACGGCCGCTGCTATATCGCGCTGGCCCCGTCCGGAACCTTTGAACAGATCTACGATGCGTATGGGGTCAATGACGGTCTGTCCCCGGACGGCGATTTTACGGCGGACCGGCCGGCAGGGCAATGATCCGCCGCGGCCAGGCTTCGGATCAGCACCCGGCAGGGGCGGAAAAGGGCGCGGAAGCGGTGTCCGTTGCAGCCGGAACGCATATAATAAAGAAAACGCCGAAAGACTGTCATGGAAATCTATATTGTCAAAGCCGGGGACACCGTGGATGGGATCGCGGAGGAAAGCGGGGTCGCGGCGTCTTCTGTCATTTATACCAATCAGCTGGAATATCCTTACAGGCTTGCGGTGGGGCAGGCCCTGCTTTTATTTCCGGAAACCGGCGCGGACGGCGGTCCCTCCGGTTTTTCCGGCGGCATGATGCGCGAGGCGCGTGCCGGCGGCTATGCGTACCCGTTTATTTCTCCCTGGGTCCTGGAGCAGACCCTGCCTTTTCTGGAGGAGCTTTCCGTTTTTTCCTATGGTTTTACAACGGACGGGAACCTGGTTCCGCCGGCGCTGGAGGATCTCTGGATGGTACAGGCCGCGCTTTCCCGCGGCGTGCGCCCGACGCTGACGCTGACGCCTTCCGGAAACGACGGAAGCTTCAACAACAACCTGGTCAGCGTTCTGGTGAGAAATGAGGACGTCCAGCTGACACTTCTGCGGAACCTGGTGCGGGTCATGGCAGAAAAAGGCTACCAGAGCGTCAACATTGATTTCGAATATATCCTGGCGGAGGACCGGGATGCGTTTACCGCTTTCGTGGCCCGCGCCGCCCGCCTCCTGAACCAGTTCGAGTACGAGGTCAGCGTCGCCCTGGTTCCCAAAACCTCTGATACGCAGCCAGGGCTGCTTTATGAGGGCATGGACTACGCCGGGCTGGGGCAGGCCGCCAACCGGGTGCTTTTGATGACGTATGAGTGGGGGTATACTTACGGCCCGCCCATGGCTGTAGCTCCCATCAATCAGGTCCGCCGCGTGGTAGAGTACGCGGTAAGCCGGATCCCTGCGGACCGCATCAGCCTGGGCGTGCCCAATTACGGGTACGACTGGCCGCTGCCTTTCGTCCGGGGAAGCACGAAAGCCGTGACGCTGGGAAATGTGGAGGCGGTCCAGAAGGCGATCTTTTACGGGGCGGAGATCGAGTTCGACGAGACGGCCCAGTCGCCTTACTTCCGTTACTGGCAGTATGGCGTTCAGCATGAAGTGTGGTTTGAGGATGTGCGCAGCTACGCGGCCAAGTTCCGGCTGGCGGAGGAATACGGTCTGCGGGGGATCGGCGTCTGGCAGCTCATGCAGCTGTTCCGGGCGGGGTGGGAGCTGTTTGAGTCGCTCTTTCGTTAGGCAGAAAAATTGTTCTGTCTACTTGAAAAATTACTGGAAAACCTTTATCATATAAGGAAGTTCGCGAATCGGTTCCCCGTACGATGAGAACGGGAACGGATCGCGGCGGTAAAGTCTGGTAGAGGACAGGGTTCTGCCGCAGCCAGAGAAAATAACGGGAGGAAATTCGGATGCAAAGTACGTTGACCAGACAGCAGGCGGTCGAACTGCTGCGCAAATATAATCAGGAGCCGTTTCATATCCAGCACGCTCTGACCGTGGAGGCGGTCATGGGCTGGTACGCGAGAGAACTGGGATATGGAGAGGACGAGGGATTCTGGAGCCAGGTGGGACTGCTTCATGACATTGATTTTGAACAGTATCCGGAGCAGCATTGCGTGAAAGCGCCGGAGCTTCTGCGGGAAGCGGGCGTGGGCGAGGAGATGATCCACGCGATCTGCAGTCATGGCTATGGGATCTGCTGCGATGTAGAACCAACGCACCAGATGGAGAAGGTGCTGTTTGCGGCCGATGAGCTGACCGGGCTGATCGGCGCGGCTGTGAAGATGCACCCGTCGAAGAGCGCTTCAGATCTGGAAGTGTCGAGCCTGAAGAAGAAATTCAAGGACAAACGCTTTGCGGCCGGCTGTTCCAGAGACGTGATCCGGGAGGGCGCGGAGCGTCTGGGCTGGACGCTGGAGGAACTGATGGAAAAGACCATCCTGGCGATGCGGGCCGGCGAGGCCTGGATCGAGAGCGAGATGGAGCGGCTGCAGATCGCGTAAGCGGAGAGTATTTAAGGAGCGGCTGTAGGCTGCATAAGCGGAGAGCGTTTAAGTAATGGCTGCAGGCCGCGTAAGCGGAGTGCGTTTAAGGAACGGCCCGCGGCGGCCTGCGGCATCCGCATCCGGAAAGAGCGCCGCCGCGTTTTTGGAATTATACCGGGGGACATGCGCCTGCGCGGGAGGTCTTCGCGCGGGGATGTCCTTTTGTCTTGTAAAGGATGAATTTCGCAGTTATTTGCTTGACAGATATTCTCTGCTGGGTTATGATTTTGTGAGCATGCGCGTCTTGACATCAAACGACAGAAAGAGGAAACGGAGATTATGAAAAAGGTAGTGAAGTTTGGCGGAAGTTCTCTGGCCAACGCGAAGCAGTTTAAAAAGGCGGCGGATATTGTCCGTGCGGAGAAATCCAGGAAATATGTGGTTCCGTCCGCGCCCGGCAAACGGAACGATAAGGATGAAAAAGTGACGGATCTGCTGTACCAGTGCTACGACCTGGCGGCGGAGGGCGGCGCTTACAATAAGATCTTTACGAAAATCAAGGAACGTTTTACCGAGATTGTCAATGGACTGGAGCTGAATTTAAATCTGGCTTATGAATTTGACCGGATTGAGGAAAACTTCAGGAAAAAGGCGGGGCGGGATTATGCCGCGTCCCGGGGCGAATATCTGAACGGCCTGATTATGGCCGAATATCTGGGATATACGTTTATTGACGCCGCGGAGGTGATCTCTTTTGACGAAAACGGCGTGTTTGACAGCGAGAAAACCAACGATGAACTGCATGAGCGGCTGGAGCATGAGGAGCGTGCGGTGATCCCCGGGTTTTACGGCGCGATGCCGGACGGCCGGGTGAAAACGTTTTCCAGGGGCGGCTCGGACATCACAGGTTCGATCGTCGCCCGGGCGGTCCATGCGGATCTCTATGAGAACTGGACGGACGTTTCCGGCGTCCTGGTGGCGGATCCCCATATTGTGCCCAATCCGCAGGTGATCGACGCCATTACCTACAGCGAGCTGCGGGAGCTGTCCTATATGGGCGCCAGCGTGCTTCATGAGGAATCGATCTTCCCGGTCCGCAAGGAGGGCATCCCCATCCACATCCGCAATACCAACCGGCCGAAAGACCGGGGCACCCTGATCGTGGAGAGCACCTGCCGCAAGCCCCGGTATGTGATCACAGGCATCGCGGGGAAGCGGGGCTTCTGCTCGGTGACGGTGGAGAAGGCCATGATGAACGCGGAGGTGGGCTTCTGCCGGAAGGTGCTGTCTGTGTTTGAAAAATACGGCATTTCCATCGAGCATATGCCCTCCGGGATTGACACCATGACGATCTTCGTCCATCAGTCGGATTTTGAGGAGTACGAGCAGTCGGTGATCGCCGGTATCCATCGGGAGGTCAATCCGGATTTTGTGGAAATGGAGGCGGACCTGGCGCTGATTGCCGTGGTGGGGCGCGGCATGAAAGCGGCCAGAGGCACTGCGGGCCGGATCTTTTCCGCATTGGCCCACGCCAGGATCAATGTGAAGATGATCGATCAGGGTTCCAGCGAGCGCAACATCATCATCGGCGTGAAAGACGCGGATTTCGAGGCGGCGATCAAGGCCATTTACGATATTTTTGTGACGGTGGAACTGTAATCTGTCAGGAAACGGGAGTTATGTAATTGGCATCATGCTATCCGGAGCCGATCAGGCCGTTCAGGCGCAGGAAGCAAATTTACAGTTTGCCGCCCGGTTGATATCATATTACGGCCGCAGCGATGGTGCAGAAAAGGAAGCAGCCAGAGAAGCCGGGTGCGGCGTATCTTCATTTTCAGTCAGGCCGCATGACGGAAGCGCGGGAATTCCGTCCGGCGGTTCGCAGCGGGACGGCAGCAGGAAAGCGAGGGAAAAGGATGGGACATCTGACGACACGGGACGCGTATCGGAATCTGAGCGACCGGATCAACTGGTTCACCCAGGGGGCTCCGAAATCCGAGACGCTTTATAAGATCCTGGAGGTGCTTTTTTCGGAAAAGGAGGCCAAATGGATGGCCCTTTTGCCGGTGCGCCCCTTTACGCTGAAGCGGGCGGCCAAGGTTTGGAACACAACGGAGGCGAAAGCGGAGAAGGTTCTGGACCATCTCTGCGACAAGGCGCTTCTGGTGGATTCCTGGCACAACGGCGAGCGGAAATTCGTGATGCCGCCGCCCATGGCCGGGTTTATCGAGTTTGCCCTCATGCGCACCCGCGGCGACATTGACCAGAAATATTTAAGTGAGCTGTACTATCAGTATATGAACGTGGAGGAGGACTTCATCAAGGACCTCTTTTTCGTGACGGAGACCAAGCTGGGCCGCGTGTTTGTCCAGGAGCCGGTCCTGACCAACGACAAGACCAACCACATCCTGGATTACGAGAGGGCGACCCATATCGTGGAGGAGGCGGAATATATCGGTCTGGGGCTGTGCTATTGCCGCCACCGCATGTACCACGCGGGCCATCCCTGCGAGATCGACGCCCCCTGGGACGTGTGCATGACTTTCGACAATGTGGCCCGGTCCCTGGCGGAGCACGGGGATTACTGCCGCATGATCTCCAAAGAGGAGGCCAAAGACGCCCTGGAGCGTTCCTACGCCGCCAATCTGGTGCAGATCGGCGAGAATGTCCGGGAACATCCGGCTTTCATCTGCAACTGCTGCGGCTGCTGCTGCGAAGCGCTGCAGGCGGCCCGCAAATTCAGTCCCATGCAGCCGGTGGCTACGACCAATTATATCCCGGAACCGGCCGCGGACAAATGCGTCGGCTGCGGCAAGTGCGCCAAGGTGTGCCCGATCCTGGCGATTTCCCTGGAACCCGACGAGCACGGGAAAAAGAAGGCCGTGATCAATAAAGAGATCTGCTTAGGCTGCGGCGTCTGCGCCAGGAACTGCGCGGTGAAAGCCATTGAGATGAAGCGCCGGCCCATCCAGGTGATCACGCCGGTCAACAGCACCCATCGTTTTGTGCTGCAGGCGATCGAAAAAGGGACGCTGCAGAATCTGATCTTCGATAACGAGGCGTTCGCCAATCACCGGGCCATGGCCGCCGTGTTCGGAACGATTCTGAAGCTGCCGCCGATGAAGCAGGCGCTGGCCAGCAAGCAGCTGAAATCCATTTATCTGGACCGGATCCTGACGGTTTATCAGAACCGGGCCCAGAAGGAAATGGACCGGAGAATCGCGCGGAAAACGGCGGAGGATTCATAAAGAGTACAACGGTATTTGTTGTAGGGAAGCATACAGCAAACAACGCCTGTTTCTGAACGGACCGGTGGGAGGCGCGAAGGCGGGAGGAGGGCGTAAACGGTCCCGGAAGCCTGCGGAAAGCGGAGCAAGCCCGGTTTTGAAGAGATTTACGGACCGGTCCGGAGTCTGAAAGAAAAGAGAAAATAAACACACGCGCCGTCGTGGTGAAGGCTTACTCCAGCGCCGTGGTGGCAGGAGCGGCCTGACAGAGAAGAGAAAATAAACACACGCGCCGTCCCTGCCGACTGCGCGTGTTTTTGAATGGTTTATGGAACAAAACGCAAAAATCCGAACACTGACAACTGCCAATGTCCGGATTTTTCCGATTCATATGGAGACGAAGGGATTCGAACCCTCGACCTCTCGGATGCGAACCGAACGCTCTCCCAGCTGAGCTACGCCCCCGTGTTTCAACAGATCAAAACGAATCTGTCCGGCTGCCGGCGGGGCCTTTTCCGCCGATGCTCTTTATTATAACATGAGTTTTGAAAAATGCAACTGTTTTTTTATTGAGTTTTGATGTTTTTTTGCATTTTGGGAGAATTTTTTCTAATACATAGGCTTGAAACAAAAGGAAAAAGCAATTATAATAAAGACAACATATTTTTGTGCAAATCTACCATAATGAAAAAGGAGGTAACGTATGCTGGAAAAGATCGATTTATCGAAGAAGGTGGACAAGGAGACCTACAAACAGGTGACGGAGGCCGAGAGCGAGCGGCTGGGGAAGCTGCAGCGCGACTGCAAAGCGGCCGGGATCCCGGTGATGATCGTGTTTGAAGGGCTGGGAGCGGCCGGAAAGGGCGTGCAGATCAACCGCCTGATCCAGGCGCTGGATCCCAGAGGGTTCTCTGTCTACGCGACGAATTCTTCCAACGAGGAAGCCAGGCTGCGTCCGTTCCTGTGGCAGTTCTGGACCAAGACGCCGGCCAAAGGGCGGATCGAGATCTTCGACTGCAGCTGGTATAAAGCCGTGACGGAAGACCGGTTTGACGGCATCACGAAAGAGAAGGATGTGCCGGGCGCCTATCAGGATATTCTGTCGTTTGAAAAACAGCTGACCGACGACGGCACCGTGATTATCAAGCTGTTCCTGCATATCTCGAAAGGCGAGCAGAAAAAGCGTTTTAAGAAGCTGGAAAACGCCAAAGAGACCGCGTGGAGGGTCACGAAGCAGGACTGGAAGAGAAATAAGGATTACGATAAATTCTTAAAGATTACAGAAGAAATGCTGGAGAATACGGAGACGGAGTACGCTCCCTGGACGATCATCGAGGCGACGGACAAAGATTACGCCGCGATGAAGATCCTTACCACGGTCACGGAGCGCCTGGCGTACGAGCTGGCCCGCCGCAAGGAGATCGTGCAGGAGAAGCCGGAGAAGACCGTCGCGAGACCTGCCGAGCGGTTCCAGAACGGCGTATTGTCCGGTGTGGATCTGACGAAATCCCTGACCAGGGAAGAATATAAAAAGGAACTGGACAAGCTGCAGAAAAAGCTGGAGACGCTCCACAGCGAGCTGTACCGCCTGCGCATCCCGGTGGTGCTGGGCTTTGAGGGCTGGGACGCCGGCGGCAAGGGCGGCGCGATCAAGCGTCTGACCAGCCGGCTGGATCCCAGAGGCTATCAGGTGAATCCGACCTCCGCGGCCAACGATATCGAGAAGGTCCATCATTATCTGTGGCGTTTCTGGAACAATATGCCCAAGGGCGGCCATATCGCCATCTTCGACCGGACCTGGTACGGGCGCGTCATGGTGGAGCGCATCGAGGGCTTCTGTACCGAGGCGGAGTGGAAGCGGGCCTACCAGGAGATCAATGAGATGGAATCCCATATGGCGAATTTCGGCGCAGTCGTCCTGAAATTCTGGCTCCACATCGACAAGGACGAGCAGGAGCGGCGCTTTAAAGAGCGTATGGAGAATCCGGCCAAGCAGTGGAAGATCACCGACGAGGACTGGCGCAACCGTGAAAAATGGGATCAGTACGAGGCGGCGGTGGATGAGATGCTGGTGCGCACCTCCACGACCTATGCGCCGTGGATCGTGGTTGAGGGCAACGACAAGCTGTACGCCCGCGTGAAGGTGCTGCGGACGGTTGTGGACGCGCTGGAGAAAAAGATCGCCGAGGTCTCCGCGAAAGAATCCTGAGATTTTTCGGCGCAGGACGGCGGATCGAAAACGGTCCCTGTCCGGACAGCAGGAAGAAACGGCGATACAGAAAAGGAGGGCTGCGGTATGCAGGATGCGGTAAAAGAATTAAACATGCATGTGCTGCATGTGGGAATTAACGCAAAGGACGATGAACAGGCCAGAGGATGGGCGCAGGAGTTTCTGGAGTCCTTCGGGCTTCCGGCGAAAGAAGGGGCTAACTCCATTTTTTCCGCCGATCTTGTGGAGATCATGAAAGGCTGCGGCAGAGGGACGGTCGGACATATTGCCATCGGCGTCAACGACTGTGAAAAGGCCGTCGAGTATTTCGCTTCGCGGGGCGTCCGTACGATCCCGGAGACGATCAGGACGGACGAGGACGGCAGGATCAAATTCGTCTATCTGGATAAGGAGATCGCCGGTTTCATGGTTCATTTGAATCTGGTCAAATAATATGAGCAAGGTATTGATCGCAGGCGGCGGCGCCGCCGGTATGGCGGCGGCCATCGCGGCTGCGGGCTGCGGACATGAGGTCCATGTATTTGAGAAAAATGAAAAGACAGGGAAGAAGCTTTATATCACCGGCAAGGGCCGCTGCAATGTGACCAACGCCTGCGATCAGGAGACCCTGATGAAACATGTAGTATCCAATCCCCGATTCCTCTACAGCAGTTTTTCCGGTTTCACCAATCAGGATATGATGGAACTGCTGGAGAGGAACGGCTGTCCGCTGAAGATCGAACGGGGGGACCGGGTATTTCCGGTCTCGGATAAGTCTTCCGATGTGATCCGCGCCCTGGTCCGTCAGATGAGGGATCTGGGCGTACATGTGCGTCTGGGGACGAAAGTGACGGGGATCCGGTTGGAGGACGGCGTTTGCCGCGGGCTTTATCTGGACTCCGGCAAATCGTTTGCGGAGGGCGACGCGGTGATTGTGGCGACGGGAGGGCTTTCCTATGCGTCCACAGGTTCCGACGGAGACGGGTACCGGTTCGCGAAAGACTGCGGGCATACGGTGACGGAGCTTCTGCCGTCTCTGGTGCCTCTCAATGTGAAGGAACCGGAGGTGAAGGAGCTGCGGGGGCTTTCGCTGAAAAATGTGGAAGCGCTGGTGACGGATGGGAAAAACGTGCTTTTCCGGGATTTCGGAGAACTTCTGTTTACCCATTTCGGCGTCAGCGGGCCGCTGATCCTAAGCGCCAGCAGTTATGCCGCGAAGAGTTTAAAGAAACATGCGCTGACCCTGTCGATCGATCTGAAGCCTGCGCTGAACGCTTTGCAGCTGGATGAACGGGTGCTCCGGGATTTCGCGGAATTTTCCGGAAAGCAGTTCAAAAATGCTTTGGGCAAGCTGTATCCGGCGAAGCTGATTCCGGTGATGGTCGCCCGCAGCGGCATCGATCCGGAAAAACCGGTGCATGAGATTACAAAAGAGGAGCGGCAGCGGCTGGTGAGGCTGACAAAGGGGCTTACCTGGACGCTGACGGGGCTCAGGGGATTTGAGGAAGCCGTCATTACCCAGGGCGGCGTATCGGTCAAAGAGATTACTCCGGCTACGATGGAGTCAAAGAAGGTAAAAGGGCTTTATTTTGCGGGGGAAGTGCTGGATCTGGATGCAGTGACCGGCGGCTTCAACCTGCAGATCGCCTGGTCTACCGGATGGGCGGCCGGCAGTCATATACCGTGGAGTTCATAAAGAACGCGGCGGGGGGGAAATCTGAGGGGGGATTATTAAAGAGGAGCCATATCCGGGGGAGAATTCGGGAAATACATAACAGCGAGGAGAGCGAAAGAATGTCTGCAACTTATAATATTGCCATCGACGGGCCGGCGGGGGCCGGCAAGAGCACCATCGCCAGGGGACTGGCGGACCGGCTGGGATTTATTTATGTGGATACCGGGGCCATGTACCGTGCCATGGGACTCTATTTTCACCGGCAGGGGATCCGGATGGAGGATGAAGACGCGGTCGCCGGGGCCTGCGGAGAGATCGAGATTTCGCTCCGTTACCGGGATGGGCTGCAGAGGGTGATCCTGAACGGGGAGGATGTATCGGAACTGATCCGCACGGAGGAGGTAGGCCGTCTGGCGTCCGCCTGTTCCGTTTATGCTTCCGTCCGGCAGAAGCTTCTGAGCCTGCAGCAGGATCTGGCGGCTTCCGCCAATGTGATCATGGATGGGCGCGATATCGGGACCTGCGTGCTTCCGGGCGCGCAGACCAAGATCTATCTGACTGCTTCCGTGGAAGTCCGCGCCGGACGCCGCTTTCGGGAACTTATGGCTAAGGGAAAATCCAGTGATTTGGAAGAGATTAAAAAAGAAATAAGGGAGAGAGACGATCGGGACATGCACAGGGAAATCGCTCCGCTTAAGCAGGCGGAAGACGCCGTGCTGGTGGACAGTTCCGATTTGAGTGCCGAACAGGTGATGGAACGGATCATTGCCATTGCCATGGAGCGGGGACTTGCGCAGGCACCGGGAGTAACATGTGAAGGATGAAAGTAACGGTTGCAAAAACCGCAGGCTTCTGTTTTGGAGTGAAGCGGGCCATGGAACTGGTCAGCGAACAGCTGGAAAAGGGAGAAGCGCCGATCTATACGCTGGGGCCTATTATCCATAATGAAGAAGTCGTGCGGGAACTGGAACAGAAGGGCGTCCGGGCCATATCGGAGGAGGAGCTGCCGCAGCTTCGTGAGGGAACGGTGATTATCCGTTCTCACGGCGTGGGGCCGCAGGTCTACGAACAGCTGGAAAAGCAGGGAGTCCGTGTGGTGGACGCTACGTGTCCGTTTGTGAAAAAGATACATCGGATCGTCAGGCAGCAGAATGAAGCGGGCCGCCGGGTGGTCATCATCGGCGACAGCGCGCATCCGGAAGTAAAAGGCATCCGGGAATGGGGAAATGAAGATACCATTATAGTCAAGTCGGAGGCCGATTTAACCATTTTGCCGCAAAACCTGGACGAAAAGATAAGTATTGTGTCGCAGACGACATTTAATTACAAGAATTTTAAAGAATTAGTTGAAAAAATTTCAAAAAAGGGTTATGATATAATTGTTTTAAATACGATTTGTAGTGCAACAGAGGAACGGCAGAGGGAAGCTGAGCATATTGCTTCGCAGGTAGACGCCATGGTGGTCATTGGCGGGAAGAATAGTTCGAATACACGCAAGCTTTATGAAATTTGCCAAAGGAAATGTAAGAACACCCATTTCATTCAGACACTTGACGACTTATCACCTGAAAGTGTATATTCTGTGCGCAGCGTAGGTATTACAGCCGGGGCGTCAACCCCAAACAATATCATTGAGGAGGTTCAAGCACGAATGTCGGAGCTGAGTTTTGAACAAATGTTGGAAGAATCGTTGAAGACAATACGTACAGGAGAGGTTGTCACTGGCAAGGTCATCGATGTAAAAGAAGATGAGATCGTCCTGAATATTGGCTATAAATCCGATGGCATCATTCCGAGAAACGAATATACCAACGATTCCAATCTGAATCTGAAGACCGTTGTCCATGTGGACGACGAAATGGAGGCCAAGGTAATGAAGGTCAATGATGGCGAAGGCCAGGTGGCGCTGTCTTATAAGAGACTGGCCGCTGACAGAGGAAATAAAAGGCTGGAGGAGGCTTTCAACAATCAGGAGATTTTGAAAGCGAAAGTAGCGCAGGTTCTGGACGGCGGTTTAAGCGTCGTCGTGGAGGAGACCCGGGTATTCATTCCGGCCAGCCTGGTTTCGGACATTTATGAGAGAGATCTGTCCAAGTTTGCCGGACAGGAGATCGAGTTTGTGATCACGGAGTTCAATCCCCGCAGAAGAAGGATCATCGGCGACCGCAAACAGATCATGGTGGCCCGCAAGAAAGAGATGCAGGAGGCCCTGTTTGAGCGCATCCATGTGGGAGACGTAGTGGAAGGCGTGATCAAGAATGTGACCGATTTCGGCGCGTTCATCGACCTGGGCGGCGCGGACGGCCTGCTTCACATTTCGGAGATGTCCTGGGGACGCGTAGAGAATCCGAAGAAGGTGTTCAAGGCGGGAGAGAAGATCACGACTTTGATCAAAGATATCAACGGCGACAAGATTGCGCTGAGCCTGAAATTCCCGGATCAGAATCCGTGGGCGAACGCGGCGGTGAAGTATGCGGTAGGCAATATCGTGACCGGGCGCGTGGCGCGTATGACGGACTTCGGCGCATTCGTGGAGCTGGAGCCCGGCGTGGACGCTCTGCTTCATGTATCCCAGATTTCCAGGGAGCATGTGGACAAGCCGGCGGATGTACTTACGATCGGTCAGGAGATCGAGGCCAAGATCGTCGACTTCAACGAAGCGGACCACAAGATCAGTCTGAGCATCAAGGCCCTGCAGGTCCAGCAGGAGAAGAAAGCCCCGGCTGAGGACTCGGACGTGGCAGATGTAGACGTAGAAGCCGTGGGTGCGCAGCTGGCGGCTGAGGACGAGCAGTAAGACATATTTCGGCAGGCGGCCGGAGCGGGTTTCTGTACCGGCGGCAGCGGCAGTCATACGAAGAATGAGCATACCGGATCGTTTGTCCGGTCGGACGAGGAGTCTGACGGGGCGGGCGGTCCGGTTTTTGATTGGGAATGTGGCGGGGAGTTTTTCGGGTGTCAGGACGGATGACGGTTGTTTTGTCTTTTTTGGACTGCAAGAGTATTGGAGAGCGGACGGGATATACGGGAGGAGCGTTTTTGAGCATGGGTTTTATAAGGGCTGGTCGCTGTCAGACGGAACATACTGGGCGATGGCCTCAATGCCGACGTTTAGGATGCGGCACAGGTCGTTGATGGTCGTTGTATTGAGCGGCTTATTTTTTCTGAGCTTGTCTATGGTAGAGCTGGAAATATGGTGCCTGGTGATCAGGGTATAAGTGGTTTCTTCAGACTTTTTTAAAGTATCCCAAAAAGGCGTATAGACGATCAAAAAATTCACCTCTTTCTGAAATGAGGAGTGTGAAAGTATTTGCAGTTACCAAGGTAAAAGTACAACTATTTTCACATTCAAATAAGTACAGAATAGCGAGTAATTCTTTTCTTGACTATAGTCGCTAAAAAGACTATTCAGAATGATTTGAACAGATTGGTAACGATACACCGGAAAAACAGCATTTGGCGAGAAGGACAGAGAAAATTGAAAAGCGATCTTTGAAGTAAAATTTACACGCAAACGTGCAATTATGCTTGGTATCCCCTGAAGGCTTCTCCGTCATCTTCATTTTTTCGGAATATGATGGAAAACAATCCCGGAAAATTTGTATATCTGCCGGTTCAATAAGGCGTAATGGTCATAGAAATACAGCATCCGAGCCGATAAAATAATATTCATTCTTGACAAATTTCGACACAAGGTATACGATATTATCATACTTATCCGCTTCGGTTCGCGGAGAAGCGCGTCTCGTTCTGTTTTCTGCGAAAGATAAACCTTACGGAAAATCCCTTTTACAAAAGATGAATCTGGGTCAAAGCAATGAAACGGTTAGTCCTGACGAACGGTTGGGCACCTGACCATCCTAGTTTTTTGTAGAAGGAGGATATTTCAATGAATGATGTGTACGACATCTATGACCGTATCAGTAAACGCTGCCTTACGGTCTCTGCATCCGGCACGATCATGCTGATTAACGGGCTGTTCCACACGGATTATCCGCTGGACAGCGAGATCACTTACAACTGGACTGAACATGTCGACGACGAATTGAGGCGGACGTTGGCCGACACGATCATTACTATCGGGCGGGGAAGAAGCTACCATATCGAGTTTCAGATGTATCCGGATTCGAAAATCGTCATGAGGGTGTTCGAGTACGGGTACCGGCACGCGGACAGGACCCGGGGCGCAGGAGAACGGCTGTATTTTCCGAAACCGATGGTGGTGTATCTGTACGAAGGAGAAAAAGGGCCGGATACGCTGGAACTGATCATTGATTTTGGGGAGCAGGGAGAGTTTTTGTACCGCGTTCCTGTATTCCGTTATCTGGAAGCCGATTATGAAGAAATGAGAAAGAAGCAGCTGATCGTACTGATTCCATTTCAACTTTTGCGGCTGAGAAAGGAAATTGAGAAAAAACGCACCCCGGAGAATCTGGAGGCGTTGAAAGCGCTGGTAAAAAATGATATAATAGGAGCTATCGAACAAAATGTCGCTGCGGGGAATATTTCGGCGACGGAGGGACAGACACTCCGGGAACTGAGCCTGCGGCTGTACCATCATGTTTATCGGAGGTATGAAGAGATGGAGAGCGAGGGCGTGAACCAGGCGGTAGAGGATGCGCTGATCCTGGATATCGACATTGCGCTGGCGGAGGAGAGGAAGAAATGGAAGGCAGTGGTCGCGAAGAAAGAGGCAGAGATGGAGGAGAAAGATTTGAAGATAGCGGAGAAAGATTCCATCATAGAGAAGCTGCAGGCACGTCTTCAGGAACTGGAGACGGGGATGAAGTGAATCCGGGTCTTAGGTCTTGAAGATTACTGAGTAAGAGGCCGAACGGACAGCAGCCACCGGGCTCCCTCTCATGGAAAGAGGAGAATAAGCCATTGCATGGGAGAACGAGCAGGTATTACAACTTCTGCGGCCGAGCAGTGATTTGCATTGAGATCTGATGGACAGCGGAAGGTTGGAACTATCTGCTGGGAAAAGCGTATTTTGTTTTATGAGCTTCGCGGCGTATGAAAACCGCGGAGCTTTTTTATTGAGTAGAAGCTGCCGGAGCGCGGTGACCGGCGACGACGGGGTTTGCGGAAAAATTATTTTAATATATGTTGACAAATTATATTATTCGACATATAGTATTAATTGATAGTTAATATTAACGCTTGGACAGAAAAGGAGGGACTTCATGCCATTCCAGACCGGAGCCGCGATGCTCGATGCGTGTGTGCTGGCCGTGCTTGACGAGCGGGACATGTACGGTTACGAATTAACCGTATACATCAAAAGCGTGATCGACATTTCGGAGAACAGTTTATACCCGGTGCTTCGCCGGCTGCAGAGAGACGATTGCCTGACTGCCTACGATCAGCCTTACAATGGCCGCAACCGCCGGTACTACTCGATCACCGCCGCCGGACGCGAAAAACTGGCCGGGTATCGGAACGATTGGGAAGTTTATAAAAAAAATATGGACAAATTGATGAAAGGAGGAAGATCTTTTGAATAAAGAAGAATTTTTCAAGCGTCTGGAGGCGGGCCTGACCGGGCTCAGCGACGCGGACAGGGCGGAGGTATTGCAGTATTATATGGAATATTTTGAGGACGCGGGACCGGAAAAGGAGGCCGCGGTGATCGAGGAGCTGGGGGAGCCGGAGCTGCTGGCGAAGCAGGCGGCCGAGATGAGCGCGGGGGCCGGAAGCGGCACGACGGGCGCGGCGCGGGAGATTGTTCCGGCGAATGGGGTCGGAGAGACGGCCAATGAAGAAACTGCGGGAGCGTTTCAGGAGGATAAGTCCGCAGGGAAGCTGCCGTCGGTTTTCCGAACTTCACCGGACGGATATTCTGAGGATGGGGCGAAAGGATTCGATTACAATAATCCGGATATGCCGCCGTTCAAAGAAATCGAAGTCAAAGTCAGGAATTGCCCGATTACCGTAGAGGAATCGCCGGACGGCAGGTATGGGATCTGTGTGCATCTGAACCTGAATCCCGGGGGAAGGGCCGAGGCAGTCGTAAAAAACGGCGTTCTTACCGTGAAACAGTACGGAAGCGGGTCTTCTTTCAGCTTCAGCAGAAGCGTGCTTCCTTTTATGGTGCATCACGGAGACGGGGGCCTTTTTAATTCGGCGCCGCAGAAGCAGCAATACGTGATCCTGCGTCTCCCGAAAACGGAATATGACCGGATCCATTTGGATACTTCCAACGCCGCCATTACCGTTCGCTGCCGGATCCAGGTCCGGGATGAAGTGATTCTTGACACTTCCAACAGCAGCATAAGGGCGGAGAAGATCGCTGCTGGGGGCAGTATCTCGGCGGACAGCAGCAACGGAGCCATCCATTTTCTCCGCGTGCGGGCCAAGGAGCTTTTGGCCGATACCAGCAATGGGGCCGTTACGATGGAAGACGCCGTCTGCGTAAAGGGCGTCGCGGATACCAGCAACGGTCAGATCAGCCTGAGAAACTGCCGGGTGGAAAAGTATCTGAAGGCGGATACCAGCAACGGCCGGATCGAAGCGGAACTGCCGGGCACGGAAGCGGATTATCATGTCTATGCGGACACCAGCAACGCGTCGATTCATGTAAACGGTAACAAGAAAGGCCGTTCTTACAGCACGGACAGCGGGAAATGTGAGGTAATTCTGGATACGTCCAACGGCGGCATTTCTATTCGATATATCTGACGGCCGGTTTTGCGCATGACCACTGCATGGCCCGGACGCCGGTAAACGACTGGAAAAGAAGCGGCGGAGCGGCCGGGGCCGCGTGTATAGCGCCGGAAATTCATAAGCGCTCTGAGCGCGATGCGAAATAAGAGGGAGTCTTGCTGTGCCGGCGAGGTTCCCTTTGGCAGTTTATGTGTGGCATACGGTAATAGGCGTTTCGATTTATGCGGTCCGAGGATCCGGCAGCGGGTTCCCGGACTTTGTTTTTTGGAAATGGAAATAATCTATGAGAAAGTGTTGACATATAATACTATATAGCATATAATATTATATAATCCGTCAAAAACAATGCGGTATAGCTGAATCAGAATCATGGCGCAGCCTAGCCGGGGTTAAATCATAATGAGGCCTAGCCAGAATAGAATCATGATGAGGTCTAGCCAAAGTTAAATCATGTTGCAGCATGACCGAAATTCGATCATGATATGGCGCGGCCGGATTTTCGCGGACAGCTCCGGTCCCGAAGGCCGATTGGAAGTGAAACGCCCGGAAAAGGGCTGAGTAAGGAGTGAGGGTATGGTTTTTAATACGGGAACAGCGCTGCTGGACGCGATCGTGCTGGCGGCGGTGTCGAAGGAGGAAATGGGAACCTACGGATATAAGATCACCCAGGATGTGCGCAGAGTGATAGATATCTCAGAGTCCACCCTCTATCCGGTGCTGCGGAGGCTTCTGAAGGAAGATTGCCTGGAAACCTATGATATGGCTTACGACGGGAGAAACCGGCGCTATTACCGGATTACGGAAAAAGGGAGACTGCAGCTGAATCTGTATAAAAGCGAATGGAGCATTTATTCCGGAAAGATTTCCAGGATATTTGAGGAGGCATGTATATGAACGGCGATGCGTTTATGAGGAGGGTGGAATATCTGCTGTCGGATCTTCCGGAAGAGGATAAAAGGGACGCGCTGGATTATTATCGGGATTATTTGACGGAGGCAGGAGACCGGGCGGAAGAAGCGCTGCGGGAATTTGGCAGTCCGGAGCGGATCGCGGCGATCATCCGGGCGGATTTGACGGGAAATCTGGAGAATGGCGGAGCGTTTACGGACGCCGGGTACCGGGACGACCGCTTTCGGGAACCCGGTTTTCAGGTGGCGAAAACGCCGGAGAAGAGTGCGGAGAAACAGAATCGTACGGATGGAAGCGGTGGAGAGCGCGGGCAGGCCGGAGACGGTGCGAACGGCGGAAACAGACGGCGGGAAGAAACAGGCGATTCGAAGCAAGAGAACGTGCATGGCAGTGAAAGCGGCCGGCATGGTCAGCCAAACGGCCCGTGCCGGCAGGACGAATCAGCCTGGGGAAGCGATTGGCAAGACCAAAATCAGCCAAACGGCCCCCTGCAGTCAGACGGATCAATCCGGGGAAGCGATTGGCAAGGCCAGAACCAGCCGAACGGCCCCCTGCAATCGGACGAATCAGTCTGGGAAAGTAATTGGCAAGGCCAGAACCAGCCGAACGGTCCCGACCGTTCCGGAAAAGCCGGAACCATGGCCTGGATCCTGCTGATTGTGCTGGCTGTCGCGGCGGCGCCGGTCCTTTTGGGACTGGCCGTGGGTGCGGTCGGGATATTGGCGGGCCTGTTCGGTGTGCTGATCGGCGTAGCCGTGATGGTCGCGGTCCTGCCGCTGGCGCTGTTGGCCGCTGGCGCGGCCATGCTGATCGGCGGGATCGCTGCTGCTGCGGCGTCTCCTCTGAATGGGTTCCTCTGCGTGGGCATCGGATTGATCCTGCTGGGCTTCGGGCTGTTTTTCCTGTTTCTGGCCCTGCTGTTCGGCGGAAAGTTCCTGCCGTGGCTGATCAGAACGCTGACGGACGGGCTCAGCCGTCTGGTACACAGAAGGGAGAGAATGGCATGAGAAAATCGTTAAGGATGCTGTTGATTGCGTCGGGCGTCTGTATTCTGCTGGGATTTTGCATTACGGGGATCTCCGCGGCAGCGGGCGCGGTGCTTCCCGGCGTCGTGAAAGAGGATTCGATCGTGTGGCGGCGTCTGACGGGACGGTTCGGGGAAAAAGCGGCCGCGCTGCCGGGAACCGCGTCGGATGTGCAGGCGGATTCCTGGTTTGATTTGCCGGACAGGCTGGAGATCGACGTGCAGGCGGCGCGGGTGGAGATCCTGGAAGCGGATGTCGAGAGGGTAGAAATTGTGTTTGCTTCGGAACATATTGAAATGAAATATAAAACGTCAGAAAATGAATTGAAGCTGACGTTTAAAAAGAGCTCTTCCATCCTGAACCTGCCGTCCGGAGAGTATGTCATGGTACGTATCCCCAGAGGCTGTCAATTCGAGAGAACGGAGCTGCAGGCAGAGGCCGGGAGCATTCATGCGGATGGTTTATATGCGGAGAAGATGGATCTGTCGGCTGACGCCGCGGACGTATCGGTTGACCGCGCCGCCGCAGCGCAGATCAAACTGGAGGCAAACGCGGGCAATGTCTCGATTCTGGATGGAGAGACGGAGGAAATCACTGTAAAATGCGAGGTGGGCAGTATTGAATATACGGGAGCGGTGGAAAAATCTATAAAGGCGGAGTGCGAGCTGGGCGGTATCGGGCTGACGCTGTACGGAAACAGAGAAGATTTTAATTACGATCTGGAAAATGAGCTGGGAGTCATAGAGATTGACAGGATATCCAGGAAAACAGGAAAAGAGTCTTTTGAGTCGGCGAAGAAAAAGGCAGGGCTGCACTGCGAAATGGGGAATATTGTGGTGACGTTTACGGAGTCTCGGGAAAAGTAACTGTAAAACGACGCGGAATGCGGGCGGAAAACCATGAATCGGCGGCGGTAAACGCCGCATCAGGAGGGATATTTTATGAATCATAATGAGAAGAAATTATACCGATCCAATCGAAACCGGATGATCTGCGGCGTATGCGCGGGTCTGGCAGAGTATTTTGGCATTGATCCTACGGTCGTAAGGCTGATCTGGGCCCTGGCGACGCTGATCGGCGTGGCGCCGGGGGTGATCGCTTACCTGGCCGCGGCGGTCATTATCCCGCAGTCGCCGTATAATTGGTAAGGAGGGCGCGGCATTTCCGGCGAACGGACGCGGTGGTTCGGAGACAGTTCGTGAAAGCATGAGCAGGAAGTTTGTATAGGCCTGTATGAAACGGGTATACTCTAAGCAGACAGCAGAAAGGAGTATATCGATTTATCATGTCGAAGAAAAAAGACGAACCGTTTGATCCGAAGAATCTGAAACCGGAAGAACTTTTAAAATTTGAGATCGCCACGGAGCTGGGGCTGAGCGATAAGGTACTGGAAAAGGGATGGAAGAGCCTGACCTCCAAGGAGAGCGGCCGTATTGGCGGGCTGGTGACGAAAAGAAAAAGAGAGATGCGTCAGGAAGCGCTGGATTCCATCGGGGAATTTTGATGCGTGACGGGAACTGTCCGGGATGTTTCAGCCGAAATATTCCGGGCAGCTTTTATTTTCCTGTGCAAATTCCGGCATAAAGCTATAGTTCATTCCGCGCCATTCGCAAAGCCGCGCTTATGCGCTTTCCGTCGCTTCGCGACTGCCTTTGCCCATAAAATGGCGCTTCCTTCGTCCGTCCGGCCAGGAGCAGTTATTCGTGCAGGTACGAATCTGCACCCTGGCCGGCGGACGAGTGAGCTAAATTCCGAAAATGCCGGAATCCTGTTTTCTGGTAGTCAAATCCGGGAAAATGTGGTACAATAACGAGGAAAGCGCCGATGACGCTTGCGTCAATCGGCGCTTGACGAGTATCTCCATCGAGACGTCAGTCGAGATGGTAAGATATTTCTGCGGAGGCAGGCGCAGCCCCGAGGAACCATCGGGACAGGCATTTACCATAGATCAGCCGCGGCGGGAGGAACAGCCAATATGGAACAAAGAGATATCAAAGACGGCGGCGCGGAAGCAGTTGAGGCGAAGACGGAGCGCATGAAACCGGGGCAGGCCGATTATACGCTTTTGGCGGCGCAGATGCGTGCGCTGGCGGAGGGCGTGGAGAACGAGATCAGCAATCTGGCCAATGGCTCAGCGCTTCTGTATCAGACACTGGATGAGCTTAACTGGGCGGGGTTTTACTTCTATCGGAACGGGGAGCTGCAGCTTGGGCCGTTCCAGGGGAAAACGGCCTGTACCAGGATCGCGATGGGGAAGGGAGTCTGCGGGACCGCGGCTCAGAAGGACGAGACGGTAATGGTGGAGGATGTCCATCAGTTTCCGGGACATATCGCCTGCGACGGCGCTTCCAATTCGGAGATCGTGATACCGCTTCATAAAAACGGGCAGCTTTACGGCGTGCTGGATATCGACAGCCCTGTGTTCGCGCGCTTCGGCCGGGAAGAGAAAGCCGGGCTGGAGGAATTCGCGCGGGCGCTGGAGGAGACGCTGTAAGCGCGCTGCGCAGACCGGCATGAGGTCCGTGAGCGAGCGCCGCCAGGCGCGAGCGCGTACTGCGCGGCGAAGAGGAAACTCTGCGGCAGCTTCGCATATGCACCCATGGATGGGTTTCCCTAAGCCGAAGCCTCTGCACAGAAAAGCTCCCATACAGGAGGATTGATAATACATGGCAAAATCTCAATACAATGCAGACAGTATTACCGTTTTGGAAGGCCTCGAAGCCGTCCGCAAGCGTCCCGGCATGTATATCGGCGGCGTGGGGACCAAGGGCCTGAACCATCTGATCTATGAGATCCTGGACAATTCGGTCGACGAGCACCTGGCCGGTTTCTGCACCCAGATCTGGGTGACGCTCGAAGCGGACGGTTCCTGCACCGTCCGGGACAACGGCCGCGGCATTCCGGTGGAGATGCACAAAAAGGGCGTTTCCGCCACCCGCGTGGTGCTGACGACGCTCCATGCCGGCGGCAAATTTGACAACCAGTCCTACAAGACCAGCGGCGGGCTCCACGGCGTAGGCTCTTCAGTCGTCAACGCCTTGTCGGAGCAGATGGACATCAAGGTCTACAAAAACGGGTTCATTCACCACGACGCCTATGAGCGCGGCAAACCGGTGGTAGAGCTGAACGGCGGCCTGCTTCCCGTCATCGGCAGGACGAAAGAGACCGGCACGGAGATCAATTTCCTGCCGGATCCGGAGATATTCGAGAAGACCCGTTTCAAAGCGGACTGGCTGAAAAGCAGGATCCACGAGACGGCGTATTTGAATCCCGGCCTGACCATTACCTATGAAAACAGGCGGCAGGGCGAGGAGGAGACGGAGGTCTTTTCCGAGCCGGAGGGCATTGTGGCCTACGTCAAAGAGCTGAACGCCGGGAAAACGCCGATCCACGATCCGGTCTATCTGAAGGGGACCATGGATCAGATCGAGGTGGAGGCGGCGTTCCAGTTCGTGGACACGTTCGAGGAAAATATCCTGGGCTTCTGCAACAATATTTTCACCCAGGAGGGCGGCACCCATCTGGTGGGCTTTAAGACCCGTTTTACGATGCTGATCAATAATTACGCCAGGGAGCTGGGGATCCTGAAAGAAAAGGACGCCAATTTTACCGGCGCGGATACGAGAAACGGCATGACGGCGGTGATCGCCATCAAGCACCCGGACCCCATGTTCGAGGGGCAGACCAAGACGAAAATGGCCAGCGCCGACGCCACAAAAGCGGTCTTTACGATCTGCGGGGACGAGCTGCAGATGTATTTTGACCGGAACCTGGAGACGCTGAAAGGGATCATCGGCTGCGCGGAAAAATCGGCCAAGATCCGGCGGGCGGAGGAGAAAGCGAAGACCAATCTTCTGACCAAGTCGAAATTTTCCTTTGACAGCAATGGGAAGCTGGCCAACTGCGAGAGCCGGGACGCGGAAAAATGCGAGATCTTCATCGTCGAGGGAGATTCCGCCGGGGGCTCCGCCAAGACCGCCCGGAACCGGATGTACCAGGCGATCCTGCCGATCCGCGGCAAGATCCTGAACGTGGAAAAGGCCTCCATGGACAAGGTGCTGGCCAATGCCGAGATCAAGACCATGATCAACGCGTTCGGCTGCGGATTTTCGGAGGGCTACGGCAATGATTTTGATATCGCCAGGCTCCGCTATCACAAGATCATTCTGATGACCGACGCGGATGTGGACGGGAGCCATATCGACACCCTGCTTCTGACCTTTTTGTACCGTTTCATGCCGGAGCTGATCTACAACGGCCACGTTTATATCGCGATGCCGCCCCTGTTCAAGGTGATCCCGAAGAAAGGGCAGGAGCAGTATCTGTACGACGAGCGGGAGCTGGAAAAATACAGGCGGACCCACACGGGCGAATTTACGCTGCAGCGTTACAAAGGTCTGGGCGAAATGGACGCCGAGCAGCTCTGGGAGACGACGCTGGACCCGGAGCGGCGGGTGCTGAAGCGGGTGGAGATCGAGGACGCCCGCCTGGCCTCGGAGATTACGGAAATGCTGATGGGCAGCGATGTGCCGCCCAGGAGGCAGTTCATCTACGACCACGCCAACGAAGCGGAGATCGATACGCAGGCGTAGCGGAAGCAAGACGGAAGGGGGCCTATATACCCGTATGACGACAGGCGGGGAGCGATACGCAGATGTAACGGAAGCAGCGGCCGCCCGGGAGTTTCATGCAATGCGGTCACAGGCGCGGGACAGGCCCGGATGCGAACCGGCCGGCGCGTAGGAATGATCTCCCGGGGCGGGAGAATCTGGATTTAAGAAAGACTGTGCATCAGGAGGATCCATGGCAGAGAAAATATTAACCACAGAATATTCGGAGGAGATGCAGCGCAGCTACGTCAATTACTCCATGAGCGTCATCACGGCGAGGGCGATCCCCGACGCCAGGGACGGGCTGAAGCCGGTGCAGCGGCGCGTCCTTTACGACATGAGCGAGCTGCATCTGGGACATGACAAACCCCACCGGAAATCGGCCCGTATCGTCGGGGATACGATGGGTAAATACCATCCCCACGGCGACAGTTCCATCTACGATACGCTGGTGGTCATGTCCCAGGATTTCAAAAAGGGCATGGCGCTGGTGGACGGCCACGGCAATTTCGGCTCCATTGAGGGAGACGGAGCGGCGGCCATGCGCTACACCGAGGCCAGGCTCCAGAAATTCACGGAGGAGGTCTATCTGAAGGACCTGGACAAGACCGTGAATTTTGTGCCGAATTACGACGAGACGGAGAAAGAGCCGGAAGTGCTGCCGGTCCGCGTCCCGAATCTGCTGATCAACGGGGCCGAGGGCATTGCCGTAGGCATGAGCACCAGCATCCCGCCCCACAACCTGGGAGAGGTGATCGACGCAGTGCGGGCCTACATCCGCAACCCGGAGATCACGGTGGCGGAGCTGATGCAGTATCTGCCGGGACCGGATTTTCCCACCGGCGGCATCATCGCCAATAAAAGAGAGCTGCAGGAGATTTACGAGACCGGCGTCGGCAAGATCCGGCTGCGGGGGCGGGTGGAGGTCGAACGGGGCAAGCGGCGCTCGGACAAGGACAAGCTGATCATCCGCCAGATCCCTTATACCATGGTGGGGGCGGGCATCAACAAGTTTCTGTCGGACGTGGCGGAGCTGGCGGAGTCGAAAAAGCTCCCGGATGTGACGGACATTTCCAATCAGTCCAATAAAGAGGGCATCCGCATTGTGCTGGAGCTGAAAAAGGACGCCGACGCGGAACGGATCAAGAATATCCTTTACAAAAAGACGAAGCTGGAGGATACGTTCGGCGTCAATATGCTGGCCATCGTCGACGGGCGGCCGGAAACCCTGAACCTGAAAGGGATCCTGAAGAATTATCTGGATTTCCAGTATGAGAACAACGCGCGCAAGTACCAGGTGCTTCTGGACAAGGAGCTGAACCGCAAGGAAGTTCAGGAGGGACTGATCGCAGCCTGCGACGCCATCGACGTGATTATTGCGATCCTGCGCGGGGCGAAGAACCTGAAAGACGCCAAGGCCTGCCTGATGACCGGAGACACCGGCAAAATTAAGTTTAAGTCCCCGGAATTTGAGAAGGACGCCAGGCAGCTGCGCTTCACGGAGGCTCAGGCGACGGCAATCCTGGAGATGCGTCTCTACAAGCTGATCGGACTGGAGATTCTGGCGCTGAAGAAAGAATACGCGGAGACGCTGAAAAAGATCGGCGAGTACCGGCGGATCCTGGGCAGCCGGGAGGCCATGGACCAGGTGATCTTAGACGACCTGGCCGCGATCCAGGAGGAGTTCGCGATGGTCCGCATGACGGACCTTGAGGACAGCCGGGAGGCCGTCGTGGAGGAAGTCCCGGCGGAGGTCCAGGAGGCGGTGTTCGTCATGGACCGCTTCGGTTACTGCCGGCTGCTGGACCGGGCTGTTTACGAGCGGAACCAGGAGACGGTGAACGGGGAGAATCCGTATGTCTGCGCCTGTCTGAGCACCGACAAGATCTGCATTTTTACCGATCTGGGCTATATGTACCAGGTCAAGGCGGCGGACATCCCGTTCGGGAAGCTGCGGGACAAGGGGACGCCCATCGAGAACATCAGCAAGTACGACGGCAAAAAGGAGCGCATTCTGTATCTGACCACGCAGGAGGCCATGGCGGGGAAGAAGCTGCTCTTCGCGACGGATTCGGCCCTGGTTAAGCAGGTGCCGGCGGAGGAATTTGTCACCAACAACCGTTCGGTGGCCTCGACGAAGCTGCAGGACGGGGAGAAGCTGGTCTGCGTGCGGCCTGCCTCGGGAGGCGACGCGGTGCTGCAGACCGCGGACGGATACTTCCTGCGGTTTTCTTCCGACGAGATCGGCGAGATGAAGAAAAATTCCCGCGGCGTCCGCGGCATGAAGCTGGAAAAGGATGACCGGCTGGAGCATCTGTACCTGGTGAACGAGGACCAGACCGTCGTGTTTAAGAAAAAAGAAATCCAGCTGAACCGCCTGCGGGTGGCCAAACGGGACGGAAAAGGGACGAAAGCGAGGGTGTAGGCGCTGCCGGATCGATTGGGAAAGCGAGCGGTTCGGCGTGAATGGAAAATTCCGATACATACGATCCGAGAATATTTCAGATCGGTGATTAAAATGCAAAAAAATCAATTTGAGGAGGGTATCACTATGGCAAACAAAAACGTACCGACCCCGCACATCGAGGCGCTGGAGGGGGAGATCGCCGAGACGGTCCTGCTGCCGGGCGATCCGCTGCGGGCCAAATTCATTGCGGACAATTTTCTGACGGATGTGAAGCAGTTCAACGGCACCCGCAATATGCTGGGCTTCACCGGCTATTACAACGGGAAGCGGGTATCGGTCATGGGCACAGGCATGGGGTGTCCGTCCATCGGCATTTATTCGTATGAGCTGATCCATTTTTACGGGGCGAAGAACCTGATCCGCGTGGGCACCGCCGGGGCCCTGAGTCCCAAATGCAAGGTGCGGGACATGGTCATCGGCATGGGCGCCTGCACGACATCCAATTACGTGCGGCTGTTCGGCCTGCCGGGGGATTACTCCTGCATCGCCAGCTATGAGCTGCTGGAGAAAGCGGTGGCGGCCGCGAAAGAGCTGGGGATCCCCTATCACGTGGGCAATGTGCTCAGCTCGGATATGTTCTACGCGCCGGACAAGCAGGTGAGCGGCGGCATGACCTGGTCCGATATGGGCGTGCTGGCCGTGGAAATGGAAGCGGCGGCCCTTTACAGCAACGCGGCGGCGGCGGGCGCCAACGCGCTCTGCATCTGCACGATCTCCGATTCCGCGATCACCGGCGAGGTGACGACGGCGGAGGAGCGGCAGAAAACGTTTACGAATATGATGAAAGTGGCGCTGGCGCTGGCGTAGGCGGCCGTGTGCGGCGGGACATAGGATGACGGAACGGACGGGGCGTTTGCCTGCTTCGTCCGTTATCCGTCCCGCTGGTGTCTGCGGAATTTTGTGAAGGCTGGCCGATGAGAGGTTCTGCCGCGGTATGCGGGTAGGAAGATCGTGCGGCCGGTTTTGAAATCGCTGAGAATCCGGTAATTTGCCGCTGCCTGCGGATTTTTGTGAAGGCAGGCCGAAACGGGATTCCGCCGCGGTATGGCGGGGAGAAAGATCGTGCAGCCGGTTTTGGGAATTTTTGAAAATCCGGTAATTTGCCGCTGCCTGCGGAATTGTATGAAGGCTGGCTGAGGCGAGGTTCTGTTGCGGTATGGCGGGGAAGAAAACCCTGCGGCAGCTTTTGAAACCGCTGAAAATTGCTGAAAAGGTCGATTGAAAAAGTAAAATCCACCTTTTTCAGTTTATTGTTACTTGACATTCTCGATAATCGAGAATATAATAAATACAAGAGCCGGGAGGTCCGGGTACGGCAGCAGCCGCGCGGACCGTCTTTTTTACCGGATATTCTCGAATATCGAGAATGGAAATACAAGAATAGAAACACAGGAATGGAAACACGAGAATAGAAACCGAACGCGGATCATTTTCAAGCTGTAAGCGCCGCCCTTTGCGGGGACGCGGAAGAGACAGACGGAGAGGAGGGCCGGATGCCCAGAGCAAAATTTCAGACGCTGACGGAGCAGATGTTTTATATTTTGCTGTGTCTGAGGCATGAATGTTACGGCATGGATATTCTGGATCAGGTCCCGAACATGACGGGAAACCGGGTAAGCGTAGGTTCCGGCACTCTTTACAATCTTCTGGAGCAGTTTCTGGAAGAGGGAATGATCCGGGAGACGAAGGTGGAGGGCCGGCGGCGCAGCTACATTCTGACGGAGCGGGGGCGGGAGATGCTGGATCGGGAATATGAGCGGATCCGGGCTCAGGCCGAGGATTACCGGAAATACAGTTAGATGTCTGCCGATGCAGGGAAGCCTTCGGCGGGAGAGCTGCGGAGACAGCCGTTTCCGGATGACGCCCATGAAACGCGGTCCGGGAATGGCGCGGGGACTCATGGGGCGGCGGCAGAAAAGCCCCGTGAACGCGGCAGTGCATTTGCCGGTTTCATGCAGGAGAGAACCACAAAAATTCCGACAATTCCGGGTTAAGGGGGGAAGAAGATGAAAGAGAAAAAACGCAGGCTCGAATTCTGGTGCTTTTATGACCGCAGGGGGATCGGGAAACATTTGGAAAAAATGGCCGCGAAAGGCTGGATGATCGAGCGCATTTCCAAGCTGGGCTGGGTGTACCGCAGGACGGAGCCGCGGCGGGTGCACATTGCCGTGACGTATTATCCGAACGCCTCGGAGTTTGATCCGGAACCGGACGAGTCCCAGCGGGAGTTCTGGGATTACTGCGCCCATACCGGCTGGGAGCTGGTCTGCCAGTGGGCCCAGATGCAGATCTTCTGCAATGAACGCGAGAATCCGACGCCCATCGAGACGGATCCGGCCACGGAGGTGGAGACGCTTCACCGGGCGATGAAGAGAAATTTCCTGCCGGTTTACGGAATCCTGCTTTTGCTGGCGGCGATGGAGGGAGCGGTCCTGTGGGGGCGGCTCCGGAAAGATCCCATTGGTTTTCTCAGTGATGTTTCCCTTTTGACCAGCGGGAGTATTTTCCTGCTTCTGTTCCTTTTGTGCGCGGTGGAGATCGCGGCGTATCTGATCTGGCACGGCCGGGCTAAAAAGGCGGCGGAGCAGGGCATGTATCTGGAAACGCCGGAGATGGGCATCTTTGAGAGATGCGTCACGGCTGCGACGGCGGCGATTTTTGCCGTGTGGATCTTTTGCAGCATCATAAAAGGAAACGGTCTCATGCGCGGGGTGTCTTTGGCAATGTTCGGATATATGGCCGCGCTGATTTTGCTGGTCAATGGGTTTCAGCAGTTCCTGAAGCGAAAAAAAGTCTCCCGGGAAACGAACCGGACGCTGACCATAGCCGCCAGCTTCGCGCTGGCGTTTGCGATGATGGGAACGATCACCTACATCTTCGTGCGGTTCGGGCACAGCCTGTTTGAGCGGGATGTGGAGACCTATGAATACAATGGGACGAGCTTCCGCCTTTACCGGGAGGAGCTGCCTCTGCGGCTGGAGGATCTGACGGAGGGAGAATATGACGGCTTTATCCGGGGAAAAGAGGAGAACGAGTCGTTTCTGCTGGACGTCCTGTCCGCGTCCCACCGGCCCCGTCTGGACGCGGAGAATTTTGCGAAACTGCCGGATCTGCGGTATACGGTGGTGCGGGTGAAATGGCCGTTCCTCTACGAGCTGTGCCGCCGGGAACTGATCGAGGAGGACGACGAGCTGGACGATCCGAAGGTTCCGGAGGGATTCAAACAGTTTTACGCCGTGACGAAAGCCGGGCCCTGGGGAGCGGAGGCGGCCTACCGGCTGACGGATCAGAATCTGGGGCCTTTAAACGAGTACCTGCTCTGCTATGAGACGAGACTGGTGCAGATACGGCTGGACTGGGAACCGGACGAGGCGCAGATGGCCGCGGTGGGAGAGAAGCTGGGAGGCGTTTCGGGAGGTTTTGCACAGGACGGCAGTTCCGGCGGGTGATCTCTGCGGGGTCTTCGGTTTCTGACTGCCAAAGAAATGCCGCGCCGCATAGGTTTCGCCGCCCGTTCATAATAACGGCCAGAGAAATGCCGCGCCGTCGCATAGTTTTCGCCGCCGGTTCATAATAGATAAGGAAGCGACATTCTGTGAGGGCGCCATGCAGGACCAGAAACTGGAGAATCTGCTGAATCTGGCCTTGGAGGCCAACCGTGAAGAGCTGGCCCGGTCGGAGGAGCTGTCGGCGGGATACGATGCGGGGGACGGGACGTGGGAACTGATCGTAAAACACAGCGGGCCGCTGCCGGAGGCGTATCAGGGCGAACGGCTTCTGAACAATTATTCCATACTGCGGGTGAAAGAAGCGGAGGTCGGTGCAGTGGCCGCCCTGCCCCAGGTTGAATATGTGGAAAAGCCCAAGAGACTGTACTTTGCCGTGGATCAGGCCAGGTCGGTCTCTTGTATTTCGTCCGTGCAGGCGGCGGGCAGCTCCTATGCGCCGGACCTGACGGGAAAAGGCGTGCTGGTCGCGGTGCTGGATTCGGGAATCGATTATTTCCACGAGGATTTCCGCCATGCAGACGGAACCACGCGGATCGCGCTTTTGTGGGACCAGGTCCTGGGAAAGGCGTTTACCAGGGAAGAGATCAATGAAGCGCTGGCCGCGGGAAGCCGGACGGAGGCCGGGGCGCTGGCGGGGGCTTTTGACGGCAGCGGCCACGGGACGGCGGTGGCCGGGATCGTCGCGGGAAACGGCCGGGCGAGCGGCGGCCGGTACCGGGGCGTGGCCTATGAGAGCGAGCTTCTGGTGGTCCGGCTGGGAACGGCGGACCCGCAGGGTTTCCCCAGGACCACGGAGCTGATGCGGGGGCTGGATCAGGCGGTCCGCTACGCGGCGGCCGCGGGAAAGCCCCTGGCGGTCAATCTCAGCTTCGGCAATACCTACGGTTCCCACGACGGGACCAGCCTGCTGGAGACGTATATCGACGGGGCCGCCGGTTACGGCCGCACCTCCGTCGTGATCGGGACGGGGAATGAGGGCGGCGCGGGCGGGCATATCTCCGGGATCCTGACGGAACGGAACCCGGTGGAGGTCGAGCTGTCGGTTTCCGCCTATGAGACGGGGCTCAGCGTGCAGTTATGGAAAGAATATGCGGATGATTTCCGCGTTGCGCTGATCGCGCCGGACGGCCGGGAACTGGGGCCGCTGCCGCCGGTGATCGGGCCGCAGACGTTCGATTACGGGGGGACGAGGATCCTTTTGTATTACGGGGAACCCAGCCCGTACAGCACGGCCCAGGAAATTTACTTTGATTTTTTGCCGCTGCGGGGGGATTATCTGACAAGCGGGATCTGGAAATTCCGCCTGACGCCGGAAAGGATCATCCGGGGCGGGTATGATTTCTGGCTGCCGTCGTCTTCCGCTCTGAACCGGGCGACCTATTTTCTGGGCTCCACGCCGGATACCACGCTTACGATCCCGTCGACGGCCCGGGCGGCGGTTTCCGTGGGCGCTTATAACAGTTTTTACCGCACGTATGCGGATTTTTCCGGCAGGGGATTTACCAGGGTGACGAAGCAGGTAAAGCCGGAGCTGGCCGCGCCGGGCGTGAACCTGATGGCCCCGAAAAGGGGCGGAGGCTATGAGGCGGTGACGGGGACCTCGTTCGCCGCTCCCATGGTGTCCGGCAGCGCGGCGCTGATGATGCAGTGGGGGATCGTGGACGGCAACGATCCGTTCCTGTACGGGGAGAAGCTGAAAGCGTACCTGATCCGCGGAGCCAGGCAGCTGCCGGGCTATGACGCGTGGCCCAATCCGCAGCTGGGCTGGGGGGTTTTGTGCGTGAGGGACAGTCTGCCGGTGTGAGGTGGGCGGAAGAACAGTATGGGAATGTCCGCGCCGGGACTTCATTCAAAGCGGCATAATGACGGACACAGCGATCCGGAGATATTTTGCGGTTATACATTGGCAGTTAACATATTTAATGCGGCCGCGGCACCGCTGATGGTTCAGCGCTTAAACGTAAACTGAAATTAAGAATAAAGTGTTCATTTCTTTCAAAATAAAATCGAACACACGTTCTATCCTGCTTGCATCTTCGGTCGTTTTGTGGTAGAATAGGGGTAGTCAGCGAAGGGCGGCAGACCCGGCGCCATTTCGGTTCCGGCGGGCTGGGACGGCCGGCGCTTTTGGATAAAATTGCTTCGTGAATACGGAGAGAATGTGCGGGGAGGACGATTATGCAGGAGCGGGCGCGTCAGATTCACCCTTATCCCCCGGTCTGCGATGAGCGCAGCGAGATATTGATCCTGGGCAGCTTTCCCTCGGTGAAGTCCAGGGAGAACGGCTTTTTCTACGGCCATCCCCAGAACCGTTTCTGGAAGGTGCTGGCGGCGGTTTGCGGGGAGCCGGTGCCTGCGACGGTGGAGGAGAAGAAAACCATGCTTTTGAAACATCATATCGCCATCTGGGACGTGGCCGCCAGCTGCGAGATCGCGGGTTCCAGCGATTCCAGCATCTCACAGGTGGTTCCGACGGACATCCGGGGGCTTTTGGAAGCCTGTCCGATCCGGCGCATTTATACCAACGGCGCGACGGCGCGGAAGCTTTATGACCGTTATCAGAAAAAGCAGTGCGGGCGCGAGTGCATCCTTCTGCCGTCCACCAGCCCCGCCAACGCCGCCTGGTCCCTGGAGAGATTGACGGACAGATGGAAAGAATTGCTGGAGATTTCGCGGAAATAGGTGCGGAGCAGACAAAAGTGTGGTATAATGATATATTATATTTTTGCCGGCCGGGGTTTCGCTTGGGGGCGGGCCGGCATGGGAGCAGTCGGAGTACATAAATTGGTGAAAAAGTGGTAAAATCATGGGACCGCAAATATAATAGAGTAGAGGAGTGATGCCCGTTGCTGATCAGAGAAATGTTGGAGCAGACAGAGGTTGAGACCCTGAGTCCCTATGCGTCCTTAAGCCAGAATACCAGAGGGCGGGACCGGCCGGAGCCGCTGTGCGACATGCGGCCGGAGTACCAGCGGGACCGGGACCGGATCATCCATTGCAAATCCTTCCGCCGTCTGAAGCACAAGACCCAGGTCTTTCTGGCTCCGGAGGGGGACCACTACCGGACGCGGCTGACCCATACCCTGGAGGTGGCCCAGATTGCCCGGTCCATTGCCAAGGCGCTGCGGATGAATGAAAGCCTGACGGAGGCGATTGCCCTGGGACACGATCTGGGGCATACTCCCTTCGGGCATTCCGGCGAATTTATCCTGAACCAGATCTGTGAGGACGGGTTTGCCCATTATAAGCAGAGCGTGCGGGTGGTGGAGGTGCTGGAGAAAGAAGGACAGGGGCTGAATCTGACCTGGGAGGTGCGGGACGGCATCCTGAACCACCGGACTTCCGGCCATCCGTCTACCTTGGAGGGATGTATCGTGCGTTTGTCGGACAAGATTGCCTACATCAATCATGACATCGACGACGCGATCCGCGGGAAGCTGTTCGTAGAGTCGGATCTGCCGTCCGAGTATACGGATGTTTTGGGGAACTGCGTGCGGGACCGCCTGAACAATATGATCCACGATATCATTGTCCAGAGTCTGGACCAGCCCTGCATTATCATGTCGCCGGGGATGGAAACGGCCATGCAGGGGCTGAGAAGCTGGATGTTTGAGAATGTATACAGCGGCAGCGCGGCCAAGACGGAGGAGAAGAAAGCCCAGCAGCTGATCGAGGCTTTGTATAAATATTATCTGAACCATACGGACCAGCTTCCGGACGAGTACCAGAGAATGATCGCCGAGCGGGGGGAGAAGAAGACGCGTGTGGTCTGCGATTACATTGCCGGGATGAGCGACAGCTACGCCATCGACCGGTTCGAGGAATTGTTTGTGCCGAAAGCCTGGAAGGGCTGAGACGGGCGGGGAGGGCCGGTCCGGGCACCAGGCGTAAGGGAAGACGCGCAGCACGGCGGAGATACATTCAGACAGAGGGGAGGCGGTTTTATGTACTATCCGGATGATATTGTGGAGGAGGTCAGGTCGAGAAACGATATCGTGGATATCATTTCCGGCTATGTGAAGCTGCAGAAAAAAGGCAGCAGCTATTTCGGCCTCTGCCCGTTCCATCACGAGAAATCGCCGTCCTTTTCCGTTTCTCCCGGCAAGCAGATGTACTATTGCTTCGGATGCGGGGCCGGGGGCAATGTGATCACGTTCCTGATGGAATATGAAAACTATACGTTCCAGGAGGCTTTGCAGGTGCTGGCGGAGCGGGCCGGCGTGGAGCTGCCGAAACAGGAATATTCCAGGGAAGCCAGGCAGCAGGCAGATCTGAAGGCTACGCTTTTAGAGATCCATAAGCTGGCCGCCAATTATTATTATTATCAGCTGAAGCAGCCCCAGGGGCGGGCCGGTTACGAGTATCTGACGGGCCGCGGACTGACCGACGATACCATACGCCGCTTCGGGCTGGGATATTCCAACAAAACCTCCGACGACCTGTACCGGTATCTCCGGAGCAAAGGCTACGGGGCCTCCGTTCTGAAGGAAAGCGGCCTGGTCACCATCGAGGAGAGAGGAACCTGGGACAAGTTCTGGAACCGGGTCATGTTCCCGATCATGGACATCCACAACCGGGTCGTGGGATTCGGCGGGCGCGTCATGGGGCAGGGGGAGCCCAAGTATCTGAATTCGCCGGAGACGAAGCTGTTCGATAAGAGCCGCAATCTGTACGGGCTGAATTATGCCAGATCCACCAGGGAGAAGTATTTTCTGATCTGCGAGGGATATATGGATGTGATCGCCATGCACCAGGCGGGCTTTACCAATGCGGTGGCCTCCCTCGGGACGGCGTTTACCACCCAGCACGCCGCGATCATCAAGCGGTATACCAGCCAGGTGATCCTGACCTATGACAGCGATGACGCCGGTGTGCGTGCGGCGCTGCGGGCGATCCCGATCCTGAAAGAGGCGGGGATTTCCTGCAAAGTGCTGAATATGCAGCCCTATAAGGACCCGGACGAGTTTATTAAAAATCTGGGCACGGAGGCGTTCCGGGAGCGGATCGGAGCGGCGAAGAACAGCTTTCTCTTTGAGATCGATATGCTGAAGCGCAGCTATGATCTGGAGGATCCGGAGCAGAAGACCGGTTTTTACAACGCCGTGGCCAGGAAGCTTCTGGAGTTTCCGGAGGCGCTGGAGCGGGACAACTATATCCAGGCTGTCTCGCAGGAACATTTTATCAATTATCAGGATTTGAAGCAGCTTGTGAACCACACTGCGGGGAGGATGAGCGTTCCGGCAGAGGGACAGGGACAGTTCCCGCCCGGGATCATGCGCCGGGAAAACAGAGAGAGGGAGAAGAAAAAAGACCGGGAGGACGGCGTCAGACAGTCCCAGAGACTTTTGCTTACATGGCTGATCGAAAATCCGGGACTGTTTGACAAGATCGAGGGGATCATTACGCCGGAGGATTTTCGGGAGGATTTGTACCATCAGGTAGCGGAGATGGTTTTTGAGGGACATGCGTCGGGAAATCTGTCCCCGGCGCGGATCCTGAATCATTTTATCAACGATGAAGAACAGTATAAGGAGGCAGCGGCGCTTTTCAATGCCAGTCTGGACGAATCTTTGAGCAACGAGGAGCAGAAAAAGGCGTTTTCAGCGACGGTGATAAAGGTGCGCAGGAACAGCCTGGAGGAGGCCGGCAGAAAGGCGGCGGATATCGCCCAGCTGCAGGAGATCATCAAGGCTCAGCGCGCGCTCAGGACACTGCATATTTCCCTTGATTAGGGCAAAACTATATGCAGATTATGGAAAGGCAGGACCATATGGACGAAAAAGTAGCAGGGTTTGAAGAAAAACTGCAGCAGCTTCTGACAGAGGCCAGAAAAAAGAAAAATACGCTGGAGACAGAGGAGATCCAGAGTTTTTTCGGGGGGGAGGATCTGGATTCGGACAAATGGGATCAGGTCTATGATTTTCTGGATAATAATAAAGTAGACGTTATTACGATGAACACAGCCGACGATCTGGAAGAGGACATGTTTCTGGACGATGAGATGGATCTGGACGACGAGGAAGAGATCGATCTGGAATCCATCGATCTGTCGGTGCCGGAAGGCGTGGGAACCGAGGATCCCGTCCGTATGTACTTAAAAGAGATCGGCAAGATTCCGCTTCTGTCATCGGAAGAGGAGATCGAGGTGGCCAGGCGCATCGAGCAGGGGGACGAGGATGCGAAGAAACGTCTGGCGGAGGCCAATCTGCGGCTGGTGGTCAGTATTGCCAAGCGGTATGTGGGACGCGGGATGCAGTTTCTGGATCTGATCCAGGAGGGCAACCTGGGTCTGATCAAGGCTGTGGAAAAGTTCGATTATTCCAAAGGTTATAAATTCAGCACCTATGCGACCTGGTGGATCCGCCAGGCGATTACCCGCGCCATCGCGGACCAGGCCAGGACCATCCGGATCCCGGTACACATGGTGGAGACGATCAACCGGCTGATCCGCACCTCCAGGCAGCTCTTGCAGGAGCTGGGGCGGGAGCCGCAGCCGGAAGAGATTGCGGAGCGGATGGAGATGCCGGTGGAACGGGTGCGGGAGGTCATGAAGATCTCGCAGGAGCCGGTGTCCCTGGAGACGCCCATCGGCGAGGAGGAGGACAGCCATCTGGGGGATTTCCTGCCGGATGACCATGTGGCGGTGCCTGTGGACGCGGCCACCTATACGCTTCTCCATGAGCAGCTGCTGGAAGTGCTGGATACCCTGACGGAGCGGGAGCGGAAGGTGCTGAAGCTCCGGTTCGGTCTGGAGGACGGACGGCCCCGGACGCTGGAGGAAGTGGGGAAGGAGTTTAATGTGACGCGGGAGCGGATCCGCCAGATCGAGGCGAAAGCCCTGCGGAAGCTGCGCCATCCCAGCCGGAGCAAGAAGCTGAAGGATTATCTGGACGAATAGCTGCCGGTAAGGGCGGAAAAGCGCAGACCTGCGGACGCGGGCGGAACAGACAGGAGGGAGCATGAGGCTGTCGGACAGGCTGGAGCTGGTGATTTCCTTTGTGGAGCCGGGAAGTACGGCGGCGGATGTGGGAACGGACCATGGATATGTGCCCATCGAGCTGGCGGCGCGGGGGATCGTTCCGTATGCGGTCGCGATGGATGTGAGAGAGGGCCCTTTGAGCCGGGCCAGGGAGCATATCCGCGGACGCGGTTTATCGGAGCGCGTGGAGACGCGTCTGAGCGACGGCGTGGCGGCTCTGCGGGAAGGGGAAGCGGACACGGTGATCGCCGCGGGTATGGGCGGCGAACTGATCATACATATTTTAAACGAAGGGCGGCGGCTGTGGGAGAGCGTGAAGCACTGGATCCTGTCGCCTCAGTCGGAGCAGGCGCGGGTCCGGGAGTGGCTCCGGGAGAACGGATTCCGGATCCGGAGAGAAGGAATGGTCTGCGAGGACGGCAAATACTATGTAGTGATGGATGCGGTGCGGGGCGCGATGGAGAGCCTGACCGATGCGGAGGCGGAATACGGGCCCTGTCTGATCCGGGACAGGGATCCGGTGCTGGCCGCCTGGCTCGGGAGGGAAGAACAGGTGCTGGACCGGATCCTGGCAGGTCTGGAAGCGCAGTCCGGAAGCGGAGCGGCGGCCCGGCGGCAGGAACTGGAAAAAAGGCGGGCGATGGTGCGGCGGCTGCTTGCGGGCTGGCGGGAGGCCTGAGACAGGCTTTTATGCGAAAGAAAAAGAAGGAGGGATTCCTGTGAAGTGCGGAGAATGGATCAGTCGGTTAAATGAACTGGCGCCGGAGTCCTATGCCTGCGACTGGGATAATCCGGGGCTTCTGGCCGGGCGGACAGACAAGGAGATCCGGAAGGTTCTGATCGCGCTGGACGCGGATGACGGGATCGTAGATCTGGCGGTCAGGGAAAAAGCGGATCTTTTGCTGACCCACCATCCCCTGATCTTCAGACCGGTCAGGCGGATCAACGATCAGGATTTCATAGGCAGAAGGCTATTAAAGCTGATCGGAAATGATATCTGTTATTATGCCATGCACACGAACTTTGATGCGGCTCCCGGATGTATGGCGGATCTGGCCGCCGGACGGATCCATTTGCTGGAGGGCCGGCCGTTGGAGATCCTGGGAGAGGCGGACGGAGCGGTTTACGGCATCGGAAAAGCGGGGATCCTTTTAAAAGCGGCAACCCTGCAGGAGCTGGCGGAGCAGGTGAAGCGGGAATTTCAGATCCCGTCCGTCACGGTATACGGGGCCGGCGTGATCAAAGGACTGATACGCAGGGCCGCCATTTGTCCCGGTTCCGGGAAAGGGATGACGGAGGCTGCGAAACAGGCGGGGGCGCAGGTGCTGATCACGGGGGATATCGGTCACCATGACGGGATCGACGCTGCGGCGGAGGGCGTGGCGGTGATCGACGCCGGACATTACGGCCTGGAGCACATTTTTATTGAATTTATGGCCTCCTATTGCGCAGGGAAGATCGATCCCCATGCGGAGATTCTGGAGGCGCCGCTTCGGTTTCCTGCCGAAGTATGGTAGAGAGGAGTTTGATTGACGGTGAAGGTTTTTATAGAGGGAGAAGAAAGAGACTATGAGGCCGGGACGCGGCTTTATGAAGTGGCGAAGGAATATCAGTCCCGTTATCCCCACGACATTATTCTGGCTTCCGTGAACGGGAAACTGGCGGAGCTGCACAAGAAATTAAAAAAAGACGGGCAGATCCGTTTTATTACCACGGCAGAGAAACCCGGTATGCAGACTTATCAGCGCAGCGCCACGCTGATTCTGCTGAGGGCCTTTTATGAGGTGGTTGGCGCGGAACGCATCGAGAAAGTATCGGTGGATTTTTCGGTGGGCAAGGGATTTTTCGTGGATGCACGGGGAGATTTTACGCTGAACCAGGAACTTCTGGACCGGGTGAAAGCGAAGATGCAGGAATACGTGCGGCAGGAAATGCCCATTATGAAACGGAGCGTGAATACTCAGGAGGCCGTGGAACTGTTCGCGAAACACGGGATGTATGACAAGGCCCGCTTGTTTTCCTACCGCCGGGTATCCCGGGTCAATATCTACAATCTGGACGGTTTTGAGGATTATTTTTACGGATATATGGCCCAGAACACCGGCCATATCCGGTATTTCGACCTGGTACTTTACGAATACGGCTTTGTACTCATGCTTCCGACCCTGGCGGAGCCGGAAAAGGTGCCGGAGTTTGTGCCCAGCCGAAAGCTGTTTGAGGTGCTGAAGGAATCTTCCCGGTGGGGAGAGAAGATGGAGATCGTCGATGTGGGGGCGCTGAACGAGCAGATCAGCAGGGGCCGCAGCGGGGATCTGATCCTGATCCAGGAAGCACTTCAGGAGAAGCGGATCGGCCAGATCGCGGAGATGATCGCGTCCCAGCCGGATAAAAAGATCATCATGATCGCGGGCCCGTCTTCCTCCGGCAAGACGACCTTTTCCCACCGGCTGTCGATCCAGCTGCGGGCGCTGGGGCTGAAACCGCACCCGATCGCGGTGGACGATTATTTTGTGAACCGGGTGGACACGCCCAAAGACGCGCAGGGCAATTATAATTTTGAGAGCCTGGAGAGCCTGGACGCAAAGCAGTTCAATGAGGATATGACGCGGCTTCTGGCCGGTGAGTCCGTGGAAATGCCCCGTTACAATTTTATCCTGGGGGAACGGGAGTACAAAGGCGATTTCATGAAGCTGGGAAAGGAAGACATCCTGGTGATCGAGGGGATCCACTGCCTGAACGACCGGCTGTCCTATTCCCTGCCGAAGGAAAGCAAGTTTAAGATCTATATCAGCGCTCTGACGCAGTTAAATATCGACGAGCACAACCGGATCCCGACCACGGACGGGCGTCTGATCCGCCGGATGGTGCGGGACGCCAGAACCAGGGGGATTTCGGCGCAGGAGACGATCCGCCGCTGGCCGTCGGTGCGCCGCGGCGAGGAGGAGAATATTTTCCCGTACCAGGAGGAAGCAGACGTGATGTTCAATTCGGCGCTGGTTTACGAGCTGGCGGTGCTGAAGCAGTACGCCGAGCCGCTGCTGTTCCAGATCCCGCCGGACAGCGTGGAGTATACGGAGGCCAAGAGGCTTCTGAAATTCCTGGACTATTTTCTGGGCGTGGACAGCGAGAAGATCCCTTACAATTCCATCGCCCGTGAGTTCATAGGCGGGAGCTGCTTCCCGGTATGACGCGCGGGGCAATTCTTACAAAATTGTATGGAAACGCAAGGAAAACGCAAGAAAAAAGGAACAGGAACCTTAAAGATATTGTGCTAAGATTACAAAGTAAAATATGAGCAGGATAAGTGATCGCTGCCGCTGTTCCGAAAGGACGCGGGAGAGGAAAGTCCGGGCTTCACAGGGCAGGATACCAGATAACGTCTGGCGGAGGTGACTCCAGAGATAGTGCAACAGAAATATACCGCCGGAGATTCCGGTAAGGGTGGAAGGGCAGTGTAAGAGACTACCGCCTGGCTGGTAACAGGCAGGGCACATGTAAACCTTATCCGAAGCAAGACCGAACAGAAAGCATAAGGCGGCCCGTCTGCTTTCGGGTAGGTCGCTTGAGCCTGGCGGCGACGTCAGGACTAGATAGATGATCACTCACGACATAACCCGGCTTATCGTCCTGCTCATATTGTTTGGGTCCGCGCCGTTTTGGCGGGCGGAGGAAAATCGAGGATTGTATGAAGGAGGCACAACATGAAGAGAAAAGCGGCTGTGACGGCGGTGCTGAGCTGTCTGCTGGCCATGAGCGCGGCGGTACCGGCGATGGCGGCGGAGGCGGTGGATTATGTTTATCTCAGCATAGTGTCGGAGGATGATCTGTATGAGATCGAGCCGGGCATTGCGGTAAGCGGGATGGAGCCGATGCTTTGGGAGGAAGATTCCTGTACGATCGTGGATTACAATGTGTCAGGCGATACGGATACGCCTAAAGTGCGTTATACCTATTCCATCGAGCTGGAAGCGGAGGACGGATACCGGTTTGACAGAAATACGATCGTTTCCGTATACGGTTCTTACGACGTTTCGTTCAGCCTGAGAAATAACAACCGGACCATGATCGTGTTGGCCAGGACGTATCCGTTCTATGTGCTGGAAGAGGTGACGGGCATTCAGATCGGCTCAGACGGCATGGCGCGCTGGAACGAGGTGGACTGCGCCAAGAACTATTCGGTCTGCATCTATTACGAGACCGTGAAAGGCAAAACGGGCGATACGAAAAAAACAGTCAAAACGAATGAGATCGATCTCAGCAAGTACACGGACGAGGAAAAATATGCCTGGGTGACGATTTCCGTCAAGGCTTTGGCGGATGTTAGCGCGATCCAGAAGGATTATATCCTGGAGTCAAACTATGTGTTTGACGACGGGGAGATCGACGACGAGCACTATGTCGATTATTATGAGTTCACCAATATCCCCTGCGATTATACGGCGGAGCTGCCGGCAGGCGTGAGCGGCAACCCCTTCGACCCGAACACGGTTTATGTCAATCCTTCGACGAAGCCGAGCACGACGACTCCTCCCGGCGCGGTGACGCCGCCGAGTACGACGACTCCTCCTGCGTCCAAGCTGGCGACGACGCCTTCTGCGCAGGCTGACGGATGGTACGGCAGCGGGGACGACTGGTATTATATCAAGAATGGTCAGCAGATCGTCGGCGACTGGCTGAATTCCTGCGGCGATGAGTGGTATTTCTTTGACGCGCTGGGAGATATGTGCCATGGCTGGCTGAACGTCGGCGGCGAGGTTTACTGGCTGAACGAGTCCCATGACGGTACGTTCGGGCGGATGCTGGCAGGATACCGCATCATCAACGGAAAGACCTTTTATTTCAATGATGTGCATGACGGCTCGTACGGCGCCCTCTATGTGAACCGCAGAACTCCGGACGGGAGATACGCGGGAGTAGACGGAGTCGTGCGGTAAATGCGGACGGCAGGATTTTCGGATAAAAAACCCCTGCAGGCCTTTGAACGGAGGTCTGCAGGGATTTTTGTGTTGAAACTTTCAAGTCAGGCAGCATACAGTACCGAAGTCTGATTCTTTGACCGGAGCCCTGCGGTGATTTTTACACGCAACTTCCGCTTAGTCCTGTTTCCTGCCGTATTTCTCCTCACAGTACAGACAGCGGTACGTCTCCGTGGCGGCATCGGACAGATAAAAAATATGCGGGAGCTCCTGTTCGATGGAGGTGATGCAGCGGGGATTCCGGCATTGAATGATGTTGGTGATCCTTTTGGGCAGCTTTAACCGTTTCTTCTCCACGATCTTGCTGTCACGAATGATATTGACCGTGATGTTGTGGTCAATGTATCCCAGCACCTCCAGATCCAGATGCTCCATAGGGCCTTCGATCTTAATGATGTCCTTGCGGCCCATTTTATTGCTTCGGGCGTTTTTGATGATGGCCACCTGGCATTCCAGTTTATCCAGCCCCAGCTGGTAGTAAATCTCCAGACTTTTGCCCGCCTGGATATGGTCCAGCACGATGCCCTCGTTCAATCCGCTGATATTCAGCATGGCTTTTCTACCTCCAGTAAAGTCATAATCAATGCCATCCGCACATAAACTCCGTATTGGACCTGCCTGAAATACGCGGCCCGGGGATCCTTATCCACTTCGACCGAAATCTCATTGACCCTGGGAAGCGGATGGAGCACGAACATGTCCGGTTTGGCCAGCTTCATTTTGGCGTTGTTCAGAATGTAGGAATCTTTTAAGCGGATATAGTCCTCTTCGTTGAAGAAGCGTTCCCGCTGAACGCGGGTCATATAGAGAATATCCAGTTCCGGCATGGCTTCGTCCAAATTCCAGACTTCTTTAAAGTCGATGCCGCGGGCCTCCAGCACATCCTTGCGGATATAGCCGGGAATGGACAATTCGGGAGGAGAGATCAGAATAAAGCGGATGCCCGGATAGCGAACCAGAGCATTGATCAGAGAATGAACGGTGCGGCCGAATTTCAGGTCGCCGCAGATGCCTACGGTCATGTGGTCCAGACGGCCTTTCAGAGAACGGATGGTCATCAGGTCGGTCAGGGTCTGGGTCGGGTGCTGGTGACCGCCGTCGCCTGCGTTGATCACGGGGATCGAGGAATTGTTGGCGGCTACCAGGGGCGCTCCCTCCTTGGGATGACGTATGGCGCAGATGTCCGCGTAGCAGGAGATGATGCGGATGGTATCGGCGACGCTTTCTCCTTTGGAGGCCGAACTGGAATCGGCAGAAGAAAAGCCAAGAACACTTCCGCCCAGATTCAGCATGGCGGATTCAAAACTCAATCGAGTTCTCGTGCTTGGCTCATAAAATAATGTGGCGATCTTTTTGCCCTCGCAGACGTGGGCGTATTTGGGAAGATGATGCTCGATGTCTGCGGCCAGGTCGAGCAACTGGTCTATTTCCTCCACGGAGAAATCCAGCGGGTTCAGCAGATGTCTCATAGGTCCCTCCTTTTCCTGCGTTTTGACACTGCAGAGACGCAAATCTGATTCGCAGCTTATTATAGCGGATTTTCAGAAGAATTTCTACCCCTTTTCCTGCATTAAGAAAATTGTAAAGAACTTTAAGAATAATATTATGGGAAAATCGGCGCGTTCAGAGTAAACTGATACATGAATCATTTTGTCCGGAGAGGAGGGAGAAGATTGGAAGGAGAGAGAATCCCTATCATCCAGGTGAAAAACCTGTATAAGATATACAGAGTTGGTGAGACGAGGGTTCACGCGCTGGACGGCGTGGATTTTACGGTATACAAGGGGGAGTTTTGCGCGATCGTAGGACCGTCCGGGTCCGGCAAGTCCACGCTTTTGAATATGCTGGCGGGACTGGAGAAGCCGACGAAAGGGCAGATCATCATCGATGGGATCCACATCGAGACCATGACGGAGAATCAGCTGGTCGAGTTTCGGCGGAAGCGGGTCGGATTTATTTTTCAGTCCTACAATCTGCTCCAGACGCTGAACGCGGTGGAGAATGTGGCGCTGCCCCTGTCGTTTCGCGGCGTGCCGAAGAAAAAACGCAACGCAATCGCGAAGAAATATCTGAAGCTGGTGGGGCTGCAGAAGCAGATGAAGCATATGGCCAACGCCATGTCCGGCGGCCAGCAGCAGCGCGTGGGCATCGCCAGGGCGCTGGCGGTGAACCCGAAGATCATTTTCGCGGACGAGCCTACAGGAAACCTGGATTCCAGGACCACGATGGAGATCCTGCAGCTGATGCGGCGGATCGTCCGGGAGCAGAACCAGACGCTGATCATGGTGACTCATGACAATCATCTGGCATCTTTTGCGGACCGGCAGTTCCATATCGTGGACGGAAAGATCGTAAAGATCGACGACCTGCGCCATGACGGAGAGGAGCCGGAAAACGGGGGACCGGCCGGAGGAACGGGAAGCGCCGCGCAGGCGGACACGGCGGCAGGGCCGCGTCCAAAGGAAGGCGCATCCGCGGAGACGCAGACAGCGCAGCCGGGGAGAGCGGCCGGAGCGGAGGAGAATGTTTCGCAGCCGGGAGAACGATCTGCGGAGCAGAAGGCAGCCCCGCAGCCCGGGGAGAGCGCCCTGCAGTCAGGAGAACGACCTGCGGAGCAGAAGGCAGCCCCGCGGCCCGGGGACGCATCCTCAGAGAAGTCCGGCAGCCGGAAAACCCACCGGCTGCCCTGGCAGAGGAAAGACAGAAAAATCAGCCGCGGCCCGGAGCAGGCGGCGGGCACAGTGCAGAACAACGGATCGGAGGAAGGAAAAAGATGAAAAGGATATGGAAGCAGGCATTTGTGTTTTTGATGGCGGCCATCCTGACCATAGGGACGCTGGCGGTTCCGGCCAGGGCTTCCTGGCATAATACCGTCGACAATTACATCATCACGCAGACCAGCGTGTCCAAAGGCAGGATCGGCAAGAACATGACGGTCAGTTTCCGGGTCACTCCGGACAACGACGGCAAATGGGAGGATGTGTACGTCCGCTTCAGCGAGCCCAGATATTACGTAGGACCCGGGGAGGAGGAGGAGATGTTCCCGTTTGAGGGCGTCAGTTCGACCTTCGAGGAGAAATACATTGGTACGGTGACGAAGAACGGCAAATCGACGTCCCTGACCGCGAAGCTGCGCGAGGACCTGGCGCCGGGTTACTACGGCGTGGAGATCGAAGTCCGCTATAAGGACGGCAATTACGAGGGCCAGGACAGCGAGTGGGTCAATATCTATGTTTCCGCCGGGGGCAGCGGGACCGACGAGCCGGAGCCGGTGGAAAAACAGGTGAGCTTCGTTCTGGGCGAGGGCGGCTCGACTCCGTCGGGCAATTATCCCGACGCCATGGATTTCACCGTGAATATGCGCAACGCCGGCCTGTCCGACGCCCGCGACGTGACGGTGCAGATGGTGCTGAACAAAAACAGCACGGAGTTCCCCTTTGTGATCAGCGAGGGCAATTACGACCGGGCCTTTGATCTGATCAGCGCGGGCGAGACCGTACAGCTGGGCTATAACATGAACATCCGCGAGGACGCGCCCAGCGGCGACTATGAGATCAAGGTGAACATCACGTACCGGGATTCCGCAGCCGGCAGCCTCCAGTCCCAGGACCAGTCTTTCTGGGTACATATTAAAAATGAAGAGATGGATAAGAAGAACGAGGAGCCGACGGAGCCGGAAGAGGAGCCGACCGGAAGGGTGCTTTTTACCCTCGGCGAAGGGCAGGGGACCCCGTACGGCGTTTACCCGAATGTCATGAATTATTCCATCAATATGCGCAACGCCGGTCTGACCGACGCTTACGATGTGACGGTGAAAATGGTTCTGGACAGGAGCAGCGACGTGTTCCCGTTTGAGATCAACGACGGCAGCTACGACCGGATGTACGGGACGGTAGCGGTCGGCGAGACCGTGCAGCTGCCCTACAGCATGGCGATCCGCGAGGACGTTTACAGCGGGTATTATTCCCTGAACTTTAAAATCTCTTACCGGGAGAAAGAGGACGGCGACCTTTTAAGCCAGGACGCCACGTTCTGGGTGAAGATCAAGAACAAGGAGCACGAGGAAGAAGAGGATCAGAGTCCCACGGGCGAAAATTCCCGATCCTATGCCAGAGTATTGGTGGACAGCTATGAGACCAACCCGGAGAAGATCATCGCCGGCGAGGAGTTCCAGCTGATCGTGCGGATGAAGAACGCTTCCGACGACATCGAGGCCAGCAACATCCTGCTGGATCTGTCCTCGGATACCGCCAGCAGCGGCGGAGCCGTGTTTACGACCGCGTCCGGCGCTTCCTCCTATGTGATCAATCATTTAGCGCCCGGCGAAGTCTATGAACTGATTCTGGATATGCAGGCCCTGGCGGGCGTCGACCAGCGCACCTACAGCCTGACGTTCCAGGAGACCTACGACAGCCCGGAGTATAAGAATGCGAAGGCGGAGATCAAGATCAATATCCCGGTCTTCCAGATCGCCCGCATGAATACCGGCACCATCGACGTGATGCCCTCGGACATCAACGTAGGTTCCGAGTCCAATATCATGTTCACGATCAATAACACCGGCAAGGTGCGCCTCTACAACGTGAACGTTGCCTTCGAGGCGGATTCCATCAACCGCTCCGAGACGTATGTGGGCAATATCGAACCCGGCCAGTCCGGCAATGTGGACGCGATGGTCCAGGGCGCTGCGCCGACCACGGACGACGGCAAGGTGAAGATCATTATCACCTACGAGGACGAGTACGGCGACGTGCAGGAGCCGGTGGAGAAGGAGCTGACCCTGTTTGTCAATGAGCCGTATTTCGAGGAGCCCATCGGAGACATCGAGGTGGGCGGATTTGAGATGGAGCCGGAGGTGCAGCTTACGCCGGTCCAGAAAGTCCTGCAGCTGGTTCAGCAGTATCTGATGTATATCATCCCGGCAGCGGTGATCGTGGTGCTGATTATCGTGATCGCCCTGGTGAGATGGAGAAAGAAGAAAAAGGCAGCCCAGAAGGATCTGGAGGAATTAGAGGATATCTGACGATGAGATTTTTGGATCTGCTCGGAATGAGCGTAAGCAATTTAAAGAGAAGAAAAATGCGGACGTTCCTGACCGTGCTGGGCGTGATCATCGGTACGGCCTCGGTGGTCATCATGGTTTCCCTCGGCATCGGGCTGAACGGGCTGATGCTGGAGCAGTATTCCTCCTACGGCGATATGACGGCCGTCACGATCTACAAATCGTATTACGGCAACGATGTTACGGAAGACGATTTCATCACCGACGAGACACTGGAGGAGTTTAAACGGCTGGACCACGTAAAAAGCGTGACGCCGATGCTGAGTACGAGTGTGATTCTCAAGCAGGGAGCCTATTATACGGACGCTTCGGTCTACGGCGTATCCAGGGACTATCTGGAGAAGATCCCGCTGGCAGAGGGCGAACTGGCCCCGGAGGGGGATACGGAGCTGAAATTCTATTACGGCAACCAGCTGCTCACCAGGTTCTACAATGAGAAGACCGGCGACGGTTACTGGAACTGGGATTATAATACCGGCGAGCGCACGGTGAATGAGAAATTCGACGTGGATTTTGTGAACCGCGCCATGTTCACCGTCTTCGATACCAACGCCTACTGGCAGTCCCAATGGGATAATACGGTGAAGCCGCCCAAGAAATATACGATCAAGACCGGCGGCGTAGAGGAGTACAGCGATTATTCCTACGACGTATACTGCGATGTGGATCTTCTGAAAGAACAGCTGAAAATGATCTACAAGAAAAGCGCGATCCCGGGCCAGCCGACCAACAGCAAAGGCAAACCCTATCCGTATTTCGTCTATAACCGCGTCATCGTCTATGCGGACGATATGAACCATGTGGTGGATCTGCAGAATACGCTGACCGAGATGGGCTACCAGGCCAGCAGCCAGATGCAGTGGGTGGAGCAGGCCCAGCAGACCTATCAGATCGTGCAGCTGGTGCTGGGCGGCATCGGGGCCGTGTCCCTGTTCGTCGCGGCCATCGGCATCGCCAACACGATGATGATGTCGATTTACGAGCGGACGAAAGAGATCGGCGTGATCAAGGTTCTGGGCTGCGACATGCGCAATATCCAGGGGATGTTCCTCATGGAGTCCGGCTTCATCGGCTTCATGGGAGGCGTCGCCGGTCTGGGGATCAGCTACGGCGTCGGCTACGCCATGAACCATTTCCTGAACCTGGGCAAGATGATGATGGGCCAGGCGGGCGATATCTCGCGTATTCCTATATGGCTGGCGGGATTCTCGATCCTTTTCGCGATCCTGGTGGGTATGGCAGCCGGGTTCTTCCCGTCGCTGCGGGCCATGCACCTAAGCCCTCTGGCGGCAATCCGCAACGAGTGACGCGGGCGTCCCGGCCCGGGAGGTTTGGGATTTCCCGGAAAGACCGCGCCGACGTTTATGGGAAACGCGGGGAACCGGCGGATGCTTTCGGAGCGGAACGGCATCTCCGGGATAGGAAAACGGAGACAGAGAACCGGCGCAAAAAACGCTTGCATTGCCGGGGATTCTGTTATATGATGTAAAAAGAGCGTGCGACTGGCGGAGTCAGTGGGAAACCACGGGGGAGCACGCATAAGAGAAGCCGACCGCCTGGGCAGGAACATTTGGGATGCCCAGGCGGTTTTTCTGTAGATCCGGGCCGGAAAGCGGCCGTTTGCTTCCGGGCTGTCCGAATCAAACGGCGGTTTTTGCGGATACTGGACACAGAGAGGAATCCCGGACAGGGCATGGAACTCTTTTAACAGCACATTTCACATACAAGGAGGAACGAGAGATGCAGAAACTGGATTTGGCGAAAGAACTGCGGGACAACGCTTATCCCGGCCGCGGGATCGTCATCGGCAAGACGCCGGACGGCACGAAAGCGGCGGCGGCCTATTTCATTATGGGCCGGAGCGAGAACAGCCGCAACCGGATCTTCGTGGAGGACGGCGCGGGGCTGCGGACCCAGGCGTTTGACCCGGCGAAACTCAAAGATCCCAGCCTGATCATTTACGCGCCGGTGCGCGTGCTGGGCAATAAAACCATCGTTACCAACGGGGACCAGACCGACACGATCTATGAGGGCATGGACAAGCAGCTGACCTTTGAACAGTGCCTGCGCTGCCGCACCTTTGAGCCGGACGGGCCCAATTTCACGCCCAGGATCTCCGGGATCCTGCACATTGAAAACGGCGGCTACAATTACGCGATGTCTATTCTGAAGAGCAGCGACGGCGACCCGGCTTCCTGCCGGAGATTCACGTTTGCCTACGAGAGTCCCCTGGCCGGCGAAGGACATTTTATCCACACCTATATGGGCGACGGCAATCCCCTGCCCAGCTTTGAGGGCGAGCCGAAACGGGTGGGCGTGCCGGATTCCATCGACGCGTTTACGGAGCTTTTGTGGAACAATTTAAACGAAAACAACAAGGTGTCGCTGTTCGTGCGCTTCATCGATATCCGGACCGGAGCGTATGAGACGCGGATCGTCAATAAGAACCAATAGACGGCGCAGTTCCGATGCGGACGCGTCCCCGGCGTACCGGGCGGCGGACGTCGCGGGTATGCTACCCCGCGTGTCCGGACGGAGAGAGCATCGGAAAACACAGGAGAGGAGAATTTGGAATATGAACGAACTGGAACTGAAATACGGCTGCAACCCTAATCAGAAACCGTCCCGGATCTTCATGGAGGACGGAAGCGATCTGCCGATCGAAGTCCTGAGCGGACGGCCCGGCTACATCAATTTTCTCGACGCGTTCAACGGCTGGCAGCTGGTGCGGGAACTGAAACAGGTCTCCGGTCTCCCGGCGGCCGCGTCTTTCAAGCATGTGTCCCCGGCAGGGGCGGCGGTGGGCCTGCCGCTGGACGATACGCTGAAAAAGATCTACTGGGTGGACGATATGGGAGAGCTGTCCCCGCTGGCCTGCGCTTACGCCAGAGCCAGAGGCGCGGACCGCATGTCCTCCTTCGGCGATTTCATTTCCCTGTCGGATGTCTGCGACGCGGACACGGCCCGGATCATCAAACGGGAGGTATCCGACGGCGTGATCGCCCCCGGTTATGAGCCGGAAGCGCTGGAGATCCTGAAAAGCAAGAAAAACGGCAATTACTGCGTGATCCGGATCGACGAGAATTACATGCCGGCCCCCATTGAGAAAAAGCAGGTCTTCGGCATCACCTTCGAGCAGGGGCGCAATGAGCTGAAGATCGACAGCGAACTGCTGTCCCATGTCGTGACCGCCAACAAGGAGATCCCGGAATCCGCGAAGCTGGATCTGGCGATTTCGCTGATCACCCTCAAATACACCCAGTCCAATTCGGTCTGCTATGTGAAGGGCGGCCAGGCCATCGGCATCGGCGCGGGGCAGCAGTCCAGGGTTCACTGCACCCGTCTGGCGGGCCAGAAGGCGGACAACTGGTTCCTGCGTCAGGCTCCCCAGGTGCTTTCCCTGCAGTTCGTGGACGGCATCAAGCGGGCCGACCGCGACAACGCTATCGACGTCTACATCGGCGACGAGTACATGGACGTGCTGGCGGATGGACAGTGGGAGAAGACTTTCAAGGTGAAGCCGCCGGTCTTTACCCGCGAGGAGAAGCGGGCGTGGCTGGACCGGATGACGGATGTGTCCCTTGGTTCCGACGCGTTCTTCCCCTTCGGCGACAACATTGAGCGCGCCCGCAAGAGCGGCGTCCGGTACGTCGCGGAACCCGGCGGCTCCGTCCGGGACGATCAGGTCATCGAGACCTGCGACAAATACGGGATGGCCATGGTATTTACGGGGATCCGGCTGTTCCATCATTGAGAAACCGGCTGAGGGAGAGCCTCCGCAAAACGGCACCGCGCATGTGAAAAGCGGGCGCCGTTCTGCGCGGACAGGACTTTCTGCCGCAAATCTGCGCGAAAAATAGTATAAGCTCCGCAAAAGAGTGTAAAAGCACTTGAAAAGCCGCCGAAGCATAAACTAAATTAAGTTTTGCTTTCAGGTGGCTTTTCGATTGAAGACTTATAAAAAACCCCTGCCGGCCCAAGAGGAACGGGAATGTCTGGAGCGTCTGCAGCAGGGCGACCAGGCCGCCAGGGAAAAACTGATAGAACATAATATGCGTCTGGTGGCCCATGTGGTAAAAAAATATCAGGGGACGGGTTACGATACGGAGGATCTGCTTTCCGTGGGGACCATCGGCCTGATCAAGGCGGTCAATACCTTTCATTCGGACCGGGGCAGGCTGGCGACCTATGCGGCCAAATGCGCGGAGAATGAGATCCTGATGCTTTTGCGGGCCAATAAAAAATACGCCCGCGACGTATCCCTCTACGAACCCATCGGCGTGGATAAGGACGGGGAGACCGTCAGCCTGGTGGACGTGATCGAGCTGGAAACGGCAGATACGCTGGACGACATGATCCTGCGCCAGGAGGTGCGGGAGCTTTACGAGGCGTTCGGCCAGTGCCTGAAGCCGAATGAGCAGATGGTGGTGAAGCTGCGTTACGGTCTTTTCGGGGGGAAAGAGTACACGCAGCGGGAGATCGCGAAGCGGATGGGCATTTCCCGGTCTTATGTCAGCCGGATCGAGAAACGGGCGCTGGAGAAGCTGCGGGCGGCGATGGATTAGGGGAGGAGATTGTCAACTGCTACTTGTATTTCCGGGAGATTCCCATTATAATAAATAGGAGAACATGGCGCTGCAGAGGACGGCGGGGAATAGGCCCCGGCGCGGCGCTTTGCGGCGGAACAGGTTACGAAAGCGACAGGAGGCAGACTATGGCGATTTTGGTGACAGGCGGAGCAGGGTACATCGGCAGTCATACGTGTATCGAACTGCTGAACGCGGGATATGAAGTGGTAGTGCTGGATAATCTTTGCAATTCCAGCAGGGAGTCCCTGGTGCGGGTGGAGGAGATCACAGGCAAACGGGTGACCTTTTACGAAGCGGACCTGCTGGATCCCGCGGGAGTGCAGAGAGTGTTTGACAATGAGCGGATCGAGGCGGTGATCCATTTTGCGGGTCTGAAGGCCGTGGGCGAATCGGTGTATAAGCCGCTGGAATATTATCATAACAATATTACGGGCACGCTGATTCTCTGCGATGAGATGCGCAGGCACGGGGTGAAGAGCATCGTGTTCAGCTCGTCGGCTACGGTGTACGGCAGTCCGTCGTCCGTGCCGGTGACGGAGGATTGTCCGGTGGGGACGATCACGAACCCGTACGGCAGGACGAAAGCGATGCTGGAGCAGATTCTGACGGATCTGCATACGGCCGATCCTCAGTGGAAGGTCATGCTGCTGCGGTACTTCAACCCCATCGGCGCGCATGAGTCCGGCCGGATCGGTGAGAATCCGAAGGGGATCCCCAATAATCTGCTGCCGTATATTACGCAGGTGGCAGTAGGCAAGCTGGTGTGCCTGGGCGTTTTCGGCAATGATTACGATACGCCGGACGGAACCTGCATCCGCGATTATATCCATGTGGCGGACCTGGCGGACGGTCATGTGAAAGCGCTCCAGAAGATGGACAAATCGGAAGGCGGCGTCTGGATCTACAATCTGGGCACGGGCATCGGCTACAGCGTCCTGGATGTGATCAACGCGTTCGAGGAAGCCAACGACCTGAAGATCAATTATGTCTTCAAGGAGAGGAGACCGGGAGACGTGCCCGCCATCTACGCGGATCCGGCGAAAGCGAAGGCGGAGCTGGGATGGGAAGCGAAGCGGGGCATCAAAGAGATGTGCCGGGATTCCTGGAACTGGCAGAAGAATAATCCGGAGGGCTACAAAGAATAACGAACATACGTTCGATTTTTCTTGCATTTCAGACGCCTCTGTGGTAAGATATGCGCAGAACATATGTTTGCCACGGAGGCGTTTTGATGCTGATACAACAGGATATGGAGCTTGGAGAGAAGCTGGCGATTCTGGCGGACGCGGCCAAATACGACGTTGCCTGCACGTCCAGCGGAGTGGAGCGGAAGGGGAAGCCCGGCCAGCTGGGAAGCACGGTCGCTGCCGGGCTCTGCCACAGCTTTGCGGCGGACGGACGCTGCATTTCCCTTTTGAAAATATTGTATACGAACCAATGTGTGTATGACTGCAGATACTGCATCAACCGGCGTTCCAACGATGTGCCCAGAGCGGCGTTCACGGCGGACGAGATCTGCCGGCTGACCATGGAATTTTACCGGCGAAATTATATCGAGGGGCTGTTTCTGAGCTCCGGGATCCTGCACAGCCCGGATTATACCATGGATCTGCTGTATCAGACCCTCTGGAAGCTGCGCTTTGAATGCGGGTTCAACGGCTATATCCATATGAAAGCGATTCCCGGCGCGGACCCGGAACTGATCCGCAGGGCAGGCTTCCTGGCGGATCGGATGAGCGTGAATCTGGAGCTGCCCACGGCGGAGGGCTTGAGGACGCTGGCCCCGTCCAAGGACCGGAAACGGATCCTGACCCCCATGCGGCAGATCCAGCGGGGGATCGAGGCCCAGAGGCAGGAGCTGGTCCCTTACCGGCAGGGGAGGCGGTTCGTGCCTGCGGGACAGAGCACGCAGATGATCGTCGGGGCCACGCCGGAGAACGATTACCAGATGCTGACGGTGGCGGAGGCCCTGTATAGAAACTATGGCCTGAAACGGGTGTTTTACTCGGCGTTCGTGCGGGTGAACGACGACAGTCTCCTGCCCGCGCTGCCGGGAGGGCCGCCGCTTCTCCGGGAACACAGGCTTTACCAGGCGGACTGGCTGCTGCGTTTCTACGGTTTCGGGGCGGGGGAGCTTTTGAGCGAACGGCAGCCGAATTTTAATATTTTTCTGGATCCCAAATGCGACTGGGCGCTGCGGCACCTGGAGCTGTTTCCGGTGGAGGTGCAGACGGCGGATTACAATACGCTGCTGCGGGTTCCCGGCGTAGGCGTCCGGTCCGCAAAGCGGATCGTGGCGGCCCGGCGCAGCGGACGGCTGGATTTCCCGGATCTGAAGCGGATGGGGGTCGTGCTGAAGCGGGCCGTCTATTTTCTGACCTGCGGCGGGCGCATGATGTATCCGGTGCGGATGGACCGGGATTTTATCACGGCCCAGCTGTTAGGGGAAGAGAAGCGGCGTGTGTGGGATATCGGCCGGCAGGACAGTTTCCGGCAGATGTCCATGTTTGACGACGGGATGCTTTCGCCGGTTCCGTCCGGAGAGGACAGGCGGAGCGCGGTATGGGGGGAGCTGTGAGAGATGGTTATTTTTACCTGTGAAGATTCCCTGGAGGGGATCCTGTGCGGCGTCTACGACGCCTGGATGAGCCGCCTGGGACACGCCAATGTGCGTCTGGAACTGCAGGAAAGGGGAAATCTCCGGATGTTTTCGGAATACCGGCAGACGGCGAAAGAGGACTGGAAGACGGAGAAGGTCATTGATACCATACGGAGAAAAGCGGGGCAGGAGGTCTATGAGCAGGTTTTTCACGCCTCCCTGAGCCGGGAGGAGGAGAAAGCGGACCGGATCTACCGGTTCCTGATCTGCGCGCTGCATCTGGGACCGGCCGTCACGGACATGCTGCAGATCCCGGCTGTCTATGAGCTGTTCCGGATGAACCGGAACGTGACCAGGGAAGCGATGCACCTGATCGAATTTATCCGGTTTTCCCAGCTCCGGGAAGGGGCTTTATTCGGCGTAGTTGGGCCTGAGAACGATGTGATCCTGCTGATGGCGCCTCATTTTGCCGACCGTCTGAACGCGGAGAACTGGATCATTTATGACGAGAAGCGGAACAAAGCGGTAGTCCATCCGGCAGGGGGAGAGTGCGCGCTGGTCCGGCTGCCGGATGAAAAATGGCGGGAGCGCCTGACGGAATCCGGCGATCAGGAGGAGTTTGAGCGGCTGTGGAAGACGTTCCACACGCATATCGCGATCCGGGAGCGGACGAACCGGGCCTGTCAGATGACCCATCTGCCGCTGCGGTTCCGGCCTTATATGACGGAATTTCAGTGATAAAGTCTTGCCCGCAGTCCGCGGATGTGGTATGATAACGTTAGTTGCGCTATCTTAGAGAAAGAAGGGAGCGATTACAGCGGATGGGGAAAGAACGTAAGCTGAAAATATTGATTGCGGATGATTCGGAGATGAACCGCTCGATCCTGATCGATATGCTGGGAGACGAGTTTGATTTTATAGAAGCGGAGAACGGTAAGGAAGCGTTATCGATTCTGAAGAAAAGGTCTGCGGAGATCGATCTGCTCCTTTTGGATATTATGATGCCGGAGATGGACGGGCTCGATGTCCTGAGACAGATGAATGCGTCCCACGAGATCGTCAGCACGCCGGTGATCGTGATCTCGGCGGAGACGGATCCGGACAAAATAAAAGAAGTGTATGATCTGGGAGTGACGGATTTTATCGGCCGTCCTTTCGACGAAGCCATCGTGTGGCACCGGGTGACCAATACCATCATGCTGTTTTCCAAGCAGAAGACTTTGGAAAACAAGGTGATAGAGCAGGTGGTGGAAAAAGAAAAGCTCAGCAAGATGATGATCAATATTCTGGGCCATATCGTGGAATTCCGCAACCAGGAAAGCGGACAGCACGTGCTCCATATCCGCACGCTGACGGAACTGATACTTCGTCATTTATCGGAGAAAACGAAGAAAAAACGGGCGGCGGGGGTACGCTCCGGACAGAGCGGGAATCTGAGCAGTCCGGAAGGAACGGGCGGTCTCCTGTTTGATCTGTCGGAGGAGGAGATCGCCGTGATCAGCACGGCGGCCGCCATTCACGATATCGGGAAAATCGGAATACCGGGCGAGATCCTGAACAAACCGGGCCGTCTGACCGATGAGGAATTTACGGTCATCAAGTCCCATACCGAGATCGGCGCGGCCATGCTGGATGCGCTGCCGGCGTACCAGGATGAGCCTTTGGTGCGGAGAGCCTATGAGATCTGCCGCTGGCACCACGAGCGGTATGACGGGCGCGGGTACCCAGACGGGCTTAAGGGAGATGAGATCCCGATTTCCGCGCAGATCGTGGCATTGGCGGATGTGTACGATGCCCTGACCAGCGAACGCGTTTACAAGAAAGCCATCCCGCACGAGACGGCGGTGCAGATGATCCTGGACGGACAGTGCGGCCAGTTTAATCCGGAGCTTCTGGAATGTCTGCGGGAGATCGAGGGAACCATATGCGAGGAGATGCGCAGGAGCGAGGAGCGGGAGGCGGCCCTCGGGAAGAACGGGGACGATACGGTGAACCTGAGCAGGGAGGTCCTGGAGCGGAAAGGCCTGATGATTTCCGACAGGACCCTGGGACTGCTGGAACATGAGCGCATGAAGTACCGGTTCTTTGCGGATATGTCGGAAGAGGTGCAGTTTGAGTTTACGCTGTCGCCGCCGTCGCTTATGCTGTCCGAATGGGGCGCGGCGTATCTGGGGCTGGACGAGGTGATCATGAACCCGCTTCAGGATCCCAAAGTCCTTAAGCTCGCGAACCGGAAGGATATTGAGCGTTTGTCCGCGGCGCTGCGCGGCACGACACCCGAGGACCCCATTGTGAAAATGGATTACTGTATCAGGCAGAACGGCGGGGAGCGGTGGATGAAGATCATCGGGAGGGCGATCTGGGCCGGCAGCGATTCTGCCGAGTATCAGGGCGCGATCGGCAAAATGATCGATGTCCATGAGACGAGGGTCAAGATGGCGGAGCTGGAGGAGATGGCCTCCCACGATCCGATGACGGGGCTGTATAACCACAGGGCGGCCAAGATCCGGATTCAGAATATGATAGCGGAGCGGCCGGACTGCAGGTTCGCGCTGGCGATTTTCGATCTGGACCATTTTAAACAGGCTAACGATACATACGGGCACCAGTTCGGGGATCAGGTGCTGATCCATATGGCCCAGAGACTGCAGCGGGTCGTGCGTGCGGGCACAGTGACGTCCAGGGTCGGCGGAGACGAGTTCTTGCTGTTCCTGGAGTATAAGGAGCATGTGGACCTGGCCATAAACCGTATTTTCAACGCCCTGATGAACGGAGATTACGAGCAGTTCCATATTTCGGTCAGCCTGGGCGTGGCGAAGACGGATACGGTAGGGAAGGATTATGATACGCTGTTCCACGCGGCGGATCAGGCGCTGTATTCCGTGAAGCGGGCAGGAGGCGGACAGTTCCGCTTCTATGACAGCAGCAGCAGCGAGACACTGTCGGCGATCTCCCCGATCGATGGCTGTGAGGAGAACACCGGGGAAAACGGTGAGAAAGGAGAATAAAGATGACATTAGAGGAATGCTACGCGGCACTGGAAGGAGATTATAAGGAGGTAGTAGGCCGTCTGCGCACGGAGCGGCTGGTCCAGAAGTTTGTCCTGAAGTTCCTGAACGATGGAAGCTATGATCTGCTGGTCACGTCCATGGAGAATCAGAATTACGACGACGCGTTCCGGGCGGCCCATACGATCAAGGGCGTGGGACAGAATCTGAGCTTCAATAAGCTCTATAAATCCAGCCATCTTTTGACGGAGGCCCTGAGAAATAAAAATATTGAGGAAGCGGCGCCTCTGTATGAGCAGGTCAAAGCGGATTATGCGCAGACCGTTTCCGCGATCCGGCAGTATGAGGCGTCCATCTGACAGCGCGCGGGGTGGTAAGGCGGTATGAAAAAAGAGCAGATGACGGTAACGAACCTGTATGACCTGACCAAAACCATGGCGGGGTCTTATCTGGAACAGTGCGAATATCCGTGGGAGATCCTGCCCCGGATCGGCGAGATCATCCTGGAGCTGGGGGCGTCCCTTCCCCAGGAAGAATATGACCGGATCGGCGAGGATATCTGGGTCCATAAATCGGTGCAGATGGCGGCGACGGCGACGGTCAGGGGACCGGCGATCATCGGCAGGGATACGGAGGTCCGTCCCGGCGCGTTTCTTCGCGGCAATGTGCTGGTGGGAGAGAAAGCGGTCGTGGGTAATTCCACGGAGCTTAAGAACGTGATCCTGTTCGACGGGGTTCAGGTCCCGCATTACAATTATGTGGGCGATTCCGTCCTGGGATATAAAGCGCATATGGGAGCGGCGTCGCTGACCTCCAATGTGAAATCGGATAAAACCCTGGTGAAAATACACGCCTCGGACGGCGACATTGAGACCGGCAGGAAAAAGGTCGGGGCGATGCTGGGGGATCTGGTGGAGGTGGGCTGCGGTTCCGTCCTGAATCCCGGAACCGTTGTCGGGCGCTGCTCCAATATTTATCCCCTTTCCAGCGTGAGGGGCGCGGTGGACGCGCATTCGATTTATAAAAAAGACGGTGTGATCGTAGAAAAAGAAGAACGATAAAATGTGACGGAGAAAACAACTGCCGCAGAAGAGGACAGTTTCCGGTTCTGTGCGTGTTTCAGGGGACAGAGCGGAAGTGTTTCGTCTGCGGCAGTTCGATTGCGTCGTTATTTGGTGCCGAAGATGCGGTCGCCGGCATCGCCCAGACCCGGGCAGATGTAAGCGTCCTGATTCAGGCAGCGGTCCAGATGGCCTACGTAGATCTGGATGTCCGGATGGGCTTCGTGGAGTCTTTGGAGTCCTTCGGGAGCCGCGATGATGCACATGAATTTGATGTGCTTTCCGCCATGTTCCTTGATGAAGTCAATGGCGGACACGGCGGAGCCGCCGGTAGCCAGCATCGGGTCGGTGACGACGATGGTGCGCTGTTCGATGGGGCTGGGCAGCTTGCAGAAATACTCGTGGGGCTCGTGGGTCACCTCGTCCCGGTAAAGGCCGATGTGACCTACCTTTGCGGAGGGAACCAGGGACAGGATACCGCCCACCATGCCCAGACCGGCCCGCAGGATCGGAACGACGGCCAGCTTTTTGCCGGAGATCATGGGCGTCATGCAGGTCTCGATCGGCGTCTCCACCTTCACTTCTTCCAGAGGCAGATCCCTCAGGGCCTCGAAGCCCATGAGCATCGCGATTTCTTCGGTCAGGGAGCGGAATTCATTGGTACCGGTATGTTTGTCTCTCAGCATGGAGATCTTGTGCTGAATCAGCGGGTGGTTGAGAATGATCACATTATCCATGGTGTTCCTCCTTCATCAAAATCAGACAGTTTGCGGCAGTTTGCTTCAGCATCCCTATTCTATCAGAACGCTGCGGGAAATTCAAGAATTCTTATAGGAAAACTACTTGCCAAAGTGAAAAAAATATGGTAGACTTAATTCGCTTTGAAAAAGCCGGCTTGTCGGAATGGCAGACGAGGCAGACTCAAAATCTGTTGTAGGCAACTACGTGCGGGTTCAAGTCCCGCAGCCGGCACTCCTTGGCAGGGGCAATCGGAAAGGTCTTGTGGATCGTAGGATCCGCAGGGCCTTTTTGTAACGGCTGTGCGGCCGGGAAAGGAGCGGAAAATGAAAGTTATTTTTCTGGATGTGGACGGAGTGCTGAACTGCGCTTTTTCCCGGTCCCGGTGCGGGATGTTTACCGGGATCGACAGCCGGAAGGTGAAAGCGCTGCGGCAGATCGTGGAACAGACGGGAGCCAGGCTGGTCCTGACCTCTACCTGGAAGGAGGACTGGCAGAGGCTGGATAAGGAGTCCCAGACCGAAGCGGGCGATTACCTGGACCGGAAGCTGAAGCGGGAGAGACTGGCTCTCTACGATAAGACTGAGGATTACGGGAGAATGCGCGGAAAAGAGATCCGGGAATGGCTGGCGCGGCATCCCGGCGTGGAAGCGTGGGTTGTGCTGGACGATGAAATCTTTGAGGATTACGAAGAGCAGGGGATCCTGGGGCATCTGGTCAGGACCGTCTATGAGGCGGAGGACGGCGGACTGCAGCAGGAGCATGTCCGGCAGGCGCTGGAGCTGTTGGGATGAGCCGGTTCGTCAGTTTCATCCGGCAGTGAGACGCCGCTTATCCGGCTTTTGGAAGCGCGGAGAGATTCAGGAGAATGCGGAGCTTCCGGAGCCATTTCCCTTTTTTCTTTGAGAAAACATACCGGCGGCGCAGGTCGTTTTTTAGCCGGGAGGCGGTTTCAAGGTCCTGCAGCGAGGGAAGCTCCCCGCAGAAACGGCAGCGGTAGCCGGCGAGAAAGATCTGTCTGGCGGCCAGGCGCAGCGTTTCTTCTTCCAGGGCTTTGGCGTAGTCCAGGAGCGGACGGTTGTACCAGCCGGATGCGGCGCGGTTCTGATCGCCGTGGCCGGACGGGGGAACGGGATGCAGGCAGCGGATCAGGAAGCAGAGGTCCTTTATATCGGTTTCCAGCCGGTCCTTCCCGCTTTTGCGCCGGTACAGGGCGTTTCGGGCAAAGGGCAGGACGGTGACAAGCAGCGCCAGATAGAGGATGGGAATCAGGATCAGGAACGCCGCGATCGTGAGATACTGGCGGTAAACGGTTTCGGACGGGCTGGTTTCCACGATTTCCGGCGTCTCCTCCGGAAGCCCTTCCGTCAGCCGGGAGGGCAGCAGGGGGATGAGAGAGCCGGGTTCTTCCTTTTCCGGATCGGAGACAGGGGACGAGATATCTTCCGGCAGCAGCAGGTTCCAGCCTGCGGCGGAGGCTTCGGGCCGGATGGCGGTGGGCTCGAACCGGACCCAGCCGTATCCGTTTAGATAGGCTTCCGGCCAGACGTGGGCCTGATCGCCCATGAGGAGATAGCCGCCTTCTTCGCCCGGCACGCTGTAGTCGCAGAAATACCCTTCCGCCAGGCGGGCGGGCACCCCGGCGGCCCGCAGCAGCAGGACCATGGCGGAGGCGTAGTGGACGCAGTAGCCGGTCTGTTTCTCAAACAGGAACGCGTCGATGAAATCTGCGTAACCGTCGTAGGATACGTCTGTGGAATAGGGGTATTGGCGGAGATAGCTCTCGACGGCACGGCAGCGGGCCAGGTCATTGGCGCAGCCGTCCGTGAGCTGAGCGGCCAGGGCGCGGGTCCGGTTCGTTATGTTCCCGGCGTCCAGATACACGTCAAGGGCCGGCCGGCGGATTGCTTCGGCACAGGCTTCGTAATCCTGGCGGGAGATCACTTCTTCCAGGGAAATGCCGTAAAGAGAGGAAGAATAGGCGCTTAAGGCATCAAAATCCGGCCAGGGTTCGGAAGCGAAGGTCCCGGCCCGGCTCAGGATATCGGTCAGATAGGGATTGGCGTAGTCGAAATCCAGGAATGACACCTGGTAACGGTAACCGTTTCCCTGGCTTTTGCGGAACGTGCTGCGGTTGTCCTGGGCGGTCATATCCCGCTTCAGAAAACCGTCGACGCTCAGCAGGCCGGCGGGATGGAACACATCGCGGGTCCGGATCAGCCGGTAAGTCAGGTCCATGGTGCAGACGCGGGAAAAACAGGCGGCCATGTCCCGGGAAACGCCGCGCTGGTAAAGGGCGTTCAGATAGGCGGGGTACCAGCTTCCCCAGGGCAGGGTCAGGTCGGGCGCTGTCTCGGGCGAGGGAACGGTCCAGCGGTTTTCGGAGAAAACGGCGTATTCCCTGCCGGCGAGATAGAGATTCGTGCGCGTGCTCCTGTTCTGAAGGAGCAGTTCTTCCCGGCTTTTGACGGCAAACGGTCCGCCGGACAGATCGGGCAGGCCGTAGCCGCTGCCCCAGCTGCCGGAGATTCCGGCGGAGGAAAACAGGTATTCCAGCTCCACCTGCAGGCTGCGGAAGGAATTGGCCGCTTTATGTCCCAGATTGACGGCAAACTGCCAGTCGAAGGGCTCTTCCCGGACGGGGATCCGGAAAACGGCCGCCGCCAGGAGCAGGAGAAAGGGAAGCAGGAAAAGCCCGTGGTCCCGCCGGGGCGCTTTCGGGGAGCTGACCCATTCCTGGAGAAGCAGCACCAGGACCAGAGCCCCCAAAAACGGCTGAATGGGGCGGCCGGACAGGAAACAGACCAGGAGTCCGGCAGTCTCGGAGACGACGCAGAGCTGGCGCAGGCGGTCGCGGGTGTGCAGAAAGCGGCCCAGATACCAGGCGGCGAGGGCGGCCCAGACTTCCCAGCCGGCCTGCCGGTAGCGGAAAACGACCAGGGAGAGCCAGGCGGCCGCGGCTGAGGCCAGAAAAGACAGCCGCACTTGGCCGGTGTAGACGCCCGCGGTAAAAATGCCTCCGAAGACGGCGCAGAAGAACAGAAAAAAGGCGGGGTCCCATTCTGCGGACAGCAAAAGCCGGCCGGTTTCCGCCGCCGCGCAGATCATGCAGAGGACGGAGATCAGCTCCAGAATCGGAAGCGCGATTCGTCTGTATTCGGATAAACGGTTCGGTTTCATATCGTCAGGTTCCGTATATGGTGATAGGACTCTGGTTTTCGCAGTCTTCGTGAAGCAGAAGGATCATGGCCCCCCGGCCCGCGTCGTGGGAATTGAGCCAGGCGGCCCAGTCCATGTCGTCTTTGCAGGCGGCGGAAATATCCTCCGGCGGGTGTTCGTAGCAATGCCGGAAACTGTCGTAGGAATCGACGGCCGCTTCCTGCATGTCCGTTTTGGGATAATAGAACAGCACGGCCTGGTTCTGCCGGCAGAAATAATCGGCGGCGGATACGGCCAGTTCCAGGAAAAGATCCCGCCGCCGGGCATCCGCCAGGGAATCGGTGAGCCGTTCCGGCAGCAGGAGAATGCGGATCTGCTCCATCTGCCGGGGTTCCGGCCTGCGGACCAGCAGCCGGCCGGTGCG
>CANQUA010000006.1 GCA_947626915.1 uncultured Lachnospiraceae bacterium
ACGATCCTGGTGGCCGGAAGCTCCGGCGCGTTCTTCTATATCGCGGATACGATCCTGCAGATGGACTGCTACCGGCCTCTGGATATCACGGAGCGCGTGAAAACGCTCTGCAAAGAGCACACCGCCCCCAGGACCCAGACCCCGGATTTCGCGGTTCCCGATTTTAAACGTGCCTGGTCCGTCCGGAGAGGCAGCCGGGGCGGGCGGGACGAACGGCTGAAGATCAAGACCTTCGGCCTGGATTCCTTCTCCATCGACCGGGAAACCGTGGATCTGCGGTATGTGGAACAGCTGGCCGATTCCGAACAGACGGCCGCCCTGGCCTATATGCTGCGCTGCGCCATAGAGGAAGTCCCGGACGGCAGGAAAACCGTGCGGCAGGCAGCGGAGTGGATCTACAGCCGTCTGGATCAGAAAGGCTGGGAGCCCTACTGTTCTTCCTACGTTCCCTGCGGTCTGGCCAGGCCCAGGATCCAGGAGCTGTACGCATGCCTGAACCGCTACCGGGGATGACCGGTCCGGCCGGAAAGCCGCAAAAAGGCAGGGCTTCTGAACACCGTCCGCCCGCAGAAGACGCCGGAGACTCTCCGGTGCCTGCGGGCAGAGCGCTTTCAGAAGCCCTGCCTTTTCCTATTCACGTTTTCTACCATTCTTTCCGGATCTCGTCTTCCTTCACCCCGTAGCGGTGCAGAAACTCCCGCAGATCGGCGTCGGTGCGGATAAACATGATTTCCTCAAACTTACCGGTAGCCTGGTCTTTAAACCCCGCTACCTTCTCACCATTGCAGATACTCGCTTTGATCACAGGCGTTTTGCCGGTCTTATCATAGGCCTCCACCTGCCATTTCGGTCCTCTTCCAAACATCTCCCTTTTCCTCCTGTTTCCGTTTATTTCCTTCCGCCGGACAGATCCTGTCCTTAAGCGAAGTCCGGCTCTACCGGTCCGTAAAATAAGGAATCGCCTGCAGCACATGTTCGCTGTTGACGGGAGCGCCGAACACACAGAGGATCGTCGGCTCCGCGGAAGCGATATACTCTTCGCAGACCGCGCCGCCGGAAATATCAATGCCGTAGGGCAGCTCATCCCCCTCATACGTCACCGATCCGTCCACCTCCGTCTCGATGACCTGTCCCGTGACCATCCGGTCCGAAAGCCGCTCATACATTTCAGGCGGAAGATACCGGCTTAAATCGGCAAAAATTCCCATCGCCGCCTGCCGTTCAAACAAGCTGTAAGGGCAGATGATCAGATCCGCCTGCCCGGCCCCCACGATCGTCATATAGGCCATGTTCATCTGGCTGTCTTCCAGGTCATAATAGGCCACGGTAACGTTGTCGTTTTTCCGCTCGATGCCGAGATAGTCCTTCAGTTCCCGGCCGAGCTCTTCCGGAGCGCTGACGTAGCTGCCGGTAAGGCACATGACCGACAGCACCTCCTTGTGAGGGTTGAGGACCATGGTGTAGACCAGATAACATACGAGGATAACGCCCGCCAGGACCGCCGCCGTCCCTTTCAGATAATAATCCTTGAAATACAGCCATTTTTGTTTCATCGGAAGGTTCTTCAGATCTTCCTTCGTCACCGTATCCTTCGACCGGTTATAGATCTCGGCATCGTCGCTCAGGGTCGTTTTTCTGTTTTTAATATCCATCCCGCTTCTCCTTTTCCCATATTTCCGCGCAGGAAATAAGATGCGCCGCCGCACCGCATAACTGCCGGCGGCGGTTCCGGAAACGGCTCCTCCGCTTCCCCAAACTCGAAAAAGCAGGTCCGTTCCTGTCTGCAATTATAGCAAAAGCGGCCGGATTTGAAAAGCCGTATCTACTTTTTTAACAAATTTTCACATTTTTTTCATTAAAGTTTACTTGTCCGTCCAGCCAAGGAGCAGATTCGTGCCTGCATGAATATCTGTCTCCCATTATCCCTTAAGCTTCATCGATCGCCTTGCCGATATCGTGACGCATATATCGGTTCTCAAAATGAACCCATTCCGCGGCCCGGTACGCGTTTCCGCGGGCCTCTTTCAGCGTACTGCCCAGCGCCGTCACGCCAAGCACGCGGCCGCCGTTTGTGACGATCCGTCCCTCCGCGTCAAACTTGCTGCCCGCATGGAACACGTAATACCCTTCCTTTCCGTCAAAGGCGTCCAGCCCCGTTATCTCGAAGCCTTTCCGGTAATGTTCGGGGTACCCGTCGCTGGCCAGCACCACGCACACGGCCGCGTTGTCGTCAAACCGGAGATCGATCTGATCCAGCGTGCCGTCGATGCAGGCCTCGAACACGTCCACAATATCATTCTGCATCCGCGGCAGGACCACCTGGGTCTCCGGGTCGCCGAACCTGGCGTTGTACTCCAGCACTTTCGGCCCGTCCGCCGTCAGCATCAGGCCGAAGAAGATCACGCCCTTGAATTCCCGGCCTTCGGCGCGCATGGCGTCCACGGTCGGCTGGTAAATATGTTCCCGGCAATAGGCGTCGATTTCCGGCGTATAGAACGGGCTGGGCGAGAACGTGCCCATGCCGCCGGTATTCAGGCCCTGATCCCCGTCTTTGGCCCGTTTATGGTCCTGGGCGGAGGTCATGACCCTGATGGTCCGTCCGTCCACGAAGGACAGAACCGACACCTCGCGGCCGGTCATAAACTGCTCGATCACGATCCTGTCGCCGGCCGAGCCGAACTGCCGATCCTGCATCAGGGTCTTTACGCCCGCCCGGGCCTCTTCCCGCGTGGCGCAGATCAGAACGCCCTTGCCGAGGGCCAGGCCGTCCGCTTTCAGGACGATGGGCACCGGGGCCGTCTCCAGATAAGCCAGGGCGGCTTCCGGCGAATCAAAAGTCTCATACGCGGCGGTCGGGATCCCGTATTTTTTCATCAGGTCTTTGGAAAAGGCCTTCGATCCCTCCAGGATCGCCGCATTTTTTCTGGGGCCGAAGGTGCGGATGCCCGCGGCCTCCAGCGCGTCCACCGCGCCCGCCGCCAGGGGGTCGTCCGGCGCAACGACGGCCAGATCGATCGCATGCTCTTTCGCGAACCGGATCTGGGCCTCAAAATCCATGACGCCGATATCAACGCACTCCGCAACCGAAGCGATCCCGGCGTTCCCGGGAGCGCAGTAAATCTTTTCCACCTTCGGACTCCTGGCGATTTTCCACGCAATGGCGTGTTCGCGGCCGCCGCCGCCGATAATGAGAATTTTCATCATGGTATCTCCTCCTGAATTTTATAGCTTTCCGTTGGCGATGGCGTCGATGGCCTGCGGCAGGATGACCCATTCCGCCTGCTCCATCACCCGCTGCTGCAGTACCTTAGGCGTATCCCCCGGCAGTACCTCTACCGCTTTCTGCAGGAGAATCGGTCCGGAATCCATGCCCTCATCCACGTAATGGACCGTAGCCCCCGTGATCTTAACGCCGCGGGCCAGGGCCGCCTCATGCACCTTCAGCCCGTAATATCCCACCCCGCAGAACGACGGGATCAGGGACGGATGAATATTAATGATCCGGTTCGGATACCGGCGGATCATGGCCGGCGGAATCGTCACCAGATAACCGGCCAGAACGATCAGATCCAGCCCGTAGGAATCAATTTTTTCCAGAAGGGCCTCATTGAACGCCTCCCTGGTCTCAAATTCCTTCGGAGACAGGCAGACCGCCTCGATGCCGTGCTTCCGGGCCCGTTCCAGGGCATAGGCCCCGGCGTTATTGCTGATCACAACCCTCACTTCGGCGTTTGTAATGCGGCCGCTGTCGATGGCGTCAAGGATCGCCTGCAGATTCGTGCCGCCTCCGGATACCAGTACCCCGACTTTCAGCATAATGTCACTCCTTTTTCCCCATCGGCGATAACGCCGATCTCGTAGGGGGTCTCGCCCGCGGCCTTCGCGGCGGCCATGGCCGCTTCCGCCTGTTCCGGGGCCACGGCCAGGATCATGCCGATGCCCATATTGTAAGTGTTATACATCATCTGCTCCGCGATCCCGCCTTTTTCAGCCAGGAGACGGAAAATGGGCGGAACCGGATAGCTGTCCCTGCGGATGACCGCCAAAACGCCCTCCCGCAGCATCCTGGGCACATTCTCATAAAAACCGCCGCCGGTAATATGGCTGCAGGCCTTTATGCGGACGCCGGCGTTCCGGACCGCCTTCAGGGCCTTCACATAGATCCTGGTGGGGGTCAGAAGCGTATCGCCCAGCGTCCCTCCCAGTTCGTCATACCAGGTATTCAGGCCTTCCGGCGTCATTTCTTTTTCGAATACTTTCCGGACCAGAGAGAAGCCGTTGCTGTGCACGCCGGAGGAAGCCAGGCCGATAAGCACGTCGCCTGCCTTCAGGTCCCGGCCGTCGATCAGCTCCTTCTGTTCCACAACGCCGACCGCAAAGCCCGCCAGGTCGTATTCGTCTTCCGGCATCAGCCCGGGATGCTCCGCCGTCTCGCCTCCGACCAGCGCGGCTTCCGACTGCCGGCAGCCCTCGGCCACTCCCTTGACGATCTGGGCGATCTTTTCCGGAATATTTTTCCCGCAGGCAATATAATCCAGGAAAAACAGCGGTTCCCCTCCGGCGCAGGCCACGTCGTTGACGCACATGGCCACGCAGTCAATGCCCACGGTATCATGCCGGTCCATCAGAAAGGCCAGCTTGATCTTGGTCCCGACGCCGTCCGTTCCCGACAGAAGCACCGGGTGTTCCATCTGCTTGACGGCATCCAGGGAAAACGCCCCCGAAAAGCCGCCGATGCCGCCCAGCACCTCCGGCCGCATCGTCTTCGCCACATACTGTTTCATCAGTTCTACGGACCGGTACCCCGCCTCGATATCTACTCCCGCTTTCTTGTAATCCATAATTTTCCTCCATGAAGATAGCACTCGCTGCAGCCGTTTCCGTCGATCAGCGATATTTTTCCACAATTTCCGACATCTGCGCCCATTTCCGCTCCATATCGGCCGCCAGCGCCAGCTGGGAACGGGCGCGCACCAGGTTATGTTCCGGATAATCCGTCTTAAAATAAACGCTGCCTTCCAGATAATCCGTCAAAAAGCGCATGCCGCACTCCAGCGTCATCAGCTTCGCTCCCATAGGCAGCATACGCACTTCCGCGTCAGTCAGGCTTCCCTGGCACCCTTCCAGAAAACCGTTTACGAAGCGCTCGTAAAGGTTCAGGGACAAAGACACCCTGCTCAGATCCCGCTCGTCCTCCGCGCCGGTATTGGCCCCGAAGCGGATGGCGTCTCCGAAATCGAAGATCGAGAGCCCCGGCATGATCGTATCCAGATCGATGACGCACAGCACGTCCCCGGTTTCGGCGTCAAACATGATATTGTTCAGCTTCGTGTCGTTGTGGGTCACGCGAAGCGGCAGTTCTCCGCTGCGAAGCATATCCATGGCCGCATGGGTCTCCGCTTCCCGCGCCAGAATGAAATCGATCTCAGGTCCTACCGAAGCCGCGTAGCCGCATACATCCGCGGCGGCGGCCCGTTTTAACGCCTCCAGACGCTTCGGCGTATCGTGGAAATCCGGGATTGTCTCTTCCAGACGGTCCGCCGGGAAATCCGCCAGCATCCGCTGGAAATGGCCGAAGCCCTGACCGCTGCGGTAGAAATCCTCTTCCTTCTCTACCTGATCGTAGCAGACCGAATTTTCAATATAAAGAACCAGCCGCCAGCACTGGCCGTTTTCGTCGATATAGAATTTTTTTCCGTCCCGGGCGGAGATCAGATTCAGCGTCTCCCGGTCCGGATCCCCGCCCTGGGCGATGATCTTTTCCCGCAGAAATTCCGTCACCTGCTCCACATTTCCGTTTAAAGCCCGAAGATTTTTAAATACATCTCCGTTGATGCGCTGCAGGACGTAGCGGGGATACCCTTCGGCGCACTCCACCAGATACGTATCGTTGATATGGCCGGAGCCGAACCGGTTATAGGTCTTCACCGCTCCCTCCGGCAAAAACGCCCCCAGCGCCTGATCTATGTATTTACAGCTGCCTGCTTCCATGAAACCTCTCCTAATTCTCCGCTTCTTTCCATTTCACCGCGCTTTCCCGCGGCTTTTGGTCTCCGCCGCGGACCTTCCGCTTACTTTCCGGCCAGATACGCCTTATAGCCGACCGCGTCCAGCCGCGCCGCCTTCGCCTCCACGTCGTGCTTCAGCGACTCCGTATAGGCTTTCAGGCGCGCCAGCAGCTCCTCATCCGAGACGGCCAGGATCTTCGCCGCCAGGATACCGGCGTTGGTTCCGCCTCCGATGGCCACGGTCGCAACCGGGATCCCGCTGGGCATCTGCACGATGGAATACAGGGAATCCACGCCGCCCAGATCCGAGGTCTTCATCGGGACGCCGATCACGGGCATGGGGAAAATGGCCGCGCACATCCCCGGCAGATGCGCCGCTTTGCCGGCTCCGGCGATCACGACCTTCACGCCTTTCTCCTCCAGGGTTTTCGCATAGTTAAAAAAGATGTCCGGTTCTCTGTGGGCGGAAATCACCGTCATTTCAAAATCCACCCCCAGCCGCTCCAGGACATCCGCCGCCTGCGCCATAACCGGCAGGTCCGAATCGCTGCCCATGACAATGCCAACTCTAGCCATCGCTGTCTCTCCTTTTCTTATGGGTATGCCGGCCGGTTCGTCCGGGCCGCGTCGTGCCGCCGTCCTCCCGGGCGCAAACCGGACCGTTTCAATATAGGAATCGGTTCTATCATAACATCCCGCAGATTTTATGGCAACCGATTTTTGCGTTTTGCCGCATAACGTTTGTCCCGAACCGCCGGCTGATCAGACGTCCCAGTACCGCCGCCGCTGCTCCTCGTCCAGATTCTCCACGAATTTGCGCTTATACTCCAAAAATTCCCGCAGATCGATCAGAATATGGAAAATGAACGCCCTGTTTTCAAATTCATCCGCCGACGTGATCGGGTCCCGCTTCCGCATGCGCCCGAACACCGCGTCCAGCTTTTCCAGCTGCTCCGTCGGCACGTTCTTTTCGATCACGTAATCGGCGGTCTCCCGTATGTAATCGGCGATCTCGACGGCGTCCTCCGGCATCTGGCGGATCTTGCGCATCTCCGTATGAAGATTGCTCAGTACGCTGCACTGCTGCCAGCGCATTTCAAAATAATCGATATAGTAGCCGGGATGGGACTGAAAGGTATTGCCCTGGTACTCGTTGGCCTCGCTTATGTAATGCTCCAGCTGCCTTTCCAGGCTGCGCAGCTCCTGCCACACGTCCACCGTCATTTCCTGCCCCGACAGATAATCGGCCAGATGCAGGAGAATCGTCCGCAGCCGTTCCTCCGCGTCTCTCATCCAGTTCAGAATGTCCTGCTTTCTGTGGCGGTTATTGCTGAACAGATTCAAAACGGTGGCGATGGTGATGCCGATCAGCAGAAGATACAGTTCGTTGGCGATGGAAGCGAGGCTGAAATCCATGGTTTCCAGAAAGTGCATCCCGATCACCGCGTTGACCGACAGGGCCGAACGCCAGCCGAGGGAGTCGCAGATCATCGTCATCAGCATCAAAAAGCAGCCGTAGGCGAACCAGTCGCTGCTGAACAGAAAAATCGTCATCCAGGCGATCAAAACGGCTATGGCAAAGGTAACGACCCGAAACAGGGACAGCTTCACCGTCTCCCATTTGGTAGTCAGGATCGTCAGCAGGGTGATCGAACCGGCTGACGCCGAATACTGCAGCCCGAAGCTTTTTGCCAGATACATGGCCAGCGCGCTGCCAAACCCGATCTTGGCCGCCTGCAGCGTGTATTTCCACATCTGATTCTTCTCCATGTCTCGTCCTCTCCGCTATGTATTTTTGAACCCAGGCTCCGGCCGCGAAGGACGCCTCCGCAGCCGGAAAAGAATGATGAGAAGATCGTTTCGTCAGAAAAGCCCCGGCATCACCGCAGCGGTTTCGCGGCCGCCTCAAACATGGCGGGGGAAATATGGCAGTAGCCCTGAGGGTTCTTCTCCAGATATTTCTGGTGATATTCCTCCGCCGTATAATAATTGGATAAGGGGAGCGCCTCTACGGCCAGCGGCGCGTCATACTGCTTTTGAAGCTCCGCAAGCGCCTCTTCCACCGCCGCCCGGTCTTCCGGCGCCGTATAATAGATCCCTGTGCGGTACTGGATCCCGCTGTCCCCGCCCTGACGGTTCACGGAGGTCGGATCAATCACCCGGAAATACCGTTCCAGCAGCTCCGCAAGGGGCAGCCGGGCCGCGTCATAGACCACCTTTACTGTCTCCGCGTGGCCGGTCCCCTCGTACCTGACCTGCTCATAGGTGGGATTCTCCGTCCTTCCGTTGGCGTATCCGACTTCCGTGGAGAGCACGCCGTCTATGCAGTCAAAATACCGCTGCGTCCCCCAGAAGCATCCCCCCGCCAGATAGATTTCTCTGCATGTTGTCTGCTGATCCATTGCCTTCCTCCTTTTTCCCGGCTTTGACGCAGGCTTCTTATAAATGCCTTATCCCGCGATCTCCGCCAGATATTTTTCCCGCAGCCGGTTTACCGTTTCCGCGTCCTTCCTTCCGACAGGGACGCCGTCCAGTTCCATGACCCGCATGCTCGGATGACTGGTGCTGGACATGAGGATCTCGTCGGCTTCCCGAAGCTCCGCCAGCGTGAAACCTCTCTCCTCCACCGGAATCCCCAGCTCTCCGCAGTAAGCGATCAGGTGCCGGCGCTCGACCCCCGGCAGAATCAGACGATCGGCCGGATGAGTAATGAACACGCCGTCCTTGATCATGGACACATTTGCGTGGGAGCCTTCCGTCACAATACCGTCCCGCACGAAAACCGCCTCCTGACAGCCGGCCTCCTTCGCCTTCTGGGCGGCCAGCACATTCAAAAGCAGGTTCAGCGTCTTGATATCGCAGTGGAGGAACCGGGTGTCCTCCACGCTGATCACGCGGTAATCGTCCGCCATTTCCACGCCCTTCCAGGGCTTTATATAAATATACAGGTTACTCGGCACGCCCGCCGGGAACAGATGATTGCGGGGCGCGGTTCCCCTGGTGATCTGCCAGTAGACAAACTGGCAGGCGCTGTCTATCCGGCCGGTCAGCTCCTGCAGAAGCGCTCCGATCTCCTCTTTCGGCATGGGAAGCGCGATCCGCACCATGGAGGCGCTTCGCTCCATCCGGTCCAGATGCTCCTGCAGTGCAAAGAGCTTCCGGTTGAATACCATGGCGACTTCATAAATCCCGTCCCCGAAATAGAATCCCCTGTCGCCGGCCGGTATCATCATATCGGCGATCGGCGTGATCGTCCCATTATAATATGCCAGATCTTTCATGTATCTGCCTCCATCCGTCTCCCGCCGCGCCCGGCCGGCCGTTCCCGGCTGCTTTGACCGCCCGCTTACGGCCGGCCGTAAGACAGCGCCGCGGCGGCATTTCCTCAGGCCGCGCGGATGCCGCCTGGTTCTCCGCGGCAATTCCATCCCGTCCCGCGGTCCATCCTACGGTCCCGGCCACGCACTTTTGTTCCGTTGTTTACTTTTACTCCGTGTTTACGCTTCCTGCGCCTTCGTCTCCCGCATCACTCTCGACGCGATCTCTTCCTTCAGCCCGGCGATGAACGCTCCGATCTCCTTCTGCCCTTCGTCTCCGGCGAAACGGCTGCGGACGGAGATCACGCCGTTTTCCACTTCCTTCTGACCCACCACGATCATATAGGGCACCTTCTGCAGCTGGGCCTCGCGGATCTTGTAGCCGATCTTCTCGGAACGGTAATCTGCCTCGACGCGGATTCCGGCGTCGTCAAACTGCTTCGCCACCCGGGCGGCGTACTCCTCATATTTGTCGGAGATCGGAAGCACCTTCACCTGCACCGGCGCCAGCCAGGTGGGGAACGCGCCCGCGAAATGCTCCGTGATCACGCCGATGAAGCGCTCGATGGAGCCGAACACCACGCGGTGGATCATGACCGGACGGTGCTTCTGTCCGTCCGCGCCCTGGTACTCCAGTTCAAACCGCTCCGGCAGCTGGCTGTCCAGCTGGATCGTACCGCACTGCCAGGTGCGTCCAAGGCAGTCGGAAAGATGGAAATCCAGCTTCGGGCCATAGAACGCGCCGTCGCCTTCATTGATCGTGAAGGTCTTGCCCATGCCGGTAATCGCATTTTTCAGGACGTTCTGATTGTATTCCCATTCCTCCAGCGTGCCGATGTGGTCTTCCGGCATCGTGGAAAGCTCGATCTCATAATGCAGGCCGAACGTGGAATAGACCTCGTCAAAGAGCCGGACCGTCTCCTGGATCACGTCCTCCATCTGCTCCCTCGTCATGAAGACATGGGCGTCGTCCTGGGTGAAGCAGCGCACGCGGAACAGACCGTGAAGCGTGCCGGATTTCTCATGGCGGTGGACAAGACCCAGCTCGCCGACGCGCATCGGCAGCTCGCGGTAGGAATGGGGCTCGCTCTTATAGACCAGCATTCCGCCGGGGCAGTTCATCGGCTTGATGCCGAAGGGAACCTCGTCGATCACCGTCGTATACATATTCTGCTTGTAGTGCTCCCAGTGTCCGGAACGCTCCCAGAGCTCGCGGTTCAAAAGGATCGGCGTGGAAATCTCCATGTAGCCGTACCGCTTGTGGACCTCGCGCCAGTATTCCAGCAGCGTGTTCTTCAGCACCATGCCCTTCGGCAGGAAGAACGGGAAGCCGGGGCCTTCGTCCGCCAGCATGAACAGTCCCAGTTCCCTGCCCAGCTTGCGGTGGTCGCGCTTCTTTGCTTCTTCCAGCATGGTCAGATACGCGTCCAGCTCTTCCTTCTTGCCGAATGCGGTCGCATAAATCCGGGTCAGCATCTTATTGTGCTCGTCGCCGCGCCAGTAAGCGCCGGCAATGCTGGTCAGCTTGTAGGCCTTGCCCACGTCCTTCGTGTTCATCAGGTGGGGGCCGGCGCACAGGTCGGTGAATTCGCCCTGCTCATAGAAGCTGATCTCCGCGTCCTCCGGCAGGTCCTGAATCAGTTCCACCTTGTAGGGCTCTTCCTTTTTCTGCATGAAGGCGATGGCCTCCTCCCTGGGCAGCGTGTAGCGCTTCAGGGGCAGCGCCTCCTTCACGATCTTCTTCATCTCCGCCTCGATCTTCTCCAGGTCCTCCGCGGTGATCGGCGCTTCGAAATCAATATCATAATAAAATCCGTCGGCGATGGACGGGCCGATGGCCAGCTTCGCTCCGGGATACAGGCGCTTGACCGCCTGGGCCATCACATGGCTCGCCGTGTGGCGCAGGGCAGCCAGTCCCTTTTCGTCTTTGGCGGTCAGGATATTCAGGGTGCAGTCGTGGTCCACCACGGTGCGCAGGTCCGCGCCCTCGCCGTCGATCTCGCCCAGGCACGCCGCGCGGGCCAGCCCGGCGCTTAAATCCGCCGCGATGTCGATGACCGGCATGGGCTGAGCGTATTCTTTGATGCTTCCGTCTTTTAAGGTTACTTTCATTTTTCAAAAACTCCTCTCATATTATATAAGTTTGCAGAACGGTTTTGTGAAATCAGCCGTTCAGATCATATGCTTCGATTGAACAGGTATGTTGGTACCCAACCTGCTGTTGATGAACCCGATCAGTCCCGTTTTATCGACGTATGTCCCCTTTAACGCCGCCGCGAATCCGGCATTCCCTGCATTTAAATAATTCCCCATATGCACCTCTTTCGCGTAACGCAGAGCACATTTTTCGGATGCAGGAGATAAAAAATCCCTTCCTGCAATGCTGCTGCAAGAAGGGACGATTTTCCAAATCGCGGTTCCACCCTTATTGAATGAGCGGACATGCGCCGCTCAGACCACTTCATTTGCGAAGATAACGGATTCACCGGGCCCGATTAAAGACCGCTCGGGGATGGTCTTCACGAAAGCTTCCCGCAGGACGCTTCCACCGTGCGCGTCCCTCTCTGGCCGTTTCGCCTCCGCTACTGTTCCCGTCAGCGCGTTTTCTTATCATTAACGATTATATGCGACGGGGATGGGTTTGTCAAGGAGTTTGTCTTTAAGACAGCAGCCAATCGATCAGAAAAAGGGATTTGATCCCGTCATAGGAATTAATATAGTTTCTGTCCATTGATAATACGATCTTTTCGTAGTTGTCCGGAATCATTCGAAGAGGCTTAAGTTCTCTCTCTCGTGTCTCCGGCGACTGCATGCTTTCCGTTACCTGGATATATAATTTATCGTTGGGCTTTTCCGCCACAAAGTCAACTTCCGTTTCCCCGACCTTTCCAATATATACCCGGTAGTCGCGGCGAATCAGTTCCAGAAATACGATATTCTCGAGAACATGTCCCCGATCATCGCCGCGATATCCAAGCAACATATTTCGAAAACCCAGATCCGAAACATAATTTTTCCCCAGGGTTTTCAATAACTTCCTGCCTTTCACGTCGTATCTTTCAACAGAATAGATAATAAATGCGCTGCGTAACATGGAGATATATTTCTCTACCGTTTTGCCGGCGATATTTTTTCTTTTACCGATCGGAATATCCCCTTCGCCGGACAAAACATTTCCGATGCTGTTAGGTGAAACGATACTGCCGATATTGGAACAAAGGAACAGCATAATCTTCTGCAGCGTTCCCTGATCCGCCTGATTGTTGCGCTGCAGAATATCCCGGAGCACTACGGTAGAATAAATTCCTTCAAGAGCCTGATTACTTCCTGCTTCGTTGAAGCGGTATTCCCGCAGAATCGGCATACCGCCAAACTGCAGATATCTTTGAAATTTTTCTTCTACCGTAACAGAAGGATCAAACTTATAAAAAGTCAGGAATTCCTTAAATGACAGCGGCAGCATGCGGATTTCTACATATCTGCCGGAAAGCAGAGTGGAAAATTCCGTGGAAAGCAGGTAAGCGTTGGAACCGGTGATATAGATATCCACATCGAAATCGAGACGAAAAGACTCGATTGCCTTTTCCCAATGTTCCACAGCCTGAAGCTCATCAAATAGTAAATAGGCCTTTCCGTTCTTCGGGATGCGTTCACTGACATAATCATAGAATGCAAGGTAATTGGTAATGTCACGATAACGCAGAGATTCCAGATTCATATGAATAATATTTCCGTCATCCACTCCGTTGTCAGACAGATACCTGTGGAACAAATCCAGCAGAGATGACTTGCCGCATCTGCGAATACCGGTGACAATCTTGACAAGATCTACATCCTTGTGCTGAATAAGTTGATTTAAATATTCCGGACGGTCGATCAACTCAGCCATGATGCACCTCCTTTTCTCTCTATCTCTATTATACCAGAAAATCAGCAGCAGTCAACAGTTTCAGACTTTCAAGTCAAAAACTTTATATTAATTATTCTTTTTTGACATTAGCAGACAAAACTTTTGCGACGCACCAATCAGGCGAAGATCCAGAATTTCTCCGAATATATAAAAGAATTCTTCCCGAAATATCTTCTTTTCCACAATGATTTCGCGCTTCCCTCGGATTCATCTATACCGTCTTCTTTAGCGCCACCGCTGCAAATTCTCCCGGCAGCTTCTCGTTCTCCCAGGACGGATGCTCGTCGAACCGCTCCAGGCAGAACCCGTTCCGAAGGATCGAATTAATGATCTCGCTGATGGTATACTTCCGATACTTACATTTGGGTATCTTCGCCCGCTCTTCGGCGCTATAAAATCTGGCGTGGGCCATCTCCCCTTCGAACACTTCCGTGGAAAAATAGCTCATGGAAGGCTGCTCCAGTTTCAGGCTGTCCATGAGCTTGGTGAATGGATGGAAATCGCTGCATATCATTTTCCCGCCCGGCTTCAGCAGGCAGTACATGACCTTCATGAATTCGTCGATATCGTGGAAATAATGCAGCACTCCGCCTTCCATAAATACGATGTCAAAATAACCGCCGTATTTCTCCATGTCGATCTCCAAAACGTCGCCGACTTCAAAGCAGATTGAGGCACCGGCCGCCGCTGCCGTTTCGCAGGCGTACCTTCGGTTGTCCTCCGAGATATCGAAGACCGTCACTTCAGCGCCGAGCAGCGCAAGCGGAATGGCCTTCTTCCCGCAGGACCCGCAGATATTGGCGATCCGGATTCCCTCAAACCGGTCGAAATAAGCCGCGTGCCATTTGAGCATCCGGAGCGGGTCTGCGATGTCTTTGCGTGCCCGCTCATCTGGCGTACCGGCGGTCCTTACCCAAAAATCGTACGCATCGAATTCCCACGCCTCCTTATTCTGCCTGCTGTAATCCCTCATCTGCGCGTTCTCTTTTCTCATCTGCGTGTTGTCCTGTGATGTTTCGTGAACTGCTCTATAATTATAATGATCATATATTCTTTTGTATCCATTTCTATATTATCTCCTTAATCTGTCACATAGTCAATTTAATCTTCCATAGCCAGATAGACTTTTTTCAGACGAAAACCATCAGACATTCTCTTTGCATAAACGCAGAAAACGCCTGCAGAATAATAGACATTTAAAGCATGACCGTATCGCATAAACATTACTCATGCAGCCGCCGGATGATCCGGAAGATCACCGCATGTTCCATCACAAGCGGCTGGGAATGGGCGAAGAAAATGATGCCGTCGGTGGGGGCGATGATGCTGCTCAGGATCTCGCCCTCGCAGGGATCGATGATCTCCGCCAGGACATCCCCGATATGTACCTCCGTCCCCGGCTCCGCCCTGCGGCGGAAGATCCCGGATTCGTTGCTGCGCACGTTCATCAGCTCCTCCTCGTGGATCGTGGTGGCGATGAAGCCCGCGTGGCTGTTGTAGCGGATCACGCCCATGCGGGTCAGGAAGCGCAGCACCGCCGCCACCGCCTGGCGGGCCGAGGCCTCGTCGATCTGGTCCGTCGCGTTGGTATAGACGGAGAACGCATTGGTATTCCAGATCTGCCAGTTATAATTCAGCGTCAGCGTGTCCACCGGCCTGGGCTTCCGCAGGACCACATAGGGCAGCCCGAACAGGTTGGCCAGGCTGGCGTTCTCATAGCCGGTCTCCATCATCCGCACATGGGGCACAAAATTCCCGCGCATATAGAAGCTGGCGAACTGGATGCCGTAATTGTACTGCTGCACCACCTCGAACAGTCCCGCCGCGATCCGCTGCGTCGTCTCGCCCTGGTCGTAGCCGGGGAACATCCGGTTGATGTCCGTATTGTCCACGGGCCAGAACCGCTTGCCGATGTTCATGGCGGAATGATTGACCGACGGGATCACCAGGATCTCATGGTTGGCGGCCAGATTTCCGTGCTTCTCCAGATCGCGGAGCGCCCGCACCAGCTGGCTGCAGATATACATCTGCTGTACCTCGTTGCCGCGCAGGGCTCCCACGATACAGGTGGATTTTTCTCCGATGCCGAAATGGTAGCCGTAAATATTCAGCGCGTCCCTGTACGCGTTCTCCATACGGAAAATCAGTTCTTTTCTCATCAGAATTCACCTCCCAGCACCCGGGCGATCAGCGAGCCGCTGTTGACAATCGGATACTCCCGCAGGGTAAATACCATCCCGTCAAACGGCGCGTACAGCGTTTCCTCCACCTTCCCCTCCAGGGGATTCAGGATCTCGCCGATGACCTCGCCTTGCCGGATGTGCATCCAATGCTCCACCTTCGGGATGAAAATGCCGGGGCGGTTGGCATTGATAAAGCCTACCTGTCCGTCCGAGGAAATGATGGGCTCTTTCGGCGTGATCACCGGGCCGTCCCAGATGCCTAAGTCTTTCATCAGGCAGAAAATGCCGTCTACCAGCTGATTGCCGTAATCCAGCGTAATGCGCATGCCCACGCCCATTTCCACCACCAGCGTGGGGACGCCGGCCATGTTCATCGTATGGGCCAGGGTGGATTCCAGCACTGTCGCCGCCGCGTGGATCCACACATAATCCACGTTCAGGCGCTTCGCGTACGGCAGCAGTCTCTCCGCCGTCATCTCACTGACGCGCACCTGGGGAATCTCCCGCAGGAAAATATTGCTGGCGTGGATGTCGATGCAGAGATCCGCCCCGCTTAAGTCCTTTACGATCCGGTTGGCGATCTGCTCCTGGACCTGGCCGTCCTCGCTGCCGGGGAAGATCCGGTTCATGTCCAGATCAAAAGTCGGAATCCCCCGGGTGATGGAATCGATGCCAAGGGGATTCAGAGCCGGGTAAATATCCACGATCCCTTTCAGGTGTTCCAGCCCGCTCTTCAGACGATGCCCCAGCTCGTAGCACACATACTGCCCCTCCAGCTCGTCGCCGTGGGTGCCGGTCACAATGCAGATGCGTTTTTCTTTTCCGGTCCGCACCTCCGGCGCGATCGTGGATTTGCGGATCTGGAGCCGCTCGTCCACCGGAAGTCCCACGGATACAACTGTCTTGATCATATCAGTATCTCCATTCTGTTCTGCCGCACGGGGCGGCGGATTATTTTATTCTGAACGTATTTTCCGTTATCTCAGCCCGAACGCTTTTTCCGCCAGGGCCAGCGTCTCCTCAGCGCTTCGATTTTCATCCCGCAAAATCACATGGAATCCGGAATTCAGGAAGCGATCGTAATTCTCCCGGGTATTGATCCGCATCAGGCACTGCCGGAAATTGTCCAGCGCATATTCCGGGTCCGGCTCTTCCATAATCAGCCGGTATAAAAATTGCTTCTCCCGGTCCGGCCGCTCAAAAAAGCGCCGCACCGAGACCTCCGGACCCGCAAGCATGATCAGGACGTGATCGTGCTTTGCAACTGTTCTCAGCGTCTCGATCGACACATTGGTATCCACGAACACCGGCTGATCCTGCGTCCGCAGCCCCTCCAGGATCCTAAGTTCCAGGAGCTCACATTCCCTGCTGGTGCGCCGGATCCACGCCTCGTATTCATCGGGAGTCCTCCGGATGAAATCATGCCAGTCTTCCAGGTCCCTGGTATAGGTCAGCCCGGGGAATTCTTCCGGATCCAATTCGGGCAGCAGCCGGTTGTGGTAATTCTCCCCGCAGGCGATCCCGTTATATTTTTCCGCCAGCAGCCGGACCATCGTCGATTTTCCGGCGTAGGCGGTTCCGTTTATAAAATAAACAGCGCATTCCCTGAAATCAGATGCCATCGTTATTTCTCCGTATTTCCCGGTCTTGGGCCGGTTTTTCCTGCCATTCCGGCATCCGGTCATGGCGCACAGAAAAGTTGCTTATGGGCGTAACTTGTCTCTGCTGAATTTGCGGACCTTCTGCAATTCTCCGGCCGCACATTCCGGCGGAGATTCATTCTGTAACGCCGAACCCGTTCCATGTACTTTCTATTCCCGGCCTGCCGCGCAGTCTTCCACTTTCACATAGACCGTCTGCTCCTGTCCGGCCGCGCCGCGGAAGCACCCCCGGTCGACGGAACAGTCGGCAAAATCCCGGCCGTGGGACACTTTGACGTATCGGTCGTCCACAATACAGTCGTGGGTCGGATCGTAAGCGGTCCACGCCCCGTCCTGCCACACTTCCGCCCACGCGTGGGTCGCTCCCTCGCCGACCACCATCCCCGCCGCGTAGCGGGCCGGAAAGCCTGCCATGCGGCACAGCGTCACGTAAATATGGGCATAGTCCTGGCAGACTCCCCGGCCCAGCGCGAACGCCTCAGCCGCCGTCGTCCCCACATGGGTATGCCCCTGCGCATAGGCAAGCCGCCGGTACACCTCGTGCATCAGAAATTCCGGGAAACGCGTCCCGGCATGATCCGGAGACGGCAAACCGATTTCCTGCCTCCCGGTGTTTCCTTCTGCGGTGATTCCGGGACCTGATCCGCAGTATGGCGGTTTTCCGCGGTCCGCTTCGGGATACCCCATCGCACGGCAAAACAGTGCATAGCGTTCGCGGACGCGGTCCAGCCATTCCCGCATCGCCGCATCCGGTTTCGTCAGCCCGGACGGGTACCGGTAGAGGAACCATGGAGCCTGCCCGGCAGCAAGGCCATCCGGACGATTTGCATCTTCATAGCCTGTATGCCCTGTGCCGCGGGCAGCCTGGGCCCGGAGTTCATGATCCGATGCTCCCCGCTCCACCCGCACCCTGGCGTTCATCCGCACGCAGAGCGCGTCGTGCGGCGTCAGGATCTCGCCGCAGCACATCCGGCTGCCGAACCCGTCCGTCCTTTCGCGAACCGCGCACGCCGGCTCCAGATGAAGCTCCAGCGCTTCCACCGTCTGCGCATCGTCTTCCATCGGCAGGCACCGGAACCGGAAATAGTGGTCTGTCACCGGTCCGTCAAACGCAAGCCGCATCTCATACTGCACCTTCAAAATTCTCAAGCTGTCTCACCTCAGAAAAAAATTCCACAGTGCGGACAGCGCTTCCCCGCGCCGCTCGGTCCACCACGGCCCCATGGCGAAGATCTCGTCCAGTTTCGCCTTGCAGACCGGGTCATAGGGCAGCCGCACCCTGCCCAGACGGTTCACAAATTTCGAATACTCCTTTTCGATCAAACGGAACGGATAGCCCAGGCGCAGATACAGATCCAGCCGCTCCAGGTACTTGCCGCATTTCATGATATTTCGGGCCTCCTCATCGTCTACCCGGTCGTCGGCGCAGCCCCAGAACGCGTGGATGTAGTCGATCACCTGCTGGAGATCGTAATGAGGCGCCGCGGACCCTGCCGCAGCCTCCAGATGGTCCAGCGCCAGCTGCAGATACGCCAGCGTATAGCTGCTGATCTCGTCCCGGATCACAATGCCGTTGTCGTAGGCACGTTCCAGATTGCTGCAGACGGAATTGGGATCCGTCCGGTCAAACAGATAGCGCCGGTTAAAATCTTCCCGGTCCCTGTAAATGTCCGGGATCGCCACCTTCTCACAGAAATCCTTATAAGCCTCCAGATCCACGTCAATCATCTGATCGTAGAAATCAAAAAACGTCACCAGCGTCGTAAACACCCGCTCCGTATACCGTCCGATCCAGAACAGATGGTCGGCCCTTTCTACCGAGATAATACCCATGTGTCCTTAAATCCTCCTCCCTGAGACGAATTGACCACAAACGAATCCGGGTTTCTGGAAAAGCGGGTCAGTCCGCTGGGCCATACCCGGGTCGTCTCTCCGGCCAGCACAAAGGCCCGCAGGTCGGCCTTCCTCGGGACCCGCGCCTCGCCTTCCACGATATCCAGATCCACGAAATCAACAACCTCCTGGGCGATGAAGCGCCTCGGTTCCCGGCGGACGGCCTCCGCCAGAGCCCCCAGCTCTTCACGGCTCAGATTGCTGCCGAATACGACGCCGTAACCCCCGGCCTCCGACACGTCTTTCACCACCAGACGGCTCAGATGCTCCAGGATGAACGTCCGGTCTTTCTCATAGAAGGCCAGATAGGTCGGCGCATTCCGGAGAATGGGTTCCTCGCCCAGATAGTATTTTATCATATGCGGCACGAAATAGTAAATACCTTTGTCGTCGGCCACGCCGTTGCCGGGCGCGTTCAGGATCGCCACATTTCCGGCCGCGTAGACTTCCATGATCCCCGGCACGCCGATCAGCGACTCCGGCAGAAACGTCAGCGGGTCCAGATACTCATCGGAAATGCGCCGGTACACCGCCCCCACCTGCAGCTTCCGGCCCTCATACTGGCGGTAATACAGTTTGCCGCCCTCCGCCACCAGATCCTGGGGCATACAGAGAACCGATCCCGACCGCTCCGCCAGATAGGAATGTTCAAAAAAGGCCGCGTTGTAACGCCCCGGCGTCAGCACCACATGGATGCCGCCGGTGCTCACATACTCCATGGTCTCCCGGAGCATTGCGGCATACCCGCGGTTATCCTCCACATGGTTCCTGGCAAACGCCTCCGGAGCCGCCTGCCGGGTCAGGTCCCTGGCGATCATCGGATAGGAGGCCCCGGACGGGATCCGCAGATTGTCCTCCAGGACATACCAGTTCCCGTCTTTGCCCTGCACCAGGTCGATCCCGGAAATGTGGCTGCAGATGTGTTTCGGCGGCCGGATCCCCTCGCACTGGGGCAGATAGCCCTTGGAGGAATAAATGAAATCTGCCGGGATCACGCCGTCCTTTACGATCTTTTTGTCGGAATAAATATCCTCCAGGAAACAGTTCAGCGCCGTCACCCGCTGGGACAGTCCCCTGTCCAGATAATCAAACTCCCTGCGCGGGATCACCCTGGGAATCGGATCGAACGGAAACAGCTGTTCATGGAACTCATGATTTTTATAGATACCGAATTTCACCCCATAACGGGCCAGGAGACGATTGATCGACTCCTTATGGTCCACTAAATCCAATAGCATCTTGCGCAACATCCTTTCGTGGAAATGTCGTACCGGGCCCGATCGCCGCGGGTTCCCGATAAAAAGCAAAAGACACCCCTCGCGGAGCGCCTTTACTTCCTTTTTGACTATACATGAATACCACGGTTTTGTCAATCCCCAACCGGGAAAGCGGGTGCCTCTTTACGCGCTCTGCCCGACGGTTTCCGCGCCGGACGCGCCGATCATGTCCTTCAGCTGGTCCACCGACAGGTTTTTCTCCTTCATCAGCCGGGTCACCTCGCGGATCCGTTCGTTTTCGATCTCTTCGATCAGAGACTGGCGCTTTTCCTCCATGGCGCTCAGGGCCGCCGTATACTGGGCAATGGTCTCCGCCGTCTTTTTCAGTTCGTCTTCCAGTTTCTCTTTTCTGGTTCGTCTATGCCTGCGTTCCATAATAAATCCCTCCTGTGATCTTATGGCTTTATGATTGTCCATTTATTGCCATTATATGCAGGCATTTCCGCAATTATCACCGATCCGGCCGCAAATCGGCCGGGAAAATGCAAAAACCAAAGCGTAGGTGCGGCATTTCCTTTTCCGGAAGCACCGCAGAATCCTGCCGGGCGGCAGAAACCGATGCGGTCCCGGCCCCTATACCCGCTCCCGGATCAATTTTTCAAACGCCTGCAGATCCTCCGCCTCGTTGATCTCGTTTCGGAGGGCCGCCGAATGGGGAAGGCCCGCCGTGTACCAGGCCACGTGCTTGCGCAGCTCCCGCACGGCCAGGTATTCTCCTTTGTCCAGGGCCAGCAGCCGCCCGTGCCGCAGGATCATTTCCCGCAGCTCGTCCCGCCCCGGCGGCGGAAGCAGTTCCCCCGTCCTGAGATAATGGAGGGTCCTCCGGAAGATCCAGGGATTGCCCCTGGCTCCGCGGGCGATCATCAGGCCGTCGCAGCCGGTCTCGTCCAGCATCCGCTTCGCGTCCTCCGGCGTGAAAATGTCCCCGTTTCCGATGACGGGGATCCTCACGGCCTCTTTGACCCGCCTGATCACATCCCAGTCCGCGGCGCCGGAGTAGAACTGCTGCCTCGTCCGCCCGTGGACCGCCACGGCGGCCGCCCCGCAGGCCTCCGCCATTTTCGCGAACGCAACGGCGTCGCCGCAGGTTTCGTCGAAGGCCTTCCGGAATTTCACCGTCACCGGCTTTTTCAGCTTCCGGACCAGCGTTTTCAGGATCGCCTCCGCCCGCTTCGGGTCCTTCATCAGGGCCGAACCCTCCCCGTTGTTCACGATCTTCGGCACCGGGCAGCCCATGTTGACGTCGATCCACGCGTAAGGGCCCGCCTCCAGGCGCTCCGCCATGCTGCCGATGATCTCCGGGTCGGACCCAAACAGCTGCAGGGCCACGCACGCTTCCCCGCCGCCGACCCGCAGAAGCTCCTCCGTGTTCCGGCTCCCATAAAAAACGGCCTTGGCGCTGACCATTTCCGTGTACGCCGCGCCGCAGCCCTGTTCCTCGCAAAGCCCGCGAAACACCAGATCCGTCACTCCCGCCATGGGCCCCAGTATCAGATTGTTTTTCAGCGTCACCCCGCCGATCGTTAGCCGCAGATCCCGCTCCATCTCTCACCGTCCTGTTTTGTCCGCATCCAGTCCTTCTCCCAGGAAAAACACCCGGTAGTAAATCTCCAGGCTCTCCAGAAGCTCCCGTTTCTCCTGCTGGTACTGCCGGATCTTCAGCCCGCTCCCGATCTCGTCAAAATCGAAATCGTTCTCGGCCGCCATTACCTGAAACTGCAGAGCCCCCGCCTCGTTAAACTCCAGCGTCAGCACGCCGCCCACGTCCTCCGTGAACAGCACGCACAGGATCTGCAGCTCCTCCTTGACCGGCTCCGGCAGGCCGTCAAACTGCCGGTTAAAATAATATTTCTCTTCATAGGCGCTGGCTCCGCACAAGACCACATTCTCCACTGCTCGTTCCTCCGATCCCCGGCTTACCGGGTTTTTACCGAAAACAGGGGCCGGTCCCTGCGCCTCATCGGCAGCAGTCTCCGCCGGCCCCTGTCCTGATTTCCTGTCCTTCCTGCCCGTCACCGTGTCAGCAGCTTGCTGATCTGATACTGATCCTCCGGCAGCGATTTCTGCATCGCCAGGGCTTCCTGGATATCAAAGTCCGTGTAGTCGCCGTTTTTGTAGGCGATCACCCGGTTGCTGGCCCCGTTCGCCAGAAGCTCCACGGCCTTCGCGCCCATGATCGAGGCGTATACGCGGTCCTTGCAGGTCGGTCCGCCGCCGCGCTGCATGTAGCCTAGGATCGTGGCCCGGGTCTCGATGCCCGTAGCGGCCTCGATCCGCCTCGCCATGGAGGTGGAATGTCCGATGCCCTCGGCGTTGATCACAATATGGTGGCGCTTGCCGATCTTGCGGCTCTCGATGATGTGATTGATCAGAGCCTGCTCGTTGCCGTCGTATTTCTCCGGAAGCAGGATGTCCTCGGCGCCGTTGGCGATGCCGCACCACAGCGCGATGTAGCCGGCGTGGCGGCCCATGACCTCAATGATGCTGCAGCGCTCGTGGGATGTGGACGTATCCCGGACCTTGTCGATGGCCTCCATGGCCGTGTTTACCGCCGTGTCGAAGCCGATGGTGTAGTCCGTGCAGGCGATGTCCAGGTCGATGGTCCCGGGCACGCCGATGGTGTTGATGCCCAGCGCCGACAGCTTGCCCGCGCCCCGGTAGGAACCGTCGCCGCCGATGACCACGATGCCGTCGATCCCGTGCTTCCGGCAGATCTCCGCGCCCTTGCGCTGGCCCTCCGGCGTCATGAACTCCATGCACCTGGCCGTATAAAGGATCGTTCCGCCCCGGTTGATGATCTCTGAAACGGATTTGGTGTGCATGTCTATGATCTCTTCCTGCAGGAGCCCGGCATATCCCCTCATAATGCCTTTTACCTTCAGACCGCGGTTAATCGCGGTACGCACCACGGCGCGAATCGCGGCGTTCATGCCGGGAGCGTCGCCCCCGCTGGTCAGTACGCCGATCGTTTTCACTGTTTTAGCCATATCCTTACCTCCCGTCAAGAGTTAATGATAAATTGATTATCCCTTATTTTAATTCATTTTACCCAGACTTTCAATGGTTTTTTGCACCGCTTTGACATTTTTTTCACCCAGGACCCGGTAAAGCTGCTCCAGAAGTTCCGGATCGCAGGAAACGTTCAGATTGGGAGGCAGCACCTTCCTGGCCCGCTCTTTCGCCAGATAGATCGTGACGCCGTCGTTTCCGTCGGACTGCTTCAGGATCTCCATGACCTCTCCGATTCTGGCGTCATAGTCCTGCTTGTCCGCAAACTGCAGCCAGAGCTGGCTGGGCAGGCTGGAAAAGGGGATCACCCGCTCGCAGATCAGCTTCCCTTTGGGTTCGTCGCCGATGGAAGCCCGCCCCTGGAAGAACACCTTGGCGTCGTCCGTCAGCACATCCCGGTATTTCTCGTAATCCTTCGGGAACACGACCACCTCCACACTGCCCAGCAGATCCTCCACCGTCACGAAGGCCATGTTCTGGCCGCTCTTCGTGATCTTGACGGTTTTGCCGACGATCATGCCGCCGATGGTCTCCCGGGCGCCGTCCTGAACGTAGGCTTCCCCCGTCTCCTCAGCCACCAGGAAAGCCGAGGAGTCGGCGGTCACATTGTCATGCCAGGTCTTCTCGTAGGCGTCCAGCGGATGGCCGCTGATATAGATGCCGAGCATCTCTTTCTCGAAGGCCAGCATCACGTCCTTCGAATATTCCTCCACCTGCGGGAACGTGATCCGGAAGTCGCCTTTCGTGTCCTCGTCCACGAAATCAAACAGGCTCATCTGACCGGACAGGGAATTCTTTTTCTCTTTGTTTTTCTGATCCAGCATGTCCAGGGCCACCATAAATTTCTGGTGGCGGTTGCCGGGCAGGGAATCCAGCGCGCCGGACTTGATGAAGCTCTCCAGCGTCTTTTTATTGACCTCCCGGTTGGAGGTGCGTTCCACAAAATCATCCATGCTGCGAAACGGCCCGTTGGCCCGGCGCTCCGCCACAATGGCGTCCACGACGGAGCGGCCGATGCTTTTGATGGCCGCCAGCCCATAGCGGATGGAATCCCCCGACACCGTGAAGCCGCCCTCTCCCTCGTTGATATCCGGCGGCAGGATCCGGATCCCCATCTGGCGGCAGGTCAGGACATATTCCGATACCTTGGACGTATTCTCCATCACCGACGTCATCAGGGCCGCGAAAAATTCTCTCGGGTAATAATATTTCAGGTAGGCCGTCCGGTAAGCCACCACCGCATAGCAGGCCGCGTGGGATTTGTTGAACGCGTACCTGGCAAAATCCGTCATTTCGTCGAAGATCCGATTGGCCGTCTGCTCGTCGATCCCGTTGCGGATGCAGCCCTTCACGCCTTCCTCGTCGTTTCCGTAGACGAAATTCTGACGCTCTTTCGCCATGACCGACTCTTTCTTTTTGGACATGGCGCGGCGCACCAGGTCGCTGCGGCCCATGGTATAGCCGGCCAGGTCCCGGACGATCTGCATGACCTGCTCCTGGTAAACGATGCAGCCGTAGGTCTCCCGCAGGATCGGCTCCAGCTGCGGACAGTCGTAGGTCACGGAGGCCCGGTCGTTTTTCCCTTTCAGGTACTTGGGGATGAAATCCATGGGGCCCGGACGGTAAAGGGCGATGCCGGCTATGATGTCCTCCAGGGTCTCCGGCTTCAGCTCCTTCATAAAGCCTTTCATGCCGCCGCTCTCCAGCTGGAAGATGCCGTCGTCCCGGCCGCTTCCGATCAGCCCCATCACCGCTTTGTCATTGTAATCGATCCGGCCAAGATCCAGCCGGATCCCGTGGTTTTTCTCAATCTGCGCCACCGCGTCCTGGATCACGGTCAGGGTGCGCAGGCCCAGGAAATCCATTTTCAGAAGTCCCAGCTCCTCCAGAGTCGTCATCGTAAACTGGGTCGTCAGCGTACCGTCGGCCGCCCTGGACAGGGGAACGTAATTATCGACTGAGGTGCGGCTGATCACCACGCCGGCCGCGTGCATCGAAGAATGTCTGGGCAGCCCTTCCAGGCGCATGGACATGTCGATCAGGTATCGGACCTGCTCGTCCTCCTGGTAGGCTTTCCGCAGGTCTGGGCTGGTTTTCAGGGCCTTTTCCAGCGTGATCCCCAGATCCCGCGGAACCATCTTGGCGATGGCATCGCATTTCGTGTAGGGGATATCCAGGACGCGGCCCACGTCGCGGATCACGCCCCTGGCCGCCAGCGTACCGAAGGTTATGATCTGCACCACCTGGTCTTTCCCGTATTTGCGGACCACGTAATCGATCACCTCCTGCCGCCGTTCGTAGCAGAAGTCGATGTCGATATCCGGCATGGACACGCGTTCCGGGTTCAGGAACCGCTCGAACAGCAGGTTATAGCGGATCGGATCGATATCCGTGATCTCCAGGCAGTAGGACACGATGGAACCCGCAGCGGAACCGCGGCCGGGGCCGACGCTGATGCCGTTCGTTTTCGCGTAATGGATGAAGTCCCAGACGATCAGGAAATAGTCCACATAGCCCATATTCCGGATCACGCCCAGCTCGTAGCGGAGCCGCTCCCACAGCGCCTCGTCCCCCTGGGGATACCGCTTCCGCATCCCCTCCTCGCAGAGATGGTTCAGGTAGCTCCAGGAATCGTAGCCCTCGGGCACGTCGAATTTCGGCAGCTTGGTGACGCCGAACTCGATCTCCACGCTGCAGCGGTCGGCAATCTCGTGGGTATGGTCCAGCGCCTCCGGCGCATAGGGGAACAGAGCCCGCATCTCTTCTTCCGATTTGCAGTAATATTGTCCCCCCTCGTAGCGCATCCGGTTCTCATCGGTCACCTTTTTGTTGGTCTGGATGCAGAGGAGGATGTCGTGGGCGGCCGCGTCCTCGGCGTAGATATAATGGATGTCGTTGGTCGCCACCAGCGGCACGCCGATCTCCCGGCTCAGCTTCATAAGCGCCTGGTTCACGGTCTTCTGGGCGGGGATCCCGTGATCCTGCAGCTCCAGGAAGAAATTGCCCTCCCCGAAGATATCCAGGTAGCGCAGCGCCGCCTCCCTCCCCTGGTCGTAAAGCCCTCTCTCCAGAAATCTCTGGACCTCGCCCGCCAGACAGGCGCTCAGGCAAATGATCCCCTCATGGTACTGGCGCAGCACTTCGTAATCCACCCGCGGCTTGTAGTAAAATCCGTCCACATACCCTTTGGACACGATCTTCATCAGGTTCTGATACCCTTCGTTGTTCTCCGCCAGCAAGACCAGATGGTAATAGCGGTCCTCGCCGCGCACCGTCTCCCGGTCGAAACGGGAACCGGGGGCCACGTAGACCTCGCAGCCCAGGATCGGCTTGATCCCCGCCGCCTTCGCCGCCTTGTAAAAATCGATCACGCCGTACATCGCCCCGTGGTCCGTGATCGCCATACTGTCCATCCCCAGCTCTTTGGCCCGGCTGACCAGCTCGCCGATCTTGCTGGAACCGTCCAGGAGGCTGTACTCCGTATGCACATGCAGATGTGTAAACGCCATGCCGTCCTCCCCCTTTTATCTTCTCGTAAAATCCGATTCTCTGAATGGACCCGAAAACGTCCGTGCCAAAGACCGCAGGCCGTTTCCGGCGGCGCCCGGCCGGTCTGCGGGAAAGCGTCCTGCTGACCCCGGAACGCCTCCTGCCTGCCCGCAGGAACGCCCCCTGCCCGCCCCCGCAGGAATGCCTCCTGCCGGAGCGGACGGGTCCGAAATGCTATGATAAAAGGAGTCTGCTCAGTTTCCGCAAACTCCTTACTGCTGTTCCTCATCGCGCCGCGCCCCGCCGATCGGTCCCGGAGCCCGGCAGAGGTTTTTTCTGTCAGCGATCAGCCCTCGGTCAGATATTTCTCAATACCGGCCATCGCCTTATCCTCGTCGGAACCGGCCGCTGTCACTGTGATCTCTTCGCCAGGCATCAGCCCAAGGGTCATCATGCCCATGATACTCTTGGCATTCACTCTCTTGGATTCGCATTCCACATAGATGCTGCTGTCGAACTGGCTGGCTACCTGCACCAGCATGGCCACCGGCCTCGCTTCCAGACCGGTGTCCAGCTCAATCGTGATCGTCTTTTTTTGCATAATTCTTCCTCCTCATTCCTCTAAATGACCAGTCTGCCATTCAGCCATGTGTTTCTCCCGCAAGTCTTCCGCCAGGCTGCTAAGCTTTCTGAGCCGATGGTTTACTCCCGATTTGCCCACCGGCGGATCCAGGGACTCCCCCAATTCCTTCAGTGTGGCTTCCGGTTTTTCCAGTCTGGCCATGGCCATCTGGGCCAGATGGTCAGGCAGTCCCTCAAAGCCCACTGTGTCCCGGATGAACATGATATCTTCAATCTGCTTTACTGCCGCGGAAACGGTCTTGTTGATATTCGCGGTCTCGCAGTTGACCTGGCGGTTGACGCTGCCGCGCATCTCCTTCAGGATCCGGATGTTCTCAAACTCCATCAGAGCCTGGGAAGCCTCCATCACGCTCAGCAGATCCACGATCTGGTCTCCCTCTTTCACATAGACCACGTAATATTTTTTCCGGACCACGATCCTGGCATCGATCCCAAACGCCGCGATCACATTCTTAAGCTGCTCTGCCTTCTCTTCCGTCTGACATGCGATCTCGAAATGATAGAACCGCTCCGGGTCGCTGACCGAACCGGCCGCCAGAAACGCTCCCCGCAGAAAGGCCCGCTTGCAGCAGCTGTTCTGGATCACCACGTTCCCGACCACCGACAGATCCTCCCCAATACTTCCGTCTGCAGTCAGAAGTTTCGCGGCCAGAAGCACCCGCCTGGACTCTCCGTCGTCCGGAACCGTCACCACGTAGACCCTCCTGCGCTTCAGATAAGCATTTCTCCGAATCACAATTTCCGTCTTTATATTAAATGTTTTTTTTAATAATGTAAAGTACTTTCTTGCAACTGCCACGTTTTCTGTTGAAATTTTTATGCTGAAACGGTCGTCTTCATCGATCTGCACCTTTCCGCAGAGGCTGATGATCGACGCGATCTCCGCGATCTGGCAGTGCCGGGCCGGGCTGATCTGACGCGACAGCTCCTCTTTTACTCTGGACGAGAATGTCATATCCCACCTCACGGGTTCCTAATTCTCCTGGGGCCTGCGGCCGTTTTCCATGTCCCGGTGCTCCAGCTTGAGTCCGATGGGCCGCAGGGAACGGAGATGCTGATACAGCGCCCTGGCGACGGTCACGGAACGGTGGCGCCCTCCCGTGCAGCCGACGGCGATCACCAGCTGGTTCTTCCCTTCCTGCACATAGTTGGGGATCAGGAAATCCACCATGTCATAAAGCTTCTGCAAAAATACCGCGGCCGTGCCGCCTTTCATCACATACTCCTGAACCGGCCTTTCCTCGCCGGTTCTGTGCTTCAGTTCCTCCACATAGTAGGGATTGGGGAGGAAGCGAACGTCAAAAACCAGATCCGCGTCCGCCGGGATCCCGTATTTGAACCCGAAGGACAATACGGTAATAAACAGATTGTCAAAGGAACGGTTCTCCATAAAAAGCTTTTCCAGTTCGTGGCGCAGATCCTTGGTCAGAAGCTTGCTGGTATCGATGATAAAATCCGCTTTTTCCTTCAAAAAGCCCAGCTTCTCCCGTTCCTTTACGATCCCCTGGTCGATGCGTCCCATGCCGGCCAGCGGGTGGCTCCTGCGGGTCTCCTTGTACCGCTTGATCAGGACCTCGTCGCTGGAATCCAGGAAAAGCACCCGGCACTCCACATGGTCCGTCCGCCATTCGTCCAGGATCTGCGAAAACTGCGGCAGCTCCTGGCCGCTGCGTATATCGATGCCCAGCGCCACGTTCTCCGAGGCTTTATCCGGGCTTTCCGCCAGCAGAGCCGCGAATTTCCGCATCAGAGGAATCGGAAGATTGTCCACGCAGTAAAAGCCCATATCCTCCAGCATCTTCAGCGCCACGGTCTTGCCCGCTCCCGACATGCCCGTCACGATCACCAGTTTCATGTTTCCACCTGCCTCTTCCGCCGTTCTGTCTGTACCCCGGGAGGCGTCTCGCGGCGCGCTTCTTTCCCGCCGCTTCCGCCGGCCGGACAGCCGGTTCCGCCCGTCATCCCAGGTATTTCACTTCCCGCTCCAGCATAACGCCGAACTTTTCATAAACGATCCGGCTTACCTCTCCGCACAGCTCCAGCACCTCCGCCGCCGTCGCGCCGCCCCGGTTGACCACGAAGCCGCAGTGCTTTTCCGACACCTGGGCCCCTCCGACGCGAAAACCGCGGAGCCCCGCGTCGTCGATCAGCCTGGCGGCGAAATATCCGGGCGGGCGCTTGAACATGCTGCCGGCGCTGGGATATTCCAGGGGCTGTCTGGATTTCCTCTGAGCGGCCAGATCGTCCATTTTGTCCCGGATCGCCTGTCCGTCGCCCCCGGCCAGCCTCAGCCTGGCGGAGAGCACGATATATCCGTTCTCCGGGATACAGCTGCTGCGGTACCCCAGCTTCAATTCCTCATTCGTCAGGTTATGTATCTCCCCTGCCGGCGTCAGGACCTTTGCCCCGGTCAGCACGTCCCGGATCTCCGAACCGTACGCGCCCGCGTTCATCACGACGGCGCCTCCCAGCGTTCCGGGGATCCCGGCGGCAAATTCCAGTCCCGTCAGGGACGCCTCCAGGGCCAGCTTAGCCAGCGTCCGCAGGGAGATCCCCGCCTCCGCCTCGATCTCCGTCCCCGTCCGGACGCTGCCGCACAGGCGTTCCGTGGAGATCATGACGCCGCGGTAGCCCTCATCCGCCACCAAAAGGTTGCTGCCCCTGCCCAACAGATAAAAGGGCTGCCCGTATTCCCGGCAGAGCGCGGTCATCTGCCGCAGCTGCTCCGCGTTGCCCGGCGCCGCGAACACATCCGCCGGCCCGCCGATCCGCAGCGTCGTATGGGCGCTCATGGGCTCCATCGTCCGGACGGCTTCCTCTCCCGCCAGCGCCCGGAGCCTGTCGATCAATTCAGGATTCATGTTTCTCCCTCAGTCTGTTTGCTTTCTATCATATTTATTCGCCTGCGGCCGCGATCTTGCCTTTCGCCTCCACGTCTCCATCCGGCGCGGAACCATGGGCGAGACCTGTATCTCCCTGCCCTCCGCATCCGCCCGCCTCGTTCCGGTATGTACGCGCGGACTATTTCGCCCGGTTCAAATTGGCCTGGGCCCGGTTCAAAAGCTCCCGCGCGGCGTTGTAGCCCATCATTTTCTGCCTGTGGTTGACGGCCGCCGTCTCGATGATCAGCGCCAGGTTCCGGCCGGGACGCAGGGGGATCGAATAGCAGACGATCTTATTTCCCAGGATCTCCGTATAACGGTCCTCCAGGCCGATGCGGTCGTACTCCGTGTTCCGGTTCCATTCTTCCAGCTTGATCACCATATCGATGGCCTGGGTATCGATCACGCTCTCCACGCCGAACAGCCCTTTCACATCGATGATGCCGATGCCGCGCAGCTCGATAAAATGCTTCGTCAGGTCCGGGGCCGTGCCGAACAGGGTCTCCTCGCTGACTCTGTGGATCTCCACCGCGTCGTCCGCCACCAGGCGGTGGCCGCGCTTGATCAGCTCCAGGGCCGCCTCGCTCTTCCCGATGCCGCTCTCGCCCATCATCAGCACGCCCACGCCGAACACGTCCACCAGCACGCCGTGGATCGTGATACAGGGAGCCAGCTTCACATTGAGCCAGCGGATGATCTCCGCCATCTGTTCCGACGTGGTCTTGCCCGAAACCAGGCAGGGAACGCCGTAATGATTGCAGAGCTCCAGCATGTCTCCGTCCGGCATGATGTTCCGGCAGTAGACCATGCAGGGGATCTGCTGGGATAACAGCCGCTCGTAGGTCTGCTTCCGCTGAGAGGGCTCCATCTGATTGATATATTCGTGCTCCACGTTGCCGATGATCTGCACGCGCTCATTGTCAAAATGATCGAAAAAGCCTGCCAGCTGCAGCGCCGGGCGGTTCACATCGGGATGGGTCAGCACGATCTTTTCCACATCGATCTCCGGGGTCACATTCTTCAGCCCCATCTTTTTGATCAGCTCCTGAATCGTCACGCCATACATGAAGAGTTCTCCTTTTCCTTTTCGCCTGCTTTTCCCCGCGAAACGGCCGTTTCACGTTTTGCGGGACCCGTCTGCGGGCTTCGGGCAGGGATGAAGCGACGGGCCCTTCGGCCCTGGCACCATGTTATCACAATTCCGGTTTCTTGTCACCCAAAATATGCTGCGCGTTTTCAGAAAGCGGTCCCGCCAGGCATGACGCACCCGGCGTTTCCCGCATATCCCGGGTCACCGGAAAAACCGGTACACGCTCTCCGCGGCTTTCCGGTTCATTTCCGGGATCTGCGCCAGTTCTTCCACCGACGCCTCTTTGACGGCCTCCAGCGATTTAAACGCGCGCATCAGCGCCTTGCGCCGGGCCGGCCCGATGCCGGGGATGTCGTCCAGGACCGAATGGACCTGGTCCTTGCCCCGGAGGCTGCGGTGGTACTCGATGGCGAACCGGTGGGCCTCGTCCTGGATCCGGGTGATCAGCCGGAAGCCCTCCGAATGCCGGTCGATGGGCACCTCCACATTCTGATAATAGAGCCCGCGGGTCCGGTGATGGTCGTCCTTGACCATGCCGCAGACCGGGATCTCCAGCCCCAGCTCCTTTAACACCTCCAGCGCGATATTCACCTGGCCGCGGCCCCCGTCCATCATCAGCAGGTCCGGGAAGCGGGTGAAACTGCCCAGCGACTGGTCTTCTCCCAACTCCTCCAGTTCCTTCGTCTCCTGCAGGCCGTGGCGGAACCGTCTGGTCAGCACCTCCCGCATGGAAGCGTAATCATTGGGGCCTTTCACGCTCTGGATCCTGAATTTGCGATAATCGCTCCGCTTGGGGCGGCCGTCCTCAAACACGATCATGGAGCCCACGGACTCCATGCCGCTGGTATTGGAGATATCGTAAGCCTCCACCCGCCGGATATTTCCCAGCCCGATCCATTCGCCGATCTGGTTCATGGCCCCGATGGTCCGCAGCTCCTCCCGCTTGATCTTCTCCTTGTCCTGGGACAGCACCAGCAGGGCGTTTTTCTCCGCCAGCTCCACGAGACGCTCCTTCTGCCCCCTCTGGGGCGCCGCGATGCGCACCTTCCGGCCCCGTTTCATTTCCAGCCACCGGCAGAGGACCGGACTTTCCTCCAGCTCCTCCTGCACCCAGATCTCCCGCGGTATAAACGGCGTCCCCGAATAAAACTGCTTGATGAAACTGGTCAGGATCTGCTGGCGGTCCTCTTCCACGGCTACGTTTACGTGGAAATGGTCCCGGCCGATCAGCTTGCCCTCCCGGATAAAAAAGACCTGCACCACCGCGTCGGTATCGTCCCTGGCCATAGCGATCACGTCCCGGTCGTCGGTATCGTTCCCGTTGGTAATCTTCTGCTTCTGGGCTACTTTTTTCACGCTGGCCAGAAGTTCCCGGTACTCGATGGCCTTTTCGAAATCCATCCGGTCCGAGGCCTCCTGCATCCGGTCCGTCAGAAGCTTCAGGATCCCGTCGTAATGCCCGTTTAAAAACTCCTGGACCTGGGCCACGGCCACGGCATATTCCTCCTTCGTGACATAGCCCTGACAGGGGGCGCCGCACTGATGAATATGGTAATTCAGGCAGGGCCGCTCCTTGCCGATGTCCTTCGGCAGGTTCCGGCTGCAGGTCCGGATCTTATACAGCTTGTGGATCAGATCCAGCGTATCCTCCACGGCTCCCGCGCTGGTATAGGGACCGAAATATTTGCTTTTGTCCTTCTTCACGGTCCTGGACATCATGACCCGCGGAAAATCTTCAGCCACGGTTACCTTGATGTAAGGATAGGTCTTGTCATCCTTCAGCATCGTGTTGTACCGTGGCCGGTGTTCTTTGATCAGATTGCACTCCAGCACCAGGGCTTCCAGCTCCGAATCCGTGATGATGTATTCAAACCAGGCGATCCTTGACACCATCTGCTCGATCTTCGCCGTTTTATTGCGGCTGCTCTGAAAATACTGGCGCACACGGTTTTTCAGACTGATCGCCTTGCCCACATAGATGATCTGATCCCGCTTATCGTGCATGATGTATACGCCGGGCTGGGCCGGCAGCTTTTTCAATTCTTCTTCCAGATTAAACATGGGCTTTCTCTCCTGACGGGCCCTCAGCGCAGCCTGGTCCCGCTGAACCTCTGCCGCATTCTGAGACCGGATTCTATGGAAGCCGCCTGCAGCTCCGGATCGCCTGACACAGGCGGCAGATCCAGAACCTCATACAGAATATCCAGCTCCCGCTGGGTGACGGTTTTTTTCAGCGCCGACAAAAGCGCCATCTTCCGGTCGAAATCTTCCTCGTCGAGAAACTCTGTCAGCAGCGGACTGACCGCCGGCTCCTGCCCGCCGCAGGACGCGCCGCCGGTTTCGGGCTCTTCCGGACCATTCTCCGGCTCCGCGCCTTCCTCTTTCGGGCACACCCGCTCGAACGGGCGCTTCTGCCCGCCCTGCAAAGGCCGGCCGGCGTCTGTTTCACTCATAAACGCCTCCAGCGGCGCGGCGTATACGCCGTAATTCCCGAACAGGGCCTGATAAATGACCAGACGCTCGCCGGTTTCCGTATGCTCCGCCACCGCCGCGACCTGATACAGGCCGCCTTCCAAATGCCGGTAAAATTCTCCCGGCCTGGGGATTCTTTCCATCCGCGCCTTCCCCCTTTCTTTCCGCGGAACCTGCGCCGCCCAATGCCGCGGCTCAGTCCGCCGCTTTGTCCTCCGATTCCGCCGCTTCCGCGGATTCCGCCGCCTTCCGCTCCTGCTCTCTCTGCCTGGCGATCTGCTGCGCCTCCGCCTCCGCTTCCGCGGGCGTGCGCATGGCGTCCCAGTGGTACCGGCAGGAGGCGTTCCAGAGCAGCCACTCATCGTACCCGGCGTCGTAGACCGCCTGTATCTCCTCGCGGATCTGCTCGGGACCGTACTGGATATAATGGCGCAGATAGGAGGCCGTAAAATCCTGCAGCCATGGCCGGACGATGGCCTGATGCTCCCCTTCCTGCGCATAGGAACGCAGATCGGCCGCCGAACCCTTTAACGCCGCCAGGATCGTATCATAGGGCTGCATGTCCGGATGCTCGATCCCGAAGTTCCCGTCGCCGTAATGGGACGGATAGATCATGGGACAGATATAATCCAGGATATTCGCCATGTTCCCGTAGGACTGCCCCACCGCGTCGGAATCGATGCCTCCGCCGATGATGGCCCCGAATACATCCGCGGCCATATAGATGCCCTCCGAATGGAGCCGTTCATACGCGTGCTCCACGAACTGGGTGATGACCTCCTTTTTGTCGCGGCCCTGGGTGTCCGCATCCTCATACACCACGTCCTTGACGTTTTTCTCCGTGGAAAAACGCAGGTAATCGAACTGCACCTCGTCAAACCCGGCCTTGTGGGCCTCGACGCAGATCTCGATCAGATAATCCCAGACTTCTTCTTTGTAGGGATTCAGCCAGGTCTGGCCGCTGTTGTCCTTATACAGCTCGCCGTTTGCCAGCCGAAGCCCCCATTCCGGATGGGTCTTCGTCACATACGGGTCCTTAAACGCCACAACCCTGGCGATGGTATAGATATGATGCTCTTTCAGTTTCTTCATCAGCGGCCCGATCTCCATCACGTTCTGCACCGATCCGGCCTCGCTGACCAGGGGGGAATCCATCGCGAAGGTCACTCTCCCCGAATCGTCTTTTACGTCGATGACCACGGTGTTGATTTCCGTTTTGTCGATCTGGCCGATGATCTCGTCCATCCGGCTCGTGTTACCCGCCGCGTAGGCGGTCAGATAAATGCCCTTTACCTTCACGGCCGGCGCCAGCTCCTCCGGCCTGGTCGTCAGCTCTACAATGGATGGGAGCTGCGGGTCCGTCTCCTCCCGGCTGTCCGCGTCTTCCTGGTCCGCCGCGGCCGTCTCCGCGGAAGGATGCGTCACCACCACCGGCGCCGGCGTCTCTCCCAGGCGGTCATACCGTTTGCAGCCGGACAGCAGAAGCAGACACAGGCAGCACAGCAGGCATATTTCCAGCTTCTTCATAATGCGTACATTTCCTCTCATGATTCCTGTCGGATCCTTGTTTCATTTTGTCCGTATATTGTAACACATTATTCATAATTTGGAAATATCTTTTCGCAGTTTCCACCCACAAAATGGGCAAAAATCCCATTTTTTTGCGGGATTCAGCCCACCAAAGCCTATTTTAAACCGGATTTTTCGAAAATTGCCATCACATCTTCCGGCTTGTCCGCCATATATTTCGGATGGAAGGCTTCCAGCTCCTCCCGTCCCCGGTACCCCCACAGCACCGCGACGGTATCCATCCCGGCGGCGATCCCGGTCTGCATGTCCGTATTGGTGTCTCCCATATAAAGACATTCCCGGGGGGATACGCCCAGACGGTCCGCCGTATAGAGAGCCGGGGCCGGGTCGGGCTTGCGGGGCATCCCCTCCCGTTCGCCGGTAATCTGATCGAAACATCCGGTCCCGAACACGGCCTCGATATTCTCGACGGCCCGGTCCTGCCCCTTGTTGGTCACAACGGCGGTCCTGACGCCGCGGCTTTTCAAAAAGGCCAAAAGCTCCCGCATCCCGTCGTACGCCTCGATCCGATAGAGGCAGTTTTCTTCAAAATAATGGTTGTAGGCGGCGAAGGCTTCTTCCGGCACTTCATTCTCCCCGACGCCGCGGAACGCGAACGCCCGCTTCACAAAATTTTTGTAGCCGTCTCCGACAAAAATCTTCGTATGTTCTTCCTCCACAGGCTCCAGCCCAAACCGGGCCAGCGTCAGATTGATGGTCCGGGTCAGGGCCGCCAGCGTGTTGATCAGCGTCCCGTCCAGATCAAACAAACAGCATTTATACATGATTTTCTCCTCGCAGTGATAAAGTATGTTCCGTCCTTCTTACTATAATGCGGAATCCTTCTGCTTGCAAGAGAAATCTTTTCATGTTATACTGCCGGTCAGAACCTGTTGTTACAGTCCGCTCGTCCGCCGGTCAAAGTGCAGATTCGCGCCTGCGCGAAGATCCGCTCCCGGCCGGACAAACGAAGGGAGCGCCGTTTTATGAGCAAAGGCAGCCGCGAAGCGGCGAAAAGCGCGTAAGCGCGGCTTTGCGAACGGCGCGGAGCGAACTGACTGCAGCAGCCTGTTCAGACTGTCTGCCGCACAAAAGGAGAACCGCCATGCTTACGATCGGATGCCACCTGTCTTCCTCCAAAGGATACCTGGCCATGGGCCGGACCGCCGTCTCCATCGGCGCCAATACCTTCCAGTTCTTTACGCGCAACCCCCGGGGCGGCAGCGCCAAAGCCATCGACGAGTCGGATGTGGCCGCCTATCTGGAATACGCCGAAGGCCACGGGATCCCGAAAATCCTGGCCCACGCCCCCTATACCTTAAACGGCTGTTCCGCCGATGAAAACGTGCGGGACTTCGCCCGGCGCACCATGGCGGACGATCTGCGCCGCCTGGAATACACCCCCGGCAACTGCTATAATTTCCATCCGGGAAGCCACGGCGGCCAGGGGACGGAGGCCGGCATCGCCTATATCAGCGGGATGCTCAACGGCATCCTGACGCCCGGGCACCGGACCACGGTCCTTTTAGAGACCATGGCCGGCAAGGGAAGCGAGGTCGGCGGCCGTTTCGAGGAGCTGCGGGAGATCCTGGACCGGGTCACCCTTCCGGAAAAAATGGGAGTCTGCCTGGACACCTGCCACGTCTGGGACGGCGGCTACGATATCGCCGGACACCTGGATGAGGTCCTGGATGAATTTGACCGGGTGATCGGGCTGGACCGCCTGAAGGCCGTTCATTTAAACGACAGCCTCAATCCCCTGGGCGCTCATAAAGACCGTCACGCCCGGATCGGCGAGGGGCAGATCGGCCTGGACACCCTGGTCCGCGTAATCAACCACCCGGCGCTTAAGCACCTTCCTTTTTATCTGGAAACGCCCAACGAGCTGGACGGATATGCGCGGGAGATCCGGCTCCTGCGGGAACAGTACCGCGGATAAAACATTTTGGTTCTTCTCTCAGGGTACAAAAAACGTCAGGATCCGTTCCAGGCACCACCGCCAGGTGAGTTTCCGCACGCTCTCTTTTACATAGACCGGATACGTCCTAAGCGTCCTGTCCCCCAGACGGTATACAATGCGCCCCGCCTCCGTTCCTTCCCGAACGGGGGCCTGCAGGCTTTCCGGCAGCTCCAGCTCGACCGTCACTTCTTCTCCCTCTCCCAGCAGTACCTGCAGCGTCTTTTCCTCATCGCTTATCTGCAGCGACAGCCCGGTCTCCGCGCGGGACGACAAATCGCCGTTTTCCGGAATCCCGTCCCGCACCCAAAGCCGCGGAAGGCAGATCTCCCGGTACACTTCCTTTTTTTCATACTGCGAAAGGCCGTATTCCAGCAGGGTCCTGGCATCGCTCCATTTATAGGTCTTATGAGGCGGCCATCCGCAGCCTAAAAGGGCCAGACTGTAGCGGCGTCCGTCTTTTTCCATGGCCCCCACGTAACAATAGCCCGCTCCGCCGGTAAACCCCGTTTTTCCGGAGATCACGCCGTTTACCATGGTCAGAAGCGCGTTGTGGTTGACGCAGGAATAGCTGCCTTTTCCTTCCAGATCCGTGAAAAAATAATTCTGCGTCCGGGTGATCTTTAAAAACGCCTCGCTTTCCGGCGATTCCCAGACGCAGTAATTCATGATCCTGGCCAGATCCCGGGCCGTGGTGCTGTGGGGGCGGTCGGTTCCGTCCGCGGTCCGGGAGGTCCCATCGAGACCGTTGGGCGTCACGAACCAGGTGTCCGTACAGCCTAACTCCGCGGCTTTCCGGTTCATCATCTCCGCAAAGCCGCCGACGCTTCCGCCCAGGTGCTCCGCAATCATCACGGCCGTATCGTTATGGGATTCCAGCATCAGCGAATATAAAAGATCCTCCAGACGGAAGGTCCGGCCCGCAGGCGCGCCCAGATGCACCTTTGGCTGACCGGCCGCGTAGGAGGAGACCATGACCGGATCGTCCGGATCCCCATATTCCAGAGCCAGGATACAGGTCATGATCTTGGTGGTGCTGGCCATGGGCCTGGCCGTATCCCCATCCTTCGCATAAAGGACGCGGCCGGTGTCCCCGTCCATCAAAACGGCAGACTGCGCAAAGAGCTTCAGCTGCGGTCCGGGATCTGCCGTCCCGTTCCCGCCGTTTTCCGCCGCTGCCGTCAGGACGCCTATCTGCAGGCACCAAAAAAACAGAACCATCCGCCGCAGCCCCCGGCAGGCCTTTCTCCAGACTTTCACTGTCATTTTCCTCTCGCGGACGCTTTTCCTTATTTTATTCCGGGCGGCCGGGAGATAGACGTTCTTTCTTCAGCTAAATTTTCTGAGCCCCTTCGGGTAATGGTTCTTCAGGCTGTCCCCCACCCGTTTCGCCCAGCCCAGAGGCCAGCCGTCCAGAAGCATCAGCGTCCAGCCGTCCGGCCCCTGCCTGCCGGCCCCCGCCGCGATCGTTTCTCCCCGCAGATACCGGCCGGCCTCCTCTTCGGTCAGTTCGCACCGCCGCCGGACCTGCTCCTTCCGCAGGTACAGCGCCAGCGCGTGGGACGGCTCGAAGCGGCCGTTCTTCACGGTTCCCAGATGCAGGCCGGGGCGCAGGACTCTGAGACCTGCGTAATCCGGCATTCCGGCCGGAACATGGTAAAGCTGGCCGCCGAAAAGCGCGAACCGTCCGCCGCCCAGAATCTCCCCGCGGAAATTCTCCCCGCAGAACCCGCGCCAGAGTCCTTCCGCCGCACTGCCGCCGGACCGGGTCCCCGGCGCGTCTTTCTGTCCTTTTCGCCGGAATTTCCCCGGGAAAGCGCCGGTTTGCGCAGGCGCTTCCTGCCGGAAGCCTTCCTCGTCTCCGCCCTGTTTTCGCAGAACCGCGATATAATGGCCCTCGCCCTCCGCCTGATGGGGCCAGATCCTCCGGGTGTACGCCAGCTCCGGCCGTCCGTTTCCTCCCGGGACCCAGTCCGGCCGTCCGGCGGAAACGCCCTCGCAGCCGTCCGTTTCCTCCACCGAGAAATCCGGATGACGGTCCAGAAATCCCTGGATGCTGCCTTCATTTTCCTCCGGCGCAAAGGTGCAGGTAGAATAGACCAGCCTTCCGCCGGGACGCAGCATCACCGCCGCACAGTCCAGGATCTCAGCCTGGCGCGCGCTGCAAAGCCTCACATGCTCCTCGCTCCATTCGTTCCGCGCCGTCTCGTCCTTGCGGAACATCCCCTCCCCCGAACAGGGCGCGTCCGCCAGAACCCGGTCAAAGAAACCTGCGAAACGTTCCTCCAGCCGCCCGGGGGATTCATTGGTCACCACCACGCCTGCAGAGCCGAACCGCTCCACATTCTGGGACAGGATCCTGGCGCGGGCCGGGTGGATCTCATTGCTCACCAAAAGCCCTTGTCCCGCCATACGCCCTGCGATCTGCGTGGTCTTGCCGCCGGGCGCCGCGCAGAGATCCAGGATCCTCTCCCCCGGCCGGGGATCCAAAAATTCCACGACAGCCATGGCGCTGGGCTCCTGGATGTAATAAAGCCCCGCCTCGTGGTACGGGTGCCTGCCGGGACGGGTCCCGGCGTCGTAATAATACCCCTCCCGCGCCCACAAAACCTTGCGCAGATGAAAGAGGGCGGAAAGCGTTTCCAGCGCCGCCTTCTCCGCCTCCCGATCCCCCAGCCGCAGCGGATTCAGCCGCAGCCCCATGGTCCGCGGCCGGCGGAAGCTCTCCAGGAAATCCCCGTACGCATCGCCAAGCAGCCGCTCCATACGCACGCAGAAAGCCGCGGGAAGATCCGGTTCCGAAACTTCCCGCAGCATCTCCGTCTCTCTGTTTAAATCCAGATCCATACGCAAATCCTCATCTTCCAAACAGGGTCCCCAATATCCCGCGGCCGATGCTGGCGCCCAGATTGCCGCCCAGCTTTTTGCCGAAGCTGCCGCCGATGGATTTGCCAAGCTCGTTGCCCACCTCGCGGCCGATGGTTCCCGCCGCCGTCTTCGCCACGTTGGAAACCGCCCGCTTCCTCGCTTTCTCCGCGGATTCCTTTTCTCTGGCCTCCTCTTTCGCTTTCCGCTCCGCTTCCTTCGCCTCCGCTTTGGCCTGGCGCTCCGCCTCCTTCGCGGCTTCTTTCGCGGCCTGCTCTTCGGCCTTCTGCTTCTCCGCCAGCGCCTTCTGTTCCTCTTCCTCCTGTTTCTGCTGCTTCTGCTTCCTCTGGAAAAACTCGTAGGCCGAGTCCCGGTCTACCATCGTACCGTACCTGGCGTACAGCAGATTGGAATGAATCTCCTCCTGGCGGACTTCGTCGGAGACCGGCCCCATCAGGCTCTGGGGCGGCAGGATCTTCGCCCGCTGCACCACCATCGGGGAACCGTCCTCCTGCAGAAACGATACCAGCGCCTCACCGATGCCCAGCTGGGTCAGCGCTTCCTTCGTATCAAACTCCGGATTGATGCGGAACGAATCCGCCGCCGCTTTCACCGCCTTCTGGTCTGACGGCGTATAGGCATGGAGCGCATGCTGGATCTTATTGCCCAGCTGTCCCAGCACGCCGTCCGGAATATCCCGCGGACTCTGGGTGATAAAATAAACGCCCACGCCCTTGGAACGGATCAGCTTCACGACCTGCTCGATCTTCTGCAGCAGCGCTTTGGGCGCGCCGTCGAACAGCAGATGGGCCTCGTCAAAGAAAAATACCATCCGCGGTTTTTCACAGTCTCCCGCCTCCGGCATGACCTCGAACAGTTCCGAAAGCATCCACAGCATAAAGGTGGAATACAGCATGGGGCTCTGGATCAGGCTCGCGCTGTGGAGAATGTGGATCGTTCCCTTTCCGGAAAAATCCGTCCGGAACCAGTCGTGGATATCCAGCGCCGGCTCCCCGAAAAACGCCTCTCCCCCTTGCTCCTCCAGCGCCGTCAGGTTCCGCAGGATGCTGCCGATGCTCTGTTTGGGCAGATTGCCGTAAGCCGCCCCGTAATCCTTATTGTTCTCCGACACATAATTCAGCATGGCCCGCAGATCCTTGCTGTCCAGAAGCAGCAATCCCTCGTCGTCCGCGATCCTGAACACGATCGACAAAACATCGCTCTGGGCCGGCGTCAGATCCATAAGCCGCGCCAAAAGCGTCGGTCCCATTTCGCTGATCGTGGTCCGCAGAGGCAGCCCCTGCTTCCCGAAGAGATCCCAGAAACAGACCGGATAGGCGTGATACTGAAATCCAGCTTCCTTCAGGCCGAATTTCTCCATGCGCTTCTGCATATCCTCGCTGTCGGTTCCCGGCCGGCACATGCCCGCCAGATCCCCCTTCACGTCCGCCAAAAACACCGGCACGCCGGCGTCGCTGAACGATTCCGCCATCACCTTCAGCGTAATCGTTTTGCCGGTGCCCGTCGCGCCCGCGATCAGTCCGTGCCGGTTCGCCATCTGCGGCAGGATATTCAGTTTCTCTCCGCCGGCCGTTCCCATCCATATTTTTCCGTCATACAGCATATTCTTTCCTCCCTGTTCTTCTGTTTTCGCACATTCCGTTCCCAGCCGTCCGCCGCAGTTTTCCCGCTGCCGTCCGGCGCCGGTTTTCGCCGCTCAAACGCCCGGCTGACCTGTCCGACGACCTGCAAACGGACTTCTGAACGCCGTCGCCAGACTCAGCCGCTCATGTCCGGCTGTCCTGCCCGTTCTGCCCGAACGTCATCCTGAGCTGCTCAAATGGTTCTTCTTTTCTGGTGATGACATCGTAAAGCCGTTCCTCCGTCATCGTATACGGGACGGCCCCCTTTTCGATCAGTTTCCGGTTCCCGTCGTACTCCTTATGGTCCCATACCAGCACCTTCGTCCACTCGTTCCGCAGGGCCTCGGCCGCTCCGTTCCAGGTGCCTCCTCTGTTATAATCGGACGAGACCACGAACGCGCCGTACGCGGAGGCGTAGATATATTTGTTCCGATTCATGGCCCTTGCCGCCGAGAACCCGGCGTCCGGCTTCCTGTCCGACAAAAGCAGCAGCTTCCCGTCTATGATCCGCTCCAACGTCTCCCGTTTCCGGATCCGGGCCGTCATCGCATCCGCCAGGAACGCCACCGCCGCGCCGCCGTGTCCGATCGCGGACGTCTCGGAAATGGTGTCTACGCCTCTCGCTCCGCCCGAATACACGACCAGCTTTTCCAGGGCCGCCTTCTCCGCCAGACGGTCGGCAAACACCATGCCCGCCTCGTCCACGTTGCGGGAACCTACGACGGCGACGCCTACCTTTCCCGCCAGCGACAGATCTCCGGCGTAAAACAGCACCGGCGGCGTCTTCCGCTTCAATTTCCGCTTCAGCAGCGGCGGATAGGCGGGATCAAACAACGTCACGGCCCCGATCCCTTTCCGTTCCAGACCGTCCAGCTCAAACGCCGCGCTTCTGCCGCGCGTGCAGAGAGACCGGATCCGCGCCGCTTCCTCCTCCGTGCAGGAAAGTCTTTCCCGCCATTGCTCCGCCGGTTCCAGGACAGCCCTCGGTTCCAGGCCGCAGGCAATCACGCGGTCCAGAAACGCGCTCCATTCTCCCGGAGAAAACGGCCTTAGGTTCTCATCCTTTATGCCGACATAAGAGCAAAGCAAAATCGCGCACATGGCGTTATCCGAAAATTTCATGCTTCATCTCCGCTTCTGCCGGCCGTATTGTCCGGCGCGAAAGGAAAGGCCCTGCCGTTTCCTTTCTTCCTGAGTTTGTCTCCGCAGGCCGCGAACGTCCGGCGGGAATCTGTCATACCGTCCACCAGCAGAACATTTCCGGTACAGGCAATTTTTCCGCGTTTCCCTCTGCTAAAATTATACAGGGTTTTCCCGCACGTTTCAACCATAACTTACGGTTCGGGCCGTGCAAATACGCAAAAAACTGCAGGTCTCCGCCTGCAGTTTTTCAAAAATATCTTCGCCCCTCACCGTTTCTCACAGATCAATCTTCATATCCTCGCCGCCGACGCCGTTTACCACATAATATACGACGCCTTCTTCCGGCTTCACATAGATATCGATCGAAGCCGGCTCCCCGTCGGGAACCGCCCCGGCCGCGGCAGCTTTCACCGCTTCCACCACGTCGGCCACCTTATATTCCAGGCCGGCAAACTGTACGGTCACAGTCGTTTCCGGTTCTTTTACAGTTTCTTTTCCGGCGCTTCTCTTCCTGGAAGCCGGCTTGGATTCTCCTGCTTCCGCCGTTTTTGCCGCACTCTTCCTGGTTCTGGTCTTCTTCTCTGCCGGAGCCGTCTCAACTGTCTTCTCCGCAGTCTTTCTGGCTCCGGTTTTCTTCGTCTCCGCTGCCGTCCCCTCAGCGGCCGTCTTTCTGGTCCTGGTCTTCCTGGCCGGCTTCTCCTCCGCCGCCGTTTCCACCATCGTCTCCGTCATATCCTTCATTTCTGGCATAATCATTTCCTCCTGCAGGCTTCACGCCTTATATCTTGTCAGATCCTGGTCTGAACCTGATCTGCAAAATAAATTTATTGGTAGTATAAAACGATTTCCGGTTTTTGTCAACCAAACCGCAAAAACCTGTTGCTTTTATGAGGTTTTTTCTTATTTTCCCGCTATTTTATCCAAAATGCAAGTCATTTATACATGTCCCGGTCCGTCAAACCGCATTCATAAAGCCACAGGAAACCGGCAGACCGCTCCTGCCGCTCCGGTCCCGCTGCACAGCGAAAGAAAAATTATGCCAATATTCCATACATCCCCCTGTACGCCGGAGAAAACGCGCCGGAGAGACCGCAATTGATATCCAGACCGGAGATCACTGTTCCTGCAGCTTCCGAACCGTCTCCGGGGGAAGACCGAGGATCCGGGCAATCTGGTCCGGAGAAAGCGTGCCGTCTTTCAGAAGCTTGACGGCGGCGTCGATATACCCTTCCTCCCGGCTCAGCCGTTTCTCATTCTGGATGTGCAGTTCTTCGTCATATTCTTCCAGGATCATGTCCGTCACCTCCGCACGGTTTTTCAAAAGAATATCCGACAACACCCCGTCCGCTATACACTCGTCAATCGCACGGTCCGCCGCCGCGCGCAGCGTCATGCCCTCCGTTCGGTATTGACGGATCAATCCCACCAGCCGCGCATATTCCGCCAGCCGGCGGCAGTTCTCCATCAGCTCCCGGTTGTGTCCGTGGTTGATGTTCACCACATGGGCAACGCACTCCAGCGCCGGGCCGTATCTGCCCGCAGCCGATTCATGGCCGCCCTCCGGACCGGCCCCGTCCGCGGCATGATTTTCCCTGCCCGCAGTAGCGCAGATCGCGCCGCCATTTCCCTGCTCTGTACTGTCCCTGCCGCCCTTGGACCGCGCCGCCATATCCTGCAGCATTTCCCCGTCTTTCACAAATGAATCCGACAGCCGCAGCTCCTGCCGGTCCGGCTGCTCCTTCGTCCCATTATAAAATACCACATACCGGGGAGCCGGGAGCGTCAGTCTGACCGACGAATAAATGTCCAGGCCATGGGACGCCACATACCCCTTATACAGCGCCGCCAGATAAAAGACGCCCCGCAGCGGCATGTTCGGGTTCCAGGTGGACTGCGCCTCGTACAGGTTCATGTCGGCCCGGAAAAGAAACGAGACGTCGTTCTTCATCCCCATATAGACGACATTTTCCAGCGTGTTGAACTCCAGGTCATCCGGGTTGTCATAGGCCGTACCGTTCATGGCGTTGTAAAGGGAGAGCGCGTCTTTCGCGTCGGAGAAGACAAGCGCAAACAGGGTGGACTTGTGTTCCCGGTTGATCGTAGTTTTGTTTTCCGGCATAAACTTACCTCCTTTATTTTACATCAAAATGGCGCTGCTTGTAAACAGCAAATTTCGGAAGCAGGGCAGGGTTCGCCAGCCAAAAGGAGCAGGTTCGCCAGCCAAAACGGCTGTCTGCGAAGCAGGACCGCAGACGAGGCAGAGCTGCAAGTTGGACAGAACCGCAGATGAGGCAGAATCGCAGGCAGAGAAAACCGCAGCCAGAGCAAAGCTGCAAATGGAGCAGAACCGTAACCGAAGCAAATCTCCAAATGGAACAGCCCCGTAACCAAATCAGAACCGCAAATGGGCCAGCCCCTCAGGAACTGCGCAAGCCGCAGCCTCGCATATCCGCACATTTATCTTTTGTAAAAGCTGTAAGTGGATTCTGCCGGAGAAAATCCGGCGGGAATACCGAAAACAAATGACTGTTCAATCAGAAGTATACCAGACCGTGAGAAAAACCGCAAGCAATTTTTCACGGCGTCAAACCGGCATCAGGAATTCCCGCTGCCAAAATACCCGCTGTCAAACTGTCAGAATACCGTCCTTCAAAAGCACTTTTTGTCCGCCGATTTTTTACGCCGGAAAACAGAAAACGGACTCCGAAAAGTCCGCAATCCGCAGCTTATATAAACTTACATAAAACTACAGCCCCAAACCTCAGAAATCTTGCCCGCCCTGCCGCCTGACGCTAAAGAAACAATTCATTTTCCTTACGCCCGGAACACGCCTTTTTGATCGCCAATGCCGCAGCGGATACCATCACGCCGTTGACCTTCCGCGCTTTCTGAGGACAGACAAAAACGCACCGCATACAGGAAATGCACGTTTTCCCATCCGTTATCCTGGGATTTTCGGGATTGATCGCCTGCGCGGGACATTGCTTCGCGCAGAGACCGCATTCTGTGCAGGAAGAATCTGCTTTCGGCACAAGGCCGACGCCGCCGGCCTTTTTGTAAGGCCGGTTCCCGGGAATAACCGGCTTCCTCCGATCGCCTCTTTGGAGTTTCTCATGGATCTTCCCTGCAAAGCCGGCCAGCTGCTCACAGTCCGCACGATCCGGCCGCCCCGCCGCGTACTGATGCATGATGGAATGCTCCGCAACGGCTGAAACCGCGGCGATCACCTGAAATCCGCACGCTTCCGCGGCATCTTCCATCTGAACCAGCGTGTCCTCATAGGCCCGGTTCCCATAAACGGCGGCCAATATACAGTTCGCCCCGTTCCCCCTGATTTTGCCAAGCCTTTCCAGCGCGAGCCGCGGGGCAAGCCCTCCAAACGACGGCATTGCAATCAGCACCACATCCTCCGGCTGAAAAACGATTTTCGAATCATCCGTATCCGCGGCCGAAAGATCGATGGTATCGGCAGACGGCCAATCTTTTGTAATCGCTTCCGAGACTTTTTCCGTTCCTCCCGTGGGGCTGAAAAGGATTTTCACATATTTCATAAACCCATTCCTCCTGTGATGTAAAATTTAGAATTACATCTTCGTTCATTATACTGCCGGAATGGTGTAATGTCAACCTTTACAACAGGACAGAATTTTGATAAAATAACGGCGGGAGGACAGACGCTTATGCAGATCAGTAAAAAATGTTCCATCGCCATCCATTGCCTGGTATTTATAAATGAGTACGGACGGCAGAGAAAAGTCACCAGCGAACTACTGTCGCTGTCAACCGGATGCAACCCGGTAATCATCCGCAATATCCTGAGTTCCCTGAAAAAAGCAGGCATCGTTGCGGTCCCGCCCGGGACGGGCGGCGCTACCATAGAACCGCCCCTGGAGGAGATTTCATTATACCAGATATGTCGGGCGGTGGAGCCGGACGCCATCAGCAAGCTGATCGGGATACATTCTTCCGCCTCTTTGCTCTGTCCGGTCGGAAGAAACATCGGCCGCGTCCTCGGAAACGCCTACCAGACAGTCCAGGAGGATCTGGCCGACAGTCTGAAGCGCATTTCTCTGCAGAATATAGTCGACGAATACCATGCAGTCCTTGCTCAGGCGGAGTGAACCTTTTCCGTAAGCACTCCGGTGCGCAGCTCCATCCTCTCCCGCGCCTCTTTTTCTCCGCAGGACGGCGTCGGCTGCAGGCCGGTGGTCGGTCCCTGAATAAAAAGCTTCCCGTCCTCCGTAAACCCGGCCCGGTCCAGATTGGGACGTCTGGCCGCCGACGGATTGAGCGGATCGCAATGGGAATGATACATCGCCCAAAGCTCCGTCCCGTCCGGCGATACCGTAAAGCTGTGGTGCCCCGGCCCCGAAACATCCCCGCGTTTTCTGCCGGTCTCAAAATTCACAGACGCAAGGATCGGATTCTCCTCCGCTTTCACAAACGGCCCCAGCGGTCCATCCGCCGCCGCATATCCGACTGCGTAAGCCGGACCCGCATAAAAATTGGCGGAATAACTCAGATAATACCGCCCGCGATATTTAAGCATTTCCGGTCCCTCGTTCCAAAGCGGCTCCCCCGACGTCAGCTCCCAGTCCTGCCGCGGCGTCAGCAGCTTCACCGGCTCCCCAACCGTCTCCGTCAGATCGTCGCTCAGCCGGATCCCATAGATCTCGCTGGTTTTCTTTCCATCCGCTGTATTTTCCGAACAATCCCTGGAATAATACAAATACTTCTTCCCGTCCTCGTCTGCCAGCACATTGGCATCAATGGCCGCGTACCCAAAATCAAACAGCGGGGCATTTTTGATGTTTTTAAACGGTCCTGCCGGGTGCTTTGACACAGCCAGCCCGATGCGCAGGCTCCCCGCGCGGTTCCTCGCGGAATAAAACATGTAATACCGGTCCTCATATTCCACGACCTCCGGCGCCCAGAACGTCTTTCCCGCGCCGCACCAGTCGCTTTCCCGCGCCAGAAAGCAGACCGTCCGGTCTTCCCAATGCACCAGGTCCTCTGATCTCCAGCAATCGTAGCCGTCCTTTCCCGTGGTACCGTAAAGATAATACATGCCTGTCTTCGTCTTCAGTACGAACGGATCCGCGACAGACAGTTCCTTCAACTCTTCATTGGAAAAAAAATAATCCTTCATGTGATTTTGTTCCCCTTTTGTAAATGAATCTGCCATTCCGCGGCAGACGCTTTGCCGTCTTCTTCCGCGTACAATCCCGGTCATTCCAGATGGAGCCGCACGCCGGACCGCGCCAGCCCCTGCTGCAGCCTTTCGACAGACAGCTCCGCAAGGCCGGTCTTCCCCTTTACGCAGAATGCCGCGGCCATTCCCGCCGCCTGCCCGGTCGCCGCGGCCGCAGGAATGACTCTTACCACATCCCAGGCCCATCCCGCCGCCGATACGGTGCGGCCGGCCGTTATCATATTTGAATATTCCCGGCAATACAGGATCCTGAGCGGAAGCTCATAGCAGCGGCCGCTGTGCAGGAAATCGCCCGTCACCCCGACGGAATCCTCAAAATGCCTTCCGCAATCTTCTTCCGTCAGCGTATACATTCCCTCCAGCCGGCACACCTTCCGCAGCTGAGGCATGGAAGGAGCCGCGCATATATCCCTTTCCAGGCGCGGCGTCGCCTGCAGATACGCAAAAAGCAGTTTTCGTCCGGCCATCATAAACGCCGTGATTTCCTCGGCGCTGCTTCCGCACAGCAGCGGAAAATCTTCCGGCTGTCCTTTTCCCTGCATACCCGCTCCCAGACAGAGCCAGCGACTGTATTTCTGTATCCGTCCGCTGTCCGCCGCCTGCCTGCAGCCCGCGCCGTCCGTAAGATGCGCCACATAGGAAAGATAATTCTCTCCGTTCTCAAAGGGCGCCCCCGCGCCGCGCATCACCTGCAGATCTCCCACCGCGTCCACCACGAATCCGGTCTTATAGAAGCCGCGCCCGGTCTTATTCTCCACGATTACCCCTTCGCAGCTTTGCCCGTTCCTGACCGTCCTGACCACCTGCGTGTCCAAAAGCAGCTCCACGCCGCTTTCCGCCGTCCAGCGGTCCAGCGCCGCCGAAAAAATTGCCGGCGAGAAAAACGTCCCGCAGCGTTCTTTTTTCGGGAACAGGACGGAATCTTCCGATTCGCCGCCGGCCTCTGCGGCCCGCTCCGCGATATCCGCCGGATCGGACTGACTTTTCCAGCCCTCCGGCAGGGAATCATACCCATACCGGACCGCCAGGCGCAGCAGCTCCTCCGGCATCCCGTACATGAGTTTTTTCCCTTTGCCGTCACAGATCGGCTCAAACCAGTTGATCAGCCCCGCCGTCGCCAATCCGCCCAGCTGAACGCTTTTTTCGATCAGCAGTACCCTTACGCCGTTTCTTGCCGCGGATACCGCCGCGCAGACGCCGCTTATGCCGCCTCCGCAGACGATTACGTCATATTCCCCTCTGAGCGGCGTTTCAAGCCGCTCGTCAAGACAATATCCGTTCATGTTTCCCTCCGATTTTCCGTAACCCCTCTGCCGTTTTTCCGGCTCCAGGGTCTCCCGGCTGTCCTCTATTCCTCTTTCCTCGACGGTACCGGCTGCGGCCCGGTAGTCGGGCCCGAAATATACAGTCTGCCATCCTCCGTGAACCCCGCCCGGTCCAGATTGAACCGCCGTCCGTTTTTGGGATTGGCCGGATCGATATGCGAATGATAGGCCACCCACAGCTCCGTGCCGTCCGGCGACACGGTAAAACTGTGGTGTCCGGTCCCGGATACATCCTCACGGCTCTGTCCGTACGGCTCCGTCATGGATGTCAGGATCGGATTCTCCTGTGCTTTCACAAAAGGACCCAGCGGCGAATCCGCCACCGCATATCCCACGCCGTAAGCCGGACTGACATAGTAATTGGCGGAATAGCTCAGATAATATTTCCCGTCATATTTGATCATCTCCGGCCCCTCATTCCAGAGAGGATTGCCGGAAGCCAGTTCCCAGGGCTGTTCCGGCGTCAGCAGCTTCACCGGCTCTCCCTCGATCCCGGAAAAATCATCTTTCAGAACCGCTCCGTAAATTTCACTGGTTTTCTTCCCGTTCACCACATTTTCGGAACAATCCCTCGAATAGTAAAGATATTTCGCTCCGTCGTCGTCGATCAGCACATTTGCGTCGATCACTGCGTAACCCGGATCAAACAGCGGTTCGTTTTTCAGATCCTGAAACAGTCCGTCCGGCCTGTCGCACACGGCGGCTCCGATGCGCAGACTGCCCTCACGGTTTTTGGAGGTATAAAACATATAATAACTGTCCTCATATTCCACTACCTCCGGGGCCCAGAATGTCCCGCTCGCGCCGCACCATTCGCTGCCAAAGATCATAAAGCAGGTACGCCTGTCTGTCCAGTTCAGCAGGTCTTCCGATTTCATGCAGGAGAAGCCCTTGCCTCCTGTAGTACCATAAAGATAATACATGCCGTCCGACGCTTTCAGGACGAAGGGATCCGCAATCTTCAGGCTTTTAAACCGTTCATTGGAAAAATATCCTTCCGGCAGGATCTCCTCTGTCTCTTCCGTTTCCGTCCCGGTCCGGCCCGCAGTCTCCCCGTCCTCCAACGCAGACGTTTCCGTCTCAGTCTGGGAAGACGTCTCTCCTGTCTCCGGCCGGGACATCTCTTCCGTTTCCGCCTGGACCATGGTTTCCTCTGCGCCGGACCGCGTCGCGGCATCCTCCGCCGCATCCGCCATCGCTGCCGCATCCTCCGTAGGAGCGGCAGATTTCTCCGGTACTTCCGCGGAAATATTCGTCCTGCCGCATCCCGGCACTGCCGATACGCACAGCAAAACCATGATCCATACCGGCCATTTCCCTGTTCTTTTTTTCATACTTTCTCCTTGCCGGACAGAACCGCCCCGTTTCCGGCCATCGCCGCCTGTCAGTTGGCTCCGTTTCCCGTTACATCGTCAAATCCTCTGACTTTTTCGCCGAGCGGCATGGGATTCACCGGCATGGTAAACGTAGTGGAAAGCGGCGACGGATGCCCGTCTTCGCCGATATGCACGCCGCTCTCATCCACCGTATACGGTTCCACGAAATAATACCGTCCGCTCGACGTGTTCTTTCCCAGATAACCGTGATAAACGATATACCTGGTCTTTCCGTCCGGCGCATCCAGAAACCGCGGGATGCCGACGCCGCATACCTCGTCGCTTTTGGAAAAAATCGGCACAGGCGATTTTTCCCAGCTTTCCGCCGACAGGATATCGCCTCCCAGATAAGTCATCTGGCCCATCTTATATCCCGGCGTCCAATATCCGCTTCCGCAGTAAACCACAAACAATCTGCCGTCTTCGCTGACTACCGGCGCTATGCCTTCCACCACGGCAGGATACCATTTCTGCTGCGTCTCGGAATAGCCGTAGCCTTCACGTTCCCAGTCGTATTCCGGTGTGATCAGCTCCAGCGCCTTCCCCGCAGTCGTCCAGGGATTCTCCATCTCCGTCAAGTAGATCATCTGATGGAAATCAGCCGTTCCCCGTCCTGTTTCCCCGGTCAGAAAAGCATAGGCTTTCCCGTCGTAGTGCATGGTATTGATTCCGATAAGCGCTTCGCTCCCGTTATAGTCTTCATTTCCGATCACGAACGCTTCCGGTACGCCGAGTTCGCCCGTAACCGGATTGACCCAGTCCCCTTCTAAGTCATCCGAAGTGCATTTTAATACGTAAGTGCGGCGGCTCGGCCCGGTGATCGTACTGGTTTTGCCGTTGTCCATCGCACGGCTGAAGGTTGAAAAATATGCGTACCATCCCGCGTACTCCGCGCCAAATTCCTCTTCTGCGTAGTAGGTAAGCTCAGAGGGCCAGGGACAATTGATCCTTCCTTCCATGGCGTCATACGCAGCCTGAGCGGTCCGGTCAAAAAATTCTTCCTCAACCGAATAAATCAGATCCGGCAAATTGGCCGCCTTATAGATTCCGAAGATATCTCCGGTGGGCGTTGGCAGAGAATAATACATCCCGCCGGCAAACGCCATATGCGGATCCGCTCCCACGCAGATCGGATTCTGCCAGGAAAACGTACCGTCCTCCTCGCGGCTCAGATCCGCATCACCCAGGACAGTCAGCCGGGACGCCGCGTTCCCGGGGAAGCGGCCGCTTCCTTCCAAATCTGTCAGATGCGAAAAATCGCCGCCGGAAACCGTAACGTCAAAGCTGCCGTTCACCGTCGTTTCATACCGCGTGGCGGCCCGGATTTTTCCGTAAAACCGGCCGTCCTCGATATTTACGCGGATCCCGCCGTCAAAGGTTTCGCCCGCATACGAATCCAGACCATATACGCCTCCGTAGAAGCAGCCGCCTTTAATGGTCAGAACGCCTTCTCCCGTCTGGCTGCCCGATCCCATCGCGCATACCTTCCCATAAAAATCACCCCCGGTGATCGTCAGCGAAACGGACAGATCCGAAAAGTTTGCGGCAAAGCCCTCGGTAGGTGTGTTTGCGCCATACACCTGATTCCATGTACCGCTCTCTACCGTCAGATCCGTGCCCGACAGTCCGGAAACGATTTTCGCGCCTCCGATCAGGGACGGGTACACCGCTGCTTCCGGCGCAAGGATACATTCCACCCCGTCGCCGATGCGCGCCCTGTGCCCGTTAAAGGAAATCCACGACGAATCGCTCTGCACATAGAGATTCAGCCTTTCAAGCGTGACCGGCGCCTCAAAAGAAAGCCCTTCCGAAATACAAAGCTCCGCGCCGTTGTTCCGGTAATCCGCCCCATCGAAGACAGAGGTCAGCGTATAGCTCCCCTCCGAAGCCGGCAGATTCGCGATCCTCGGCAGGCTCACCGGGCCGCAGAGAACAATCGTGCCGCCCTCCGGCAGCAGGGCATACGCCTCCTCCAGCCCGGCCGCAGCACTCTCAGGGGAAAACCCTCCGCCGCTTCCTCCATCGCATACGTATACCTCCGACTGTCTCCTGACCGTCGCAAATTTCTCCGCCAGCCGCAGGACAAGCGCCTCATCCGCCAGCGGCAGGGAAACCAGCTCCGAGGAACCGCAGTCCTGAATGGACAAATCTCCGATACTGCCGCCGCCAAGCATCATCTGAAAACGGTCCGCCGCATCTTGCACCGTCATATCGCCGAGCGTTCCGCCGTTTATTTCCGCGGTCACCGTGTCTCCGCTGAGGGTAAGGGCTGCAACGCTCCCGCCGTCCAGCCGAATCCGGCTGCCAGATGCCGACGCAAAGTCCCCGCCCGCTACTGTCAGATTTCCGCCCTCGAGCGAAAGCGTACCGTCTGACACGCACGACCGGGCAAATACCGCCTCATGCGTGCCGGCACATATTACCGCATGACCGCCCAGCGTAATCCGTTCAAAAGAGGCGTCGCCTCCCAGCGTAAATTTCCCCTCCAGCGTCAGGCTGCCGCCGCGGTAGCGGACCGGTTCCGCGTGCACCGGTTCGGTAAAATCCGCCGCCGTGTATTCGCCGTCAATGATAATGTCCCCGCCGCCGTCCAGTTTTTCAAAAGCAGCTTCCAGACTGCCAAGTGGCTGGCCGCGGCTGCCGTCCCCGGTTCCGCCCGCCGCCACATATACCACGCCGGAGCGGACGGCCGGGTCGGATGCACCGGAAGTTCCGGAACCGGACGGGGATATTTCCGGTGTGCTTTCCGACGGCGCATCCGGCGCGGAAACAGACCCGTTTTCCGCCGTCCCGGCAGGCGTCCCGTTCCCCTCCGCGTCTTCCGTCCCGCTGTCCGCCTTTCCGGCAGAGCTTTCCGGGCCGGATGCCGATGTACCGGAAGCTTCCGTTTCCGGGCTGCCGGGATTTTTTCCGCACGCCGCCAGGAACACGGACAGCGCCAGCATCAGACAAAAAGCTGTCCTCATTTTCCTGCAGTGCCTTTTCTTCACTGTCTTCCCCATCCTCTCTATCCTTTCAGCGAGCCCACAAACACGCCTCTCACAAAGTACTTCTGAATGAACGGATAAATACACAGAATGGGTGCGGTCGCTACCACAATAACGCAGTATTTCACCAGTTCCCGGTAAGCTTCTACTTCGCTGAGTTCCGCGGATTCGACAACTGCCGTCTGAGAACTACTGTTGCTAACCAATATCTCTCTCAGGAAAAGCTGAAGCGGATACATCTCTCGTTTATCCAGCAACACCATCGCATTAAACCAGGAATTCCAATGCCCTACCAGATAGTAAAGCAAAATAACCGCTAAAACTGGTTTTGAAAGCGGAAGAATCACTTCTTTCAGGATCGTAAATTGTGACCCGCCATCTATGATCGCAGCTTCTTCCAGATCCCGGGGAACCGACTGAAAGCCTGTTCTCAAAATAATCATATCCCAGGTACCGATCGCCCCCGGCAGGATCATTGCCCAGATGTTGTTATACAGCTTCAGCTGTCTCATCAGCAAATACCATGGTATCAGACCCCCTCCGAAAAACATGGTAACAATAATGACCATCATCAATACCTTTTTGAACATCAGCCCCGAGCGCGACAATGTAAACGCGCCCATAATGGTCATAATCATGTTCAGCGCTGTTCCCAGGACCACATATATAAGTGTATTCCGGTAACCAATCAGAATGGAACTATCCTTAAAAGTAATCGCATAACCGCGCAAAGTAAAACCTAACGATTTAAATAGAAGCCCCTCATGCGCAATCAAACGTTCCGGATCACTGAATGACGCAAATATAATATATAAAATGGGATATAAACACAACAACGTCAAAAAGCCAAGAACTGCATAGTTAATGATGCAGAATATAATATTGGATGGCGTCCATCTCCCGACACGTCGTATATTTTGTCCTCTCATTATGTGTACCTCCTCAGAATAAGCTCGTCTCGGTAAGTTTCTTTGAAACTTTATTAGAGATATACAGCAGAACAAAATTAATTACGGCACTGGACAGACCCACAGCCGCCGAAAAACTGTAGTTTCCCTGCTGGAGTCCCCGCCGGTAAACATAAGTGGCGATCGTATCGGCGGTTTCATACGTCATCGAATTGTATAAAAGAATCGCCTTCTGATAACCGGACGACAGCAGTCCGCCCAAATCCCGGATCAGCAGGATCATGATCGTAGGCAGAATCGACGGAATTGTAATATGCCACATTTTCACCAGACGGCCTCCGCCGTCAATCTCTGCCGCTTCATACAGCTGCGGATCCACGGAAGCCATGGCCGACAGATAGATGATGGAGCCCCATCCTATGCCCTGCCAGATTCCTGATAAAACATAAATGGGCCGGTACATACTCGCATAATTCAAAAGCGAACTGTGTTCTGTTCCCGTGAAGAAATTTACAATCTGGTTTATAGGACCGCCGGAAGCAACAAACAGACGGATGATGCCGCAGGCCACCACCAACGAAACAAAATGCGGCATGTACGTGATCGTCTGCACGGTTCGCTTAAAAGCTGCGTTCCTCACTTCGTTCATCAGAAGCGCCAGGATGATGGGGGCCGGAAAGCCCAGAACCAAACTCCAGAGATTCAGCATCAGAGTGTTCTTTACAAGCCGGAACAAATAAGGATTGCTGAAAAAATCCACGAAATTTTTAAGACCCACCCATTTGCTCCGTGCAAATCCCAGAAGCGGCTTGAAATCCTTGAACGCAATCAATACTCCATACATCGGAAGATAATGAAAGACAATGTACCATATAAGTACCGGAATAAATACAAAATAAGCAAACCAATTTCTCCTTAGATCTTTCTTAACCCTTGTCCAAAAAGGCTGCTGATACTCCAACAGGACTGTCTGTTTTTTCTTTTTACTCAACCTGTTCTCCTTTCCGCCCATATGCAGAATTCAGAAAGCTCTGCATATGGGCGAGTCGCAAATATAAAGCCTAATGAAACAGCTGCTTATCTTGTCAGGAATCTGTCATATGCAGCCTGATATACGGCCACGTATTGATCAACTCCCATTTCCTTAACCGTCTGACGATACTCTTCCGCAGCTGAAACCGGAAGCTGCCCCATAATAATCTTCATCAAATACTCGCTTTTTGCCGTCTTGATGTTATTCGAAATATCCACAATTGACGCAGACTCTTCAGGTGTCAGAGAAACCGGCGGCAATCCCACCCGTTTGCTGTCCCATGTCCAGTCGCCCAGGATTTCATACAGCTGAGGATTTTTGGTCCCTGTCGGGCTGCTGTCTACCTCCCAATACGCGCCCGTAAACCAGTGCAGCCTGTACTTTGACAAAGAATAGTTTCCACCGTTTTGCACAATCTCCTCATCTGTATACACCAGACTATCATCCGGATAATACGGCTTTCCATTCTCATCGATCAGATGTATATCCCCATAGGAACCCAAACCATAAAGCTCCCAGCCTTTTTTGGAATAGCCGAAATCCAAAAATGCCAGCGCTGCTTCGATATTATCGCACTGTGTTGTAATGGATGTATAAGTGCCCGTAGACACCCAGTTCGGATAATAGTCAACTGCCGTCTGATCTCCTTTATTCAACACGGGATAAGGAGCGGCAATGACATCTTTGCCAATCTCGCCTTTCACTGCCTTTGCAATCGTAGACGGTGAATTATGAATAACCGCGCTTCCGTCTGCAGAGGTTATCAAAGAGGTTCTGTGCGTTGAATCGCCGGTTGCAAAATCCTGATCGATCAGCCCTTCTTTATACCATTGGCTCATCGTCTCCAGGTAGCCTTCCAACCCCTCCTGTATCGGGCCATACGCTATTTTGTTGTTATCGTCTACAAAAAGGCCGCTGTAAACACCGTAGGCGCTTGCAAAGCAAGAAAAACCATTGCTGATAAAACCATCTGAACAGGCAAACGTAAGAGGCGCGCTGTAGCCGGCATTTTTACAATCTGTCAGGAAGTCATGCCACTCGTCAATCGTTTCAGGGACTTCTGTCCATCCGGTCCTTTCCATTGCCTCCTCTCTAATGCATAAGCCATAAGGAACTCCTGCAACTCCCGTATTCAGTACACTGATCGCCAGCCGCTGGTGCTCGTCGTTTACCGATTCAACCTTCATGGCCTCGCTGTTAGCACTGTCATTAAGAAATTTCATGTAATTCGGCAGATACTGCTCATACTCTGCCAGGTCTATGATCAAACCATCCTCGTAGGCCGCAGGCAGCCCTCCCGTGTAATAAGTATTATACCTCATGATAATATCCGGCAGCTCGCCGCCGCTGATCATGAGATTAAATTCTGTTGCTTCTTCACCCACTGTAGGCGTGATGAAATTCAGCTTGATCCCCGTCAGCTCTGATACCTGCTTAAATACAGGATGCTGGCTTAAATCCGGATAAATGTCAGCTGTACCATACAAACTTGGCATCCAGATGTCCAGCGTCACCCCGTCGAATCGTCCGTCGTAAGCCGAATAATCGCTCCCCAGCCCATAAAAGTCCCCAAGATACGAATCGTCCAGCGTCGTGTTTACCAGGGCGATCTCCTCCGCTGACGGATTTGTATTGCCGCGGATACGGGCAGCCAGATCGGATTCCGCCGCCTGTGTCTCTTCGGATGCAGCCGTCCCCGCAGCAGCCGTCGTGGCAGCCGCTGTCGTCGCAGCTGCGGTCGTCGCCGCTGTCGTCGCGGCTGTTGTAGAATTTCCGCCGCTGCCGCCGCACCCCCCCAGAAGAGAGGCGGCCAAAATCGCAGCCGCAGTTCCAGCCAGCCATTGTTTTCTCTGTTTCTTCATCATTTTTCCTCCTCCTGAATAAAATAAATAGTTCCTGTATCTGATTCCCTGCGGGAAAATCATTCTGACATTCTTTTTTATATGCGGTCCTTATGCCCGCCGATGGACGGACCTGTTTACGCTGTTCCCGCGTCTCTGCCTGACCGGAAAACGATTATGCAGCACCTACGCGCAAAACCACCTTGCCCACATTCTCCCCCCGTTTCAGGATCTCATGGGCCGCCTCCGCCTCCGTAATCGGCAGCACCCGATAGATGGTCGGACGTATCTCACCGCTCTCCACCTTCGGCCACACATCTTCAACCAGCTTCGCCAGAATCTGCGCTTTGACGGAAGGTGTGCGGGAACGCAGGGTACTCCCGATGATCCGGATATTTTTCACGTAAATATTTTTCAAATCGATCTTTGTTTCCTGTCCGGCCAATGCCGCGATCATGATCCAACGGGCCCCGTACCTGACATAGGGAAGGCACCGGCCCATCATCTCTCCGCCCAGGCAGTCGATTGCCACATCCACAGGGCGGCCTTTTTCTTCTTCCGCCTTCAGAACCTCCGCGATATCTCTGGCGGAGGTATTGACAACCAGATCCGCTTTCAGATGGCGGATGGACGCCGCGATCTCATCCGAGAGCACCGTCGTGATCACCCGTATGCCAAAGGCTTTCGCCATCGGAATGATCACGCTGGCCAGACCGCTGGCGCCGGCGTTCATCAGAAGCGTGTCCCCCGGCCGGATCCGCCCTTCCATAAATAAATTCAAATACGCCGTGGCAAAGGCTTCCGGCATGGCCGCAGCCTCGATCATTGTACAGTTTCGGGGAACCGGCATCAACATATCGTACCGTACGTTCACGTACTGGGCATATCCGCCTCCTCCGAGCAGGGCGCAGACCTTATCCCCGATCTTCCAGCCGGATTCCGCAGGTACATCGTTTCCGATCTGTACGATGGTTCCGGCTATTTCCAGCCCCATCCATTCCGGACATCCGGGAGGCGGAGGATAATCGCCGTCCCTCTGCATCAGATCCGCCCGGTTAAGAGCCGCCGCTTCTATTTTTACCAGTACATCCTCCGCCCCGGTTACCGGGTCCGGCACCTCACTCCATAAAAGTTCTTTATTCTTTCCAATCAGTATTGCTTTCACTTTTTTCCCCTTTTCCGGTTACCCTAAAACTTCCTCTCACGCCATATGATCCCTCATAATTTTCAAAGCCTTAAGGTTCGGCTGTTCCTTGGAATCCCCCGGCCCGTAATGCTGCACGCAGAGATACATACAGACTCCCAGTTCCGGGCCGATCTGCCTCAGCAGCCGGCAGTATGGGCCATTCGCCAGAAGCAGATAATGGATATCCAGCTCCTGCTTCAGGCGATAGGCCATGTGCAGATTCTGCATCAGCTGCTCTTCCGTCTGGGCGTGATTGACGATTTTCGCAATATCCGCTCCCCTGGCCTGATGCTCTTTTGCGGTTGCAACCACCTGTTCCTCGTCAAAATAGGCGCGGATATGAGAGGACATCAGCACCTCTCCCCCGCTGTCATGAATCCTGGCGATCAGAGCCTTCTGCTTTTTCACTGCCTCCGGATCATAAGTCATGTCGTGCGCGTCCTGATGATACAAATCTCCCATAACGTCGCAGAGCGCGGCCCCTGCTTCCAGCCCCATCAAAAGATATTCGACGCATTCTTCATCCGTATAGCCTCTGCTGGCCATGCCGCGGTAGCTGGTGATGTAAATCGGCCGGTTATCGCAGTAGGAAAATATCTTTTTCAACGTATCCGGCGTTCTGTATTCACGCTTCAGATACTCCAGCTGGAAGCCAAACGCTTCCGCGCCGTCATAGAGAGAATTCATGATTAAATTAATGCATTCCTCCGGCGTTTCCCTCAGAATCATAGAGGTCAGAAGCGGTTTCTGATACGTGAGGAATGTCGGTTTCATGGCTGGTCTCATACTTGATCCCCTCTTTCCGTTCATGTTCTGTCTCTGGCCAGCAAGTGCCCTCTGTCACATCTGTTTTCTGAGTCCGTCGATCTGGTAATTCTGCCCGGCGATATAGGAAGCGTCGTCGCTGGCCAGGAAACAAATCAGCTGTGCGCATTCCTCATACAGGCCGGAGCGTCCCATAAAGGATAGTCCCGGATTGGCCGTTTCTACCGCGTCGATGCTTCCCGGCGATACCGCGTTGACATATACGCCACGGCCCGTTACTTCTTTCGCCAGCGCCTTGGTAAACGAAACAATCGCTCCTTTTGTCATGGAATAATCTACCATGTACGCCTTGCCGTATACAGCCACAACGGAAGCCAGATTGACGATCTTCCCGTAACCGTTTTCCAGCATATGTCCCAGCACTGCCCGCGTAAAATAGAGCGTTCCCAGAATATTAACGTCTATCTTTTTCTTCCAGGTGCTGCTCTGTGAATTCTCAAACAGGCCCCAGCCCTCCCGGAAAATTCCGGCGTTATTGATCAGGATTTCTACTTTTCCAAACCGGGCCACGGCGAACTCCGCCGCCTGCTTTACTCTCTCTTCATCGCTTACGTCACATTCAAATGTGAGAACTTTCGGCGAAAGTCCGCCCAGCGATTCTTTCGCTTTTTCCAGCGCTTCGGCGTTGACGTCCGCCATCAATACTTCCGCCCCGTTTTCCGCCAGAAGCCTGACCGTCGCCAGGCCGATCCCTCTCGCCGCTCCGGTTACAATCGCATGTTTTCCCGTAAAATCCATATCCGTCGTCCTCCTTCGTTTTCACCAAATATCGAATATCCTGCCTGTTCGGGCATCCCTCCGCCGTTTCGTTTTCGCCGCCGCGGTTCCGTTCCCGGCTGCCGCAGGCGCCGGCCTAAAGAATCCTGAGTACCCCATTCCTCCCCGGCAGCACCTCCGGGTCATGGCAGAGCAGCACCTCGTACTTCGCATCGCGGTACTTCCTGATAAATTCTTCGCTCTTTTCCGGGTCGCAGGACCTGCCGGTTGGGATCTGCTTTTCCAGGCAAGCTCTCAGATAGCACTCGTCCCCGGCGACGACGAAGGTTTTGTCCCCGGCTTCGATCTCGACGACGCAGGAACCTTTCGAATGTCCGCCGATCCGCAGCATCCGGACGCCATCGTCCAGAACGCGCTCCCGCTCAAAACAGTCCGCCCTGAAATCATCCGGAATATAGCGTTTCCCTGCTTTCCATTCCTCTTCCTGAATATGTATAATCGCGTTTTTAAAGTATCTGACCGCTTCGATGTGGTCGTGATGGGCATGGGTAACCGCCACGTCGGTCACGTCCTCCGGAGCATAGCCGCATTCCGCAAGCGGCAGAAGGGGACTACAGAAATTGCGCATGTCAAATCCCGGCATCGTCTCGCAGCCCGCGTCCGCCAGGATCACCCGGCTCCCCGTCTCGATCAGATAAATGATAAATGAAATATTTGCAGTTTTTTCCTTGCTTTCTCCGCGAAATACCCAGGAAAGCGGCAGCACGGATTCCGCATATTTCAGGGCTGTAATCCGGATTTTCAAAGCTTTGCTTCCTCCTTTCCGGCCTGTAATTTTCCGCCCGGAGCACTTGAAACCACAGGCAAATTATGCTATATTGGTAACAGAAATAATTGTGGCGCTAAAGTGGAATAATTTGGAAAGATTCATTCAGGAGCGCCAAAACATTTCTTTTTTCGTAATTTATTATACTCTTTCCACGATTGCTTCGTACATATATAAAACAGCAAATAACATGTAAAAAAGGGGAAATCCATTATGTCCATTTATCTTGATCTGGCGGCCCGCCATTCCATTGTTGCGGCAAACGCCCATTATTACAAAATTCCGACTGCTGAACGCTATATCGACCGCACGCTCCAGTTCCATGATTTCATCTATCTGATCGACGGAAACTGGGCGATCACGGAAAACGACCACGAATATGTACTGAACAGCGGGGACGTGCTCCTTCTGACCGCGGGCAATCACCATTACACCCGCCTCCCCTGTATGGCAGGGACGAAAACCTTCTGCATCCACGTCACCTGTCTGCCGGGAGACCGGCCCGGCTGTCCCACGAGCCTCAAGCTGCCGACCCTGATGCGCATGCAGGGGCGGCAGAACCCCAAATATTATTTTGAAGAGATCGTTTCCGTTTACTGGTCGTCGTCCTCCTACAAAACGGAACGTCTGTCCGCCCTCTGCGAACTTCTGATCCTGGAGCTGGCCAATGAACAATCCCAGCAGTCCTCCTCGCCGGATAATCTGATCCTGATCGCCAATTCGGCCATCGAGATTTTGACCGCTTCGCCCCACCGGCGCTTCCAGACCCAGGAGATGGCCCAGCTTTTGTTTATCAGTGAAAAGACGCTGAACAACGCCATGCGGAAAAAGACAGGCATGCCTTTCTACGCCTACGAGAAAAACCTGAAGCTGGAAATGATCGCGCTCCAGCTGGAAATGGAACCGCTGATCAGCGTGCAGGAACTGGCGATCGCGTTCGGTTTCTGCGACCAGTTCCATCTGAGCAAAGCGTTTAAGCAAAAATACGGCATATCGCCGGCGCAGTTCCGCCAGGCAAAGCTCGCTTAACCTCCGTTTGTTCCGCAAAAAAAGGACGCTGTAAAATCCACCTGCCGCTCCACGGAAGGCAATTTTACAGCGTCCTTTCCGGATTCGCCGTCATGGATTCTCTTTTTCCGTCATATGTATCACCAAACCCTCTTCATGAGGCTCTCTATGAATACTCCTTCTCACGTCATCCGCCGCGGCGCGGAGCTGTTTTTTCTGGCCGTACTCTGCTTCTGCATGGGAGACACGGCCGCGAGGCTGGCGGAACGTTATCCGCTTTCCGCCCAGGAAGGCGCCGCCCTGCCCGCTTCCTCAGAGGGCAGCTGGGGCTTAAGCTTCCAGGAGGAAGGCAAGCCGCCCGTCGCCAACGCTACCGCCGACTATCTGAAGCAGTTCGACGCTTTCTACGCCCGCCAGACCGATGAAAAAGTGATCTACCTGACCTTCGACGCCGGCTACGAAAACGGAAACACCGAAGCGATCCTGGACGCCCTTCAGAAACACAAAGCCCCGGCGGCATTTTTCCTCGTGGGCAATTACCTGGAAACCAGCCCCGACCTGGTGAAGCGCATGGTCGCAGAGGGGCACATCGTCGGCAATCACACCTACCATCATCCGGATATGTCCAAAATCTCTACGAAGGAAAGTTTTGAAAAGGAACTGAACGATCTGGAAACGTTGTTTGAAGAGACGACCGGGCAGGCCATGAAGAAATATTACCGGCCGCCCCAGGGGAAATACAGCGAGAGCAATCTGAAAATGGCAAAAGAAATGGGCTACAAGACGTTTTTCTGGAGCCTGGCCTACGTGGACTGGTACCAGGACAAACAGCCTTCCCACGAGGAAGCGTTTGAAAAGCTGCTGGGCCGCATCCACCCCGGCGCGGTCGTCCTGCTCCACAGCACGTCGAAGACCAACGGGGAAATCCTCGACGAGCTGCTGACCAGATGGGAGGAAATGGGCTACCGCTTCGCCTCGCTGGATGAGCTGGCGGCAGCTGAATAAGGGCCGGTTATCCCACCATGTCCCGCCCTGTTCCTGCCTGGGTGTAGAGCGCGTCGCCCATCAGACAGACGCGGCTCTGCGCCCGTATGTCCCGCGAAGAGGAGGCCGCGCTGATTACATACTCCCCGCCCTCAACCACCCATTTTCGAAGCAGTACGTTATAATAAGAGAACGCGTCGCGGTCCAGCGTAAAACGCACGGCTGCGGTTTCACCCGCGCGCAGCCGGACTTTCCGGAACGCTTTCAGCTCCTTTTCGGCCCTGCTCCGGCCCGTACCGCGGCTTCCCACATAAATCTGGACCACCTCGGCCCCGTCCCGCTCTCCGGCATTGCGCAGCGTCAGGCTTACTTCCACTGTATTTCCCGCTATCTCCGTCTCCAGCCGGCCGTATTCAAACCTGGTATAAGAAAGCCCGTGCCCGAACGGATAATCGATCTCCTCCGGGTGCCGGTCGTAATAGCGGTAGCCTACGGCCTCCTTTTCCCGGTACTCAACCACATTTCCGCTCCCCGGATAATCCAGATCTGTGCGCATCCGGTTTGGAAAGGTCTCCGGCAGCTTTCCGGACGGGTTCACCCGCCCCGTCAGGACATCCGCAACCGCTCCGCCTGCCCCTTCGCCCGCCAGCCACATCTGGACCAGCGCGTTCACCTTCTTATGCCAGCCGCCCAGAACCATGGCGCCGCCGGTCTGCATAACAACCACGACCTTTTTCCCCGCGCCGCAGGCCGTTTCGATCAGCCGCTCATAATTGGGGTTGAAACGGGCCGTGCGCCGGTCGAAACATTCCGTATCTTCCGAAACCATCGAGCCGATAAACATAAGCACCAGCTCCGAATCCCGGATAAAGTTCAGGAATTCTCCCTGCTTGGGCCACAGCATGGTATCTGAGTATTCCCCTTTTTTGTAGCTTTCCCGATACCGGATCTCCACGCCGTCTCCCAGCGCCTTTTTCAGCTCCGCGAGAGGGCTCTCTATGTATTCCGGCTGCGGATACACCTCCGCGCTGCCCTGGCCGCCGGTCAGCGGACGGTCCGCAAATTCCCCGATCACCGCAATCCTGTGATATTTTTCTGCGGTGACCGGCAGCGTCCCGTCCTCATTTTTCATCAGAACCATACCGGCCGCCGCCGTTTCTCTGGCGATCCTATGCTGCTTTTCGCGGTCATAGGGCCGTTTTTGCGGCTTTTCTCCGCAGACGAACCGCAGGATTCTCAGAACCGCCCGGTCGATCTCCTCCATCGACACCGTCCCCTGTTCCAGGGCCCTCCGCAGGTCCCGGACGATCCCTGCGTTTTTCGGCATCTGCAGATCCAGACCGGCCGAAACCGCACGGCCCATGTCATGAACCGCGCCCCAATCCGATACCACGAAGCCCTCGCAGCCCCATTCCTCCCGCAAAACCTCGGTCAGCAGGTACCGGTTCTCCGAGCACCAGATCGAATGCAGCCGGTTGTAGGCGCACATGACGCTGGCCGGCTTTCCTTCCTTCACCGCGATCTCGAAGCCCTTCAGATAAATCTCCCGGAGCGTGCGCAGATCTGCCTCCACGCTTACATGGAGCCGGTTCTCCTCCTGATTATTGCAGGCAAAATGTTTTAAGCTGGCGCCGATGCCCAGAGACTGCAGGCCGCGGATATAAGCGGCCCCCAATTTTCCGGCCAGCAGCGGGTCCTCGGAAAAATACTCGAAATTGCGCCCGCAGAGAATGTGCCGTTTTATATTGATGCCCGGCGCCAGAAGCAGACCGATCCCCCGCTCGATACATTCCTCCGCCAGGGCTTTCCCCAGCTCGCAGACCAGTTCTTCGTCCCAGGAAGCGCCCGCATTGCAGAGATTCGGGAAGGACGTGCAGTTCTGCTCCGTTTCCGCCCGGACCCCGTGGGGACCGTCGGCCATCCGCACGCCGGGGATCCCCAGCCGTTTGATCGCGCAGGTACTCATCCGGTCTCCGCCCGTCAGCAAAAGCGCTTTTTCTTCGAACGTCATCTCCCGCAGCCGTTCCTCTGCTGTCTTCCATCTCTCTTCTTTCTTCTGTTCCGCCTCCGCGCCCATTCGCTTCTTTTCCGCCTTTCCTTTATTCTGCCAATCCGTTCCGGGGCCGGTTCTTCCCGGCCGCGCCGCGTTATCGCCGGTTTTCCCCAAAAGGTTTTCCCAAAATGAAGCCTTCCGCGTCCCTTTCCCCGGACCTGCCCCGCTCTGTTTTCCTCAGGCGCCTCTGCGCCGCCCCGTGCTCTCCAAAAACTGCCTGCATGGAAGCAGGAAATCCGTCTGGATGATATCATAGTCCCGGTCTGCCAGCCAGCCCCAGCCTTTTTCCGGATCCTCCAGCATGGAAACGTCGTCGCTGTGTCCCGCGGAAAGAGGCTCTCTGTAATCATACAGAATCCCGTTGCTCCAGATCAGCTTCCCCATCCGGTGCATCCGTTCAATATATTCCCGGCCGGCCACAGGCGCGTCCTCCGAATCAAAGACCACCTCCGAACCCAGATAATTGATATTGCGGTCCGCCATCGTCTCAAACAGCCGGTCCTCCCGCTTCACGATCGGCATGAACGGCAGATCCGGCGCGTAGGTCTCGACCGCGTCCACGCACTCCGGCCGGTCCGGCGTTTTCACCAGCACCTGCTTCTGCATCCCCAGTTTTCGGACCAGCCGCGCGATCTGCTCGGGATTGCCCGCAAATTTATCGATCGCCACGATACATTTCCCCTTCAGGAACGCCAGCGCAGCCTCCAGACGGACAATGTGCCACTCCGTAGCCGCCAGGTCGCAGTTGGACAAATACAGCTGATCCACGAATGAAGACTCATAACGTTTAATGGAATCTTTCATCCGCAGATGCACCTTCTCCATACCCGGGTGCTGGATATACAGCTCCCCGTCCCTGCTCCGTTCCACGTCCAGTTCCACGATATCCGCGCCCAGCCGCCAGGCGATCTGAAACGCCTGCAGCGAATTGCACGGTATATTCCCTCCGCTTGCGCCTCTGTGGGCCGCAAGCAGCACCTTTTTCTCTCTGACCTTTTCCGCGATATCCATACTCGCTTTCCCTCCTGCAATTCCGTACTCATACCATGCGGACCCAAAACCTGCCGCAAGCGCAGAGCCTCACGCGCCCGCATGGTCTCACATTTTCTTCATATTAATATATTTCTGCGGCGTCACGCCTACATATTTCACAAACACTCTCCGAAACGTCGTCTCATTCTCATAACCGCACTGGCGGGCTACATGGATCATATCGTAATCCCCCTCGTCGATGCGGTTTTTCGCCGTTTCTATCCGCAGCATCTGCAGGTAGTCGACAAAATTCATATTGACGGTCTCTTTAAAGATCTTCGAAACCATCGGCCTGGAAATGCCGAAATGATCCGCGATCTCCTGCTGCGACAGGGAAGACGAGGCAAAATGCTCCTCCACGTAGCGGACCAGCCGTCCTCCCACGGTCACAAAGCGGCTGCGGCCGTGGTAGGCGTCCTCGATTTCCCGAAGGCGCTGCGTGATCAGTCTCCACAGGCCCTCCGGATCGCCCGCGTCCATCAGACGCTGCCGTTCCGACACGCTTCCTTTCCATTCCAGTTCAAAGTCCAGGGCGTAACGGTACAGGGTTTCATAAATCAATCCCGTCACCTTGTACTCCATCTCTGCCGTGATATTTCTCTGACGGTTCTCCTCCTTCACCTCGCCGATCACCTGCTCCACCTCCGCGAAGCTCCCGCCCCGGAGACTTTTGATCAGCTTCAGCTCCATATCGAACGGATAATAATAGGCGGTCTGGCCCTGCTCCAGCCGGTCCCCGCGCATATGCTCCTTTACCTCCCGGTAAGAGCGGTGGATCCCTTTAAATCCTTCATGTACCCCGCCGGCAAACAGACGCACGTCCAAAAAGGATGACCATTCGTCCACCGACTTTTGGATCCGGTCCGTCTGCTCCGAAAGCTTCTGCGCGCCGCCCTCCGCCGCCATGATCAAAAGCATACACCCTTCCATGAAAGAGGTCAGGACAATGATCCCCTCGCGGTAACATTCCACCTGCAGCTTCAGCACATATTCCTCGAACTTCTTATACTCTCCGCTGTCGGGCCGGATACCCGAAAAAGCCATCACCTGATAACTCATATCCTGCTTCAGCTCCGTATGGAATTTCTGGACGTATTCATCCACGTTTTCCTCATCGAACGTACCGTTCAAAAGGCTGGCGTAAAAACTGTCCTGACCGATCCGGTAATACTGGTTCGCCAGCTCTTCCATGCCCTCTTTCTGGTTCCGCATGTCGACGAACACATTCTCCACTTCCCGCAGACCCCAGAACTGCTCCCGGACGTTCATACCCAGCCGCTCCATCAAAACGGCGACCGGCCGGTACGTGAGCCGGCAGAGCAGATAGGCCAGCGACACCACGGCGGCGGCGTACAAAAACAGCCCCAGCGCGACGATGCCTAAATTCTGGAATATCTCCGGACTCGGGCTCATCCTGACGGAAAACAGATAATCCCACCGATACAGGGAAGAAGGAATCGCAATATCCAGCAAGTCACCCTCCGGCGCATCCTCCCTCTCATAAGCGTAGACCACCTGACCGTCCTGACAGATCTGAAACTTCCGGGAATATACCAGATTGGAACCGATAAATTTATCGAACTGCTTCGCGTCCACCAGCACGAAGAGGATCATCCTGGAGGCGGTGTCATAGTCGATCTGCCGCAGAATGCAGAAATCCCAGCTGTCCCCTTCCCCGCTTCTGGGCGAAAGCAGCACCTGGGAACTGTAATTGTCCTTCAGCTGCTCCTGAATCGTCTCCAGAAACTCCGGATCCAGCCCGATCCACTGAAAATAGTTTTCCATCCGGCGGAAATCCACCCGGTCCACGGCAAGATCTCTCCTTGGAAGCAGAATGGCCGTAGACCGGGCGATCCGCAACACATCATTAAAGACCCCCAGCTCCTTATGTATTTCTTTTCTGTCAAAATAATCCAGCTTTGAATTCAAGATATCCGATTCCGAAGACAGATACGGAGACCATCTGGCGGAATCAATGTACGTGGCCACCATCTCTATGGTGCTGAACCGATCGTCGATCGACTGCGCCATCAGCTGGGCCGACGCCTGCGCTTCATTAAATTCTTTCTCCCTTCTCTGCGCCGCCTCCTGATACCCAAAGACCAGACACAGAACCAGCAGGAGAACTGCGAAGACAGACATGTAGATCAGGAATGTATTTCGGAAGAACCGATCCTTAAAATAGTTCAGCATGATCACCCTTCGCTTTCATCTGCTTTTTTGTTCTATCGCTTTTTCCGGCGCGGCCCGGCCGGCGCACATTCCGCCTGCCGGGCCGTCCTTTTACGTCAGTATGCGAACAAGGCGCCGGTGACGCCTTGTTCGTATTCGGCTGCTGTCTGACTTAATGAAACTGCTCTTTATTTCGTGCGGTCATAGCGGGCCTGATAGATCTCGATCAGTTCATCCAGGCCCAGATCCTTCATATCCGCGATGTAGCTGTCCCAGTCGTCTATGGACTGCTGTCCCATGATCAGCTTCGTCAGAAGTTCGGAATAGTAGGTATCCAGATCCGCCTTGATGTCGCTGCTTCTCTGAGTCTCTTCTTCCGTAGCCACTCCCAGCTCATCCGAGACGGAGAGCCTTGTAAGCGCATACTGGTCGTAATTCTCAAACAGGTCGCGCACGGGCTCTTCTTTGTCGGGCCAGGTCTCCTTCAGAGGATCCAGTCCGCCTTTCCGGTCCGCGATCTCCAGTCTGGGCAGAATCGCGTTGTTCGTCCACAGAGCCGGAAGCACCGACATGATCTGCACTTCGCTGATGTCGCTGTCAAGGATCTTCCTCTTTTCTCCGTTTACCACCTCATAGGTATAGCCTTCAATGCCGACCTCGGTCAGCGTGCTGTACTCCTCGCTGGTAAGATAATCCAAAAGCCGTCCGACCGCTTCCTGATTCGCCTGGGTGGTCACTGCGATCTGGTAGTTGGAATTCTTCTGAATACCGTCCTGTATCGGGATCACCGGCTCAACGCCTGTCTCGGAATCGCAGGAGATTCCCACATAAATGACCGGATCCGCTCCCTCCGGGATCAGCACGGTAGGCTCCTCCCATGTCTCGGTCCACCAGGAAGTAAAAAGAGCCAGCCGGTTCTCAACCTTCGTCGGATTGCCGGACTCCGCCATGTCCAGAAGCCCCGCCTCATACAGCCGCTTCATATACAGAATATAATCCTTGACGCCGTCCATGTACCACGGAGAAGTCATCGTGTCGGAATCATAATCCTCAAAGCATACCAGGTCGGTTCCCAGGCCGAAGAACTGCGCGATGCCGTTGTTGAAGCTGCCCAGTCCGGCTCTCGCCACTTCGTCCGCCAGTCCGTTTTCGTTGACGTCATTGGTCTGGAACGCCAGAAGCGCGTCATAGAGCTCGTCCGTCGTCTTAGGCACCGGCAGGTTCAGCTTGTTCAGCCAGTCTTTCCGGATCATCACGCCCTTTACGCTTCCCGTTACCCGGCCGTCGTAATCGCCGATGGTCAAAGGCGACAGCCAGTACACATTTCCGTCCTCCATCCGGTCGCGGAGCATGACCGAGCCGTAGCCGGTGGTATAGAATTCTTTCGTCGATTCCTGGGAATAATTTTCCCAGATCTGATTGACCGGGGCCAGGATGC